>DAOTVD010000054.1:0-7018 GCA_034437075.1 Anaerolineae bacterium
CCCCTTGGATTCTAAGGCTTTTCCAGAAAAATAATTACCCCTCCCCAGCCCCTCCCCGAATTCAGGGAGGGGCTATTATGCGCACGAGTAAGTTCTCCCCCCGAATTCGGGGGGAGCTAGAGGGGGGTAAAATCAAGCCGGTATCCTTTTCGACAAAAGCAAGCGGCATAGTTAAATACTTGGAAAAGCCTAAGTGAGTGCGTAACGTCAGATACTGATGTATTAGCCCTGGATGTCGTACGCTCGGAACCATAATTCGAACATAAGCGCCGCCCATAGGGCTTGCGTCAGTTCGCCCCAGGGCCGCGCCTGGCGTTGCAGCAGCTTTTCCAGGTAGCTGACATCAAACCAACCCCGGCGGCGCGTGGCGTCGTCCAGCAGAATGTCACGCGCGAACGTGCCAAAATCGCCCGCGAACCAGTGATGCAACGGCGCACCAAAGCCGGACTTGGGGCGGGTGAGCACCCCCGGCGGGACACTACCGCGTAGCGCATCTTTGAGGACGCGCTTACCCAGCAGCCACTCGGGCGGCAACGTGGCTGCGAAATCGAGCAGTTCATGATCCAGAAACGGCGCGCGCACTTCCAGCGAATTGAGCATACTGGCGCGATCCACTTTCGCGAGCACCGTCGCGGGTAGATAGACCTCGAAATCGGCCACTTGCGCGCGCCGCAGGTGGGAGTCTCCGGCTACACCCGCCATGATTTCTGCAATGCGCCCGCGTCCACCCCTCGGCTGGCCGGGCAACAAGCGTGCGCGCCCGGCAGCATCCCATAGTGTGTGCATCTGCTGGTAGCGCTCGGCGGGCGAAACGGCCAAAAGGCGCAGGGTACGTATGCCTTGCACGCCCATTCCGGCCCGGTTGACGACAGCCCGCGCAAAAGGGCGCACAGAGGCATAGTCACCATCGAAGCGCAAGAGTTTGGCATAGCGCGCATAGCCTGCGAAGGCTTCGTCGCCACCATCGCCACCCAACGCGACGGTCACATGCTGGCGGGCCAGCTTGCAGACGTAATAGGTCGGCAAGGCGGAGGTATCCGCAAAGGGTTCGTCATATTGCCAGGCTAGCTGGGGCAGAATATCGCGAATATGGTCGGGCTGCACGACCAACTCGGTGTGCTCGGCGCCATGCATGGCCGCGCTTTCGCGCGCGGCGGCGCGTTCGTCGTCTGTTCCGGCGAAGCCAATCGTAAAGGTGCGCACTGGGCCGGAAGCCGCGCGGGCCATCATGGCGACCACCCCCGCCGAATCGACCCCGCCACTGAGCAACGCGCCCAAGGGCACATCGCTAATCAGGCGCAGGCGCACCGCTTCTGCGAGTTGCTCGCGCAAGGCTTCCACCGCTTCGGGATAGCTGAGCGTTGTTGTGGGGGCGTCGTGCGCGGCCCAACGCCAATAGCGCTGGATTGTCACCCTGCCAGAGAGGTCACAGCGCAGCCAATGCCCCGGCGGCAACTTGCGAATATGCCGGAAGATAGTCAGCGGTTCGGGGATGGATTGGTACGTGAAGTAATCGTGCAGGGCATGGGGGTCGATCTCGCGCGGCATGTCGGGGTATGCCAACAGGGCTTTGATCTCTGACGCGAAAAAGAAGCCTGCGGGCAGTTGGGCATAATAGAGGGGTTTTTGCCCGGCCCGGTCGCGCGCTAAATACAGAGCTTGCTCGCGTGCATCCCAGATAGCGAGGGCAAACATCCCGCGCAGCGCCGGAATGACATCCGTCCCCGCCACGCAATAGCCGCCCAAGATGGCTTCGGTATCGCTCTGGGTACGAAACGTATAACCTGCCTGGCCATAGCGCGCCATCAGATCATGATAATTGTAAATCTCACCGTTGTTGAGGACGACGATCTGTTCATCGTCGCCATACATGGGTTGGGCGCCCCCCGCGAGGTCGATAATGCTCAGGCGGCGTTGCCCCAGGGCAATATGCGGGCCGCGATAGACCCCGGCAGCGTCCGGGCCACGGTGGGGCATGGTGTCGCGCATATGCTCGATAAGCGCGCCCGTGACCAATGGCGAATCGGCCTCGAAAGCCAACACGCCCGTGATACCACACATTAGGCGCTGTAATCCAGAATACGTAATAATTCGGCGGGGATTTGGGTCGTGGCTTGGTGGGGTTCGAAGTTCTCATGTACCCAGGCGCCACTCGGCCAGGCGGATGCTGTGCTAGACCAGCCAGGTGTGGGCGTCTGTTGTGGGATGTGGATGACGTGTTCGGGCGGCGGGTCTTCCGGCGCAGGGCGTAACATCGCAAGTAATCTATGAAACATGATGGCCAACTCCTATACCCTACCGAGGCGAATACTTGCATCTTACCCCAAAATGCGCCACTGTGCCGCCTCGGGTGGGCCAAACATGCCCAGGGCGTATTTTAGCCGTCGGGCGAGCGTCGTCGTAAGAGGGCCGCGCCGCGCTCGGTTTCGAAGCGTTGTAAGGGCTCTAGGGCATATTCCGCCAGCCAGCGTTGCAGGATTTCGGCTTCGTCGGTGCGTTTGATGTCATCCAGCATAATCAGCGCGTCTGGGGCTAGGCGCTCCCACAAGAGCGGCATTGCCGGGTAGCGCACCAAGCCATGCGGGCTGTTATACTGCGGCGGGCCATCCACCACCAGCAACGAGACGCGCGTCACGTCGGTTAGAGCATCCTGCGCGTACCATTGCCATTGTTGGCCGTTGATCTCGATGGGCTGCAACGGCGCGTGGATCACTTCGGCCACATCCGCCACGCCGTGTTGCTCCAGTTGGGCGCCGATAAGGCTTGCATGGGCTTCTAAATGGTCGATGGCGATAACGCGCCCGCTGCCCAATTCCTTCAGCGCATAGGCGATAATCAGCGTGGAAACCCCCGCGCCGAGTTCTAACACCACTTGCGGACGCTGGCGCCGCACCAGCGTCAAAAGCACCGTGGCGAAATCCGGGGAAATGGCCCAGGCGCGCATCGGCGGCAGAGCCGCTACAAAGTCAAGCTGGCCGTGCAGCGCGATGAGCGCTTCTAGCTGGCGATAATTTTGTTCTAATTCGGCAAAAAGTCCCTGGTAATGGGCTTGGGTCGCGCTGCGCAGCTCGCGCAATTCCGATAAGAGGGTTTGCTGTTGGGTCAACATCTGGCGTTGATTGGCCCAAACCGCTTGCTGATCCATGGACATGTCTGGGGATTCGGGCGGAGCCGGTGCGGCAGGTTGCTGACGCAGCAGATACCCAGTTCCAAGGCCCGTCAGAAACGCGGCAATAGCCGTCCATGCACTAATCTTCATGATTCTCGGATCACTTTCTCGTAGACTTCGCGCGTCTGCTGGGCGGTTTTGCGCCAGGTGAACTCCGTAGCGCGCCCGCGCGCCAGGTTACGCATATGCTCATGCAGGTCATCTTGCACCAACATGGCCAAGATGGCACCGCCCATCGCGCGCGCGTCGGTCGGGTCAACCAGGTAGGCCGCATCGCCTACGACTTCCGGCATAGCCGAGACGTTCCCCGTGACGACGGGCGTTCCACAAGCCATCGCTTCTAAGGGCGGCAAGCCGAAGCCTTCGTATAGACTCGGATAAATCAGCAATTTGGCCAGGCGATAAAGCGCGGGCTTGTCGGCCTCGTCGATGGCTCCCGGCCAAACAAGATATTTATCCACGTTGAGTTCGCGGCTATAGGCGGGCAAATCTGGGAAAAGCGGCGTGCCCCACTCGGTGGGCGGCGGCCCGGCCAACACCAAGGGCACGAACTCACCCAACGGTTGGCCGACATATGTCCAGGCTAGCAAGAGCGTATTCACGTTTTTGCGCCGATCAAAGCCGCCGATATACAACGCGAATTCGTCCGGCAGGCCGTACTTAGCCCGAACGGCCTCGTCATGTTCGGGGTCGGGGGGAATCGGCATGTAGCGTTCGTCTGCCGCCAAATACGTGACCGTGATTTTCTCAGCGGGGATGTGCAACTGCGCTTCAATATCGCTGCGGCTGGCCTCGGAAAGGGTCAGGATATGCCCGGCCCCAACGACCGCCGCGCGCACCAAGCTAATATAGAGTTGATTACCGATGCCGCCATGGTATTCTCGCAATGCCAGCGGAATGACATCCAGCACCGAGACGACCAAACGCGCTGGGCTGCTGAGTGGCGGCCCCCAATAGGGCACATGCGCAATATCCGCGCCGATTTGGCCCACCGTCGCCGGGAAGCCACGTTGCTCGAACCAGATTTTGCCCAGCTTGCGGGGCAAGCGTGTGGGCGCTGGGGCGACAGCCACCCCAGTGGGGACATCTTGCGGTGAACGGTTATGCGCGGGCAAGACGAGCGTCAACCGGATATCAGGACAAAGCTCAGCCAACCCGGCCACTAAACCACGCAGATACTGCCCGCTGCCCGTGTACGGCTGATCCCAAAACCAGCCATTCAACGCAACATGCATTATGCAGCACCCTCCGCCGTTAAATAGTCGCTGACGACTTCGCGCATGGCGGCGTACATTTTCTCGCGAATATCGGCGATAAGGGACGGCGGCACACGGCGCCAGATTTCGTGCTGCATGCGCTCGGCATCATTCAGGATGTCGCGAACGCCTGCCGGGCCAATCGGTACCCGCTGGCCAAGCACCTCTATCGTCTCGCTATGGCCGCCGGGGCGCACCTGCCGCCCGATGACCTCCCGCCAAGCGGCCAGCGCCTCATCACTCATGAAGGGGAGCCAATCAGCGGGTTCGGCTTCGGCCAGCGCGACGCCATACTGAGGCGGCCATTGGCCTTCGGCTTCGGCATCCAACGCGCAGAGTAGGACATGCAGCATAATATAACCATGCTCGCGACTCTCCCAATCTTGATGGTAAAAATGCGCGAAAAGCATATCCTCGGCCCAGACGGCATCCATGGCCAGATGCGCGATGTAGCCCGCCACAAATGCGCGCTGTGCGCCTGCGGCATGTCGCAAGCTCGGATGCTCCGCAAAGAGGGTCTCTTGCGGCGGTGTGATAGGCAATTGATATTCAAAAAAATGCGTTTCGCCGCGCGCCACCCCGCCCGATACGCGCGCATCTGGCGCAACATTCCCGAATAAAAACGGGCCAAGATGCGCGGGTTGGGTCAAGAAAGCGCGGATGTTAGGCGCGACTTCAGAATCGGTCAGAAAACGATGGGCTGCGCGTATGTGCATGAAGGGTGTTGGCATACTTTGCATTGTACCGCAGAATAGACGCGCTCGCCCCTCGCCAACCGTACGGCCTCAGGGCTCTACCTTGCCAGGGCTAGCCCGGTTGATTACATTATAGGGCGACTTTAGCGAACATGGAGACAAGCTATGCAATTGCGCACGGGCATTTTGTTTGCCACTTTTATTTTCCTGGCCATTTTCGGGATACTCCCCGCTATGGCTGTCCAGGGGATTCCTGCCGATTTATACTACGTGGCGCCAGACGCGAACGGCGCGGCGCAGATTTTCCGCATTGATGAGGCCAACACCATCGAACAGATTAGCGCGGGTGATGGCGTGACCGATTTTGAGATTACGCCTGATGGCCAAGTCGTTTACACCACGACCACCAGCCTTAACATAGGCGAAACCAGCATCACAACAGGCGGGCCGCTGGATAGCGCGGCCATCAATCTGCAAGGTGTGGCCGTGTCGCCTGGAGCGGCCCAAATGGCGGTTATTGCCGTGGTGCCCGAGGGCAACGCCGACCCCGCCGAGGGGGTCTGGCTGTATGATTTGAACAGCAGCACCTGGACGCTCTTGCTCAACAGCATCCGTAACACGCCCGCGACGGTGTACATTGGCGTTGAATGGGCTTTGTCCGGCGACCGCCTCATCCTGGATGCGGATTTTGGCGACGGCACCACAGGCGTCATCGCCCATAACCTGAACACCGAGCAAAGTTTGCCCTTCAACGAAGACGGAACAGGTAATATTCAATCGGGTGGCTATGGGCGCGCGGCGCTCTCGTTGGATGGCACCGCTATGATTCTGAGCGATGTGCCGAACTCGCCAAATGGCAATGGCTTTATCGTGGACGTTAACAACAGCCAGCGCGTGATTCCCTTGGGCGATGACAGCCTCGGCCCGCGTTATTTGTCGCATGCTATACCGATTGCAGACGGCACAGCCTTTTTCATCCGGGATTTTGGCAACGACATAGCCTCCAGCGAAGTTTGGCAACTGAGCACCGAGGGCGCGCGCGTGGCCTTGGGGTCGATTCCAGATCGTGACCTGGGCTTTTCGGCAGATTGGACCGCCGATGGTAACGCGCTAGCTTACATTCAACTGGCTGACCCTGCCGATACGCGCGGCACTTTACAGGTTTTCCAGCGCGTCGAAGAAAACATGGAACCCGTCAGCCTGCCCGAAAACATCACCGATGTGAGCGCGGTGCAGTGGGGCCCATTGCCCAGCACCCGCGAGGCGGGCCTTCCAGAAGCGGTGATCACCGCGCCAACGTTCGACTTCTTGAACGAAGAGCAAGTCGCGCATTACTCCGTTCGTTTGCAGTGGCCCGCCGATATAGGCTCCAGCCCCTATCAGATGACCGTGCAACCTGGTTTTGATGGCCAGGAGTCCTTCGAAGTGGAGAATAACGCCGCGCGCATTAACCGGATGCCCTGCGACACGGTCTATACCATCACCATTGGCAACAGCCGCCCCTATACCGTATCCACGCCGCGTTGTGATGTGGGCTTATTCCCGGTGACTGCCGATCCGCTGTATCCGCGTACGGGCGGCGCTCCGGCGCAAGCACAACCCGCCGAGGATGATCCGCCGCCCGCTCAGCCGGCTGAAGAACAGCCCGCCGACGAGGCATCACCACCGCCTGCTGAACCCGCCGACGAGGCATCACCACCACCTGCTGAACCCGCCGACGAGCAGCCTGCCGACGAGCAGCCTGCCGACGAGGCATCACCACCACCTGCTGAACCCGCCGACGAGCAACCCGCAGGTGAAGCAGAAATCTTGCCCCCAGGCACGGATCAGGGCGGGCCAGCCACAGTGACTGATCTATCCGCCGGAACGCCCGCCCCAGAAGGTGCCCTCACGGATGG
>DAOTVD010000055.1:0-2243 GCA_034437075.1 Anaerolineae bacterium
CTGATGCCCTAAGGCTTTTCCAAGGGTTTAAGTATACCGATTGCTTTTGTCGAAAAGGATACCGGCTTGATTTTACCCCCCTCTCGCTCCCCCCGAATTCGGGGGGAGAACTTACTCGTGCGCAGAATAGCCCCTCCCTGAATTCGGGGAGGGGTTGGGGAGGGGTAATTATTTTTCTGGAAAAGCCTAAAAACTCTTTGTGCAAAACCTCACATATGCGATATGATCTACGTGCGAAGCGTTCACTGAGCGCTAAACGTCTTACACTACACAAAAGTATGGAGATTGCACATCAATGAAACGCATTTTGATAAGCGCCTTGCTGGTGCTGGCCATCGGATTAACAGCCCTGCCGCTGACCTCGGCCCAGGAGACACCCACCGTCCGCGTGGCGGTCATCCCGGTGTTGGATACCTTGCCCCTGTTCATAGCAGATGAAGCGGGCTATTTCGAAGGCGCGGGCGTGAATGTCGAATTCATCCCGGTTAGCAGCCCCGTGGAGCGCGACCAGCTTATCCAGGCGGGCGAGGCCGACGCCATGATTACGGACATCCCAGGTGTGGGCTTCTTCAACGAGACCGAAACGCGCGTGCAGATTGTGTATACCACGCGCGTGCCGCAAGAAGATGGCCCCATCTTCCGCATTTTGGCCGCGCCGGGTAGCGACTTGACGACCCCCGCCGACCTGGCCGGGGAGCCGATTGGCGTGTCCGAAGCGACGATCATCGAATATCTAACCTTCCGCCTGTTGGAAGCCGAAGGCGTGGAGGACATCCAAACGCAGGCTATCCCGCAAATCCCGGTGCGCTTTCAATTGCTGATGGAGGGCGAATTGCCCGCCGCGACCCTGCCCGATCCGCTGGCCCAGGCGGCCATTGGCGGCGGCGCGACGCTCATCGTGGATGATACCGCGCTAGCTGAAAACCAATTTTCGCAGTCCGTGCTGGTCTTCACCGCCGGGTATATTGACGACAATCCCGATGCCGTGGCGGGCTTCATCAGCGCGTGGGACCAAGCCGTGGCGGATTTGAACGCCGACCCCGAAGCCTATCGCGAACTGTTCATCGAGCGCACCACCGTGCCGGAGCCCGTGCAGGCCACCTACGAGATTCCGGCCTTCCCGCGCGGGGTCATCACCACCGAAGCCGTGTGGGATGATTACATGGCTTGGATGCTCGGCCAAGAAATCATCGACGAGCCGCCCGCCTATGGTGATAGCGTGAATGACGCCTTCATGCCGGATGTTCCCGAAGCGGACGACGACGACGAGACCGAAGAAGCCGGCGAAGAAGAAGCGGGCGAAGAAGAAGCGGACGATTAGGCCCGCCTAACCGAACAGGGGATGCTGTGATCGACATCCAGAATCTGTATTTTGGGTATCAAACCGATGATCGCGCGCCCCTGTTCCGCGCCTTCGATTGGCACGTCGCGCGCGGCGATGATTGGACGCTGCTCGGCCCGTCTGGCTGCGGCAAAACGACCCTGCTGCGCCTGCTGGCTGGGCTGCTCCAGCCCACAAACGGCAGCATCCACATTGACGGCGCGCCCCTGACCCGCCCCCGCCCCAAAACGGGCCTCATTTTGCAGAATTACGGCCTGCTGCCCTGGGCGAACGTCTGGCAGAATGTCGCGCTCGGCATGCGTATCCGGCGCTTTTATGGGGGCGATGACATCCACACCCCGCCGGGCGAAGACCCGCCCAGCCGCGCCGAAGTCCGCGAGACGGTCGAAGGTTGGCTAGAGCGCCTGGGCTTATCGAATTTGCGCCGCCAATTCCCTGGCCAGCTTTCCGGCGGGCAAAAACAGCGCGTCGCCATCGCGCGCACGCTGGCCTTACAGCCCGATCTGCTGCTGATGGACGAGCCCTTCGGCAGCCTGGACGCGCCCACGCGCGAAGGCTTGCAAGACCTCATCTTAAGTTTGCGCCGCGAAATCAATATGACGACCATCATCGTGACCCACGCCATCGACGAAGCCGCCATCCTAGGCCAAAAAGTGATGGTGCTCGGCCAACCGCCGCAAGAATCACCCCACATCGTGGACAATCCGGCCTCCGGCGCGCTGCATTACCGCAAAACGTCCGACTACACCGCCATGCGCAATCACTTACGCGAGTTGCTGGGGCTGGCCGGATGAAACGCCTATTCTTATTAGTCGGAAATATCGTCCTAGGGCTGGGGATGTTCCTGGGATTATGGGCCGCGCTGGCCTGGTACTTAGACGCGGACGTGGTGCCCTACCCC
>DAOTVD010000056.1:0-9005 GCA_034437075.1 Anaerolineae bacterium
CCTACCAGATTGACGATACCGTCGAGTTGGCCGTATTCATCAGTCGCGGTTTTCACGATGCCTTCAATGGTATCAATATCGGTTGCGTCCAGCGGATGGGGTGTGGCATGTGTCTCGTCTGCCAGTGCTGTCAGCTTTTCTGCGTCGCGGGCGCCGATAATTAATTGGGCGCCTTGCGCGGCCAGTTGGCGCGTGAGGACGCTGCCGATACCGCCCGTAGCGCCGATAATGACATAGGTAGAGGGTTGGGTCATGGGGGTCTCCGTGTGTGTGCATCTGGTATCTGCCCTAATGTTTCGCAGCACACACGGCGGGATGGCAAGGCTTCTTTAGCGTTTTCTCATGCGCAAGGGCGTGATGAAGGCCGCTTTGCCGGGATAATTGTTGACGACCAGTGGCGTGTTTTGTTCTAGGCATTCGCCATCGACCTGGCAGCGCTGGGGCGGGTCGGCATCAATGCGTACGCGATGCTTGACCGGAAAGGTCGTCACGATGTCGCGCGCTTCTAGGGCTGCTGAGCCGACCATATGCGGCAAGTTCGCCAGAAGCTTCTGAGGATGTACCACGCCGGCATGTAGCACCCCATCATCGGGCGCGATGTCGCGGCTGAGCACAAAATCTACCCAGTTGACCATGCGGCTGGTGGCCGCCACAAAAGCCGTGATGCCCTGTAATTGAACGGGGGGCAGGTCATCAATCGTCAGGGTGAACGTCACAGGCTCGGCTTTGATGAGCTCGCGCACAGCGGGCATGGCGTAAGCAAGCGTCCCCAAACGCTTTTTGGTCGCCGGGTCCATATTGGCCAATGTGGCGGCTTCGTGCCCGGTTGAGGCTCGTAATGCAAAGAACTGGCCGCTGGGTTCCAGGTGTCCGATGTCCCACCAACGCCGCCACCCGGTGCGGAAGGCTTGCCGCAAGGCGGGCAGAATCCGGCGCGGCATGTCCAGGTCATTGGCTACGATATTCCCCGTGCCAATGGGTAACATACAAATCGGGATCGCCGGGCCAGTGCTGAGCATCTCGGTCAGGGTTTCCATTAAAGTGCCATCCCCACCGGCTACGATAAGGCGGTCGGCGTAAGTTGCACGCGCATAATCCAGGGCCGCGCGATGCCCGGTCAGGTCAGGAGATGTCGCGAAGACGGTCACATCGGCGGGCCAGTGGCGTTGGCGCAGCACGTCGATAACGCGCTGCCCGGTGCCAATTCCGGAGGCGGGATTGACGAGCGCGACGACCCGCTCGGGGGCGGGATCATATTCCAGGGTGCGTTGTTGGATGCGTTGTATAGTCATAGGCACATTCTGGTAAATGAAATTTAATTGTATTATAGCGAAAACGTTTTATAAGTAAAATATCCTTAAGTTATCCTTAATGTTTATGGTGGCTTGTCAGAGGGTATGACATGTCCCAATTCGCGCCTCCGAGCTCTGATGGTCTTCTAAAACTGTTTGATGCAACTTTTATGTTGCGTTGACGCGGCTCATACACACAGCGGGCATACTATGGACAGTTGAGCAAACATACCTTGTGACGTAAAGAATCGAGCTTCATGAGGAGGATATAACCATGAATAACCTAACCCGTTGGAATCCGAATTCTGAATTTGCTGCGCTGCGCAGCATGATGGATCGTTTCTTTGAGGATGTGCAGACGCACTGGCCCGCCGAATGGCAGCGCGGCGCCACCCCAGCTATGGACATTATCGACCATGGCGACTATGTGGAACTCCATGCGGACTTGCCCGGCGTGAATCCCGACGATGTAGACATCGAATTCAAAAGCGGTGCGCTGACCATCAGCGCGGAGATCAACCGCGAAGCGCAAGACGACGACCGCAACTACACCCGCCGCGAGCGCTTCAGCGGCAGCTATCGCCGTACGCTCAGCGTTCCCGACACACTGGACGTAGCCAATGCCGACGCGAATTTCGAAAACGGCGTGCTCGTGCTGCGCATCCCGCGCAAGCCGGAAAGTAAGCCGATGCGCATTGCCATCGGCAATGGCAAACGCGGTTTGCTGGGCGGCAAAAGCAACAACTAACCCTTTCATATGCTGATTATCGTGCGCGTATCGTCTACGATGCGCGCATTTTTGATTCCCCGCTATGCGCTATAGTTGGTAACAGACTTGCTGAGCAAAATAAGGAAAACACATGCGACACTTCATCCTCTTGTTGTTTTTTTGCATCTCCTTGGTCGGTGCTGCTCTGGCTCAGACGACCGATGATCCCTACACGGGGCTGCGCATCGCGGAGCTACGCGCGCGCGAATACGGCGCCGGATCGCTGGTCATTACGGACACATTTGAGCGCAATGCGGATTTCACGCGCTATATCGTGAATTACCCCAGCGACGGTTATGATGTCGACGGCTTTATGAACGTCCCGGCGGGGGAAGGGCCGTTCCCGGTGGTGATTGTGGTGCATGGCTACGTGCCGCCGCGCAGTTATCAGACGCTCAGCTATACCACGCGCTACGCGGATGATCTGGCGCGGGCCGGGTTTGTGGTGTTGCAGCCGAATTTACGGGGGCATTTTCCCTCGGCGGCCATCACGGATGATGGGCTGTTTAGTCGGGTAGGCTATGCGGTGGATGTCTTGAATCTGATGGGGCTGATACAACAGCAGGGCGGCCAACCGGGCCCACTTCAAGCTGCTGATCCGCAGCATGTCGGCTTGTGGGGGCATAGTATGGGCGGGGGAATTGTGCTGCGCGTGTTGACTGTCAGCAACGATGTTGATGCGGCGGTGGTTTATGGCAGCATGAGCGCCGACGAGCGCTTGAATTACGAACGCATCCGCGATTTTTGGACGAATGGCCAGGAAGGCAACGCCGAACTCGCCACCGCATCGGGCACCCTGCGCCAGATTTCGCCCATTCATTACCTGGCGGACATCACCGCCCCGATGCAGATTCATCATGGCGACGCCGACGCCGATGTGCCCGTCGCTTGGTCGATTGATTTATGTGAACGGTTAACCGCTTTGCAACAAGCGCCGGGCTGTTATTTGTATGAAGGGCAAGGGCATATTCTGCGCGGCGACACGGATCGGTATTTTCAAGACCAGGTACGCGCCTTTTTTGCCGAGCATTTGCGCTAGTCCGCGTCTGGGGGGCGTAGTGTGTGTTGGATGATGTGCGCTTCGGGGTGCAGGCTCACCAACCAATCCACCAAGAGCCGGACGGCATCGTGCAGGCCCGCTGTGGCTCGTGGATAGCCGACCGCGCCCGCACCCAATCCCCATTCGCCGCTGGCGTGGCGTAAGAGCTTGAGCATCAAGCGCTGGCTGAATAGCGGTTCTTCGATCACCGTTTCGAACATCAGCACCGCTTGGTCGGGTTCTTGGTACACATGCATCACTTTGCTGATGCGCTCGCCCTGGCGGGTTTGCAGGCTGTGCGGTTCGAAGGCCGCGCCGATGGCGTCTGCGTCTAAGGGCAGGTGCAACGTGGCATTGGGCATAGCGAGTTCCTCGTATACAGGTAAGGCGGGCAGGGGTTTGGCATCGCGCACATAACGAAAATAATGGCAGGGGCGGCCCTCGCGCAGGGCTTTACGTTCGTAATGCGTGAGCACGCCGCCCTCGCGCTGGCTCATCCAGGGCGTGGGGTAAGCGTTGCGCAGGCCGGGTGTGCGGGCCAACGCCAGGCCGATTTCGCCCGCGTATTGCGCGATGTCCGTCGCGATGTATACATCGCCGCCTGGTTGCAAGCGCGTGGCCAGCGTTGCCAAAAATTCGGGCGTGATGAGGCGGCGCTTGCGATGGCGTTTTTTGTGCCAGGGGTCTGAAAAATTGATGTAAACGCGCGCCAGGCTGGCGGGTTCGAACAGACAATGCAGCGCCATTAAGCCCTCACCGTTTACCAGACGGATATTGGGCAGTGATTGCTTTTGTAGCGTTTCTTCGGCCCAGGCCAGCGGCGCATGCGCACGCTCTAGCCCGATGAGATTCCAGCCGGGATGTTGGCGCGCCAGGTCGGTCAGAAAGCGGGCATGGCCAAAGCCAATTTCGAGCACGAGCGGCGCGGTGCGCCCGAAAACGTGCGGCCAGTCCGGCGGCCAGGGGAGCGCCAGCGCGTGCAGGCTGAGTTGGTCGGGGTGTGGGGCAGGAACAATCATGCCGCCAGTGTACGGTCAGATGTCACGCGGGTCAAGATACACCAGGCCCTCCCAGGTTGGCTGGTCGGTGTCTTCGAATGGTTTATACATCAGCCAATAATCGGTCTGGTAGCTCATGTCATCAAAAATAAAAGCAGGCAAGGTCTCGTTGCGGTCGATGAGCCAGGTCAGTTTATTGACGTTGTTCGTAACGGCATCGTCGCGCACCCAGTCGAACAAATCTTTGAGTAGGGCTGGGTGTTCCAGGCCAATGACATCGAAAATTTGCAAATTGCGCCCCAAGCGTTCGACGTCGCTCTCTGTTTGGGGCCAGGGCGCTTCGGCAGGTATTTTGAGGTAAATCTTGGATTGGTTGTAGACGCTCAGGCCGGCGTGATTCCCGGAATCGTCGTCCAATGTCCAGCGCTGAAAATCCAGGTGTTGCACGCGCTGGGCCACATGCGGCACGTACAGATCGCGACCATCGAAGGTATGCAGCAGGGGTTCGTCGGTTTTGGGGTTTTTGCGGCAATGTGGCTCATATTGGGGCGGGATGATGAGCGGGTAGGGCTGGAATTGCGCGTATAAAATGATGCGGATTTTCTGGTAGCCCGATTTTTGCACCATGCCCATAGAAGCTTGGTTGGTGGTCACGATGAGGCTATAAACCCCTACGGCGCCTTTGTCTCTGGCCCATTTTAGCTTTTCTTCTACCAAGGCATGGCCCACACCTTGGCGGCGATATTCCGGCGCGACGCGCGTATCAAAACTATAGGCTATCTTGGTGCGACTGTTGCCAATTAGCGTATCTTTGACGATGATGCTCGTCACGCCGATGATTTGGCCACGGTCTTCCGCCACGAGGGTGCAATGGTTGCTATACAGTTCGGCTCGGTCGATGAAACGGCGGCGAAAATGCACAAAAGGCTGTGGAAAGCCGCGCGCCGAGCGTTGTTCAATGGCCATCAGATGCGGATCGTCTGCGGCTGTATAGGGACGTATTTCCATAAAACGTCAATGCTTCTTAGCTGTAAATTAAGCCTATCACAATTTGAATAAAAATTGCGCCATGTCTTGGTTGGAAAACCGTTTGCATTTCGGGTTATTCGCTGTCTATAGTTGAGGGAAGTATGTGCGATGATGAGGCAAGCATGATGATGTACCCGATAGACCTGAACGGTGAATGGCATTTTTGCGCCATGCTCTCCGAGGATAACACAGATACGCCGCAATTGGCCGCCCCAGCCTTGCCGGACGCGGTCGCGTGGCAACTTTTGCAGGTGCCGGGCCATTGGGGCGCTCAGGGCATCGACCATGATGGCGTTGCCTGGTACCGCCGGACGTTCGATATGCTGGAAAACGAGGCGTGTTCGGTGTGGTGGTTAGAATGCGAAGGCGTAGATTATCATTGCGATGTCTATATCAACGGGCAGCACGCCGGGGCGCACACGGGCTATTTCGGCAAATTCCGGCTGGATGTAACGTCTTATGTTGCACTGGGTGAAAATGTCATCGCCATCCGAGTGGAAAGCCCGGCCACAGCACCGGATACGCCCGCCGCGCAGCACATTATCAAAGGCATTCTGATGCAGCCCTATTTGCCCTGGCGCCGTTTGTTCGATGAACGGCTCGCGACGCGCAATACGGGCGGCATCTGGGGCCGCGTGATGCTGGTGCCGTATGATTGCGCGGCACCGCCCGCCGCTGAGGATTGGTACCCGCCGCTGGCCGAACCACGCGCACAAATTGACCCCGAAACGCTGGCCTGGATGCTGAATGAGATGCCGTTCAAACCCCAAGGCACGATTTACATCCCGGCGCATTTCCCCGGAACGATGACGCGCCGAGATTTCATCAAAGATATTCGCATGATGCGCGAGGCCAATATTGATACGATACGGGTTTATGGGCATATTTTGCCCGAGCGCTTTTATGATATTTGCGATGAATTCGGCATGTTGGTCTGGCAAGACTTCCCGCTCTATGATGGCTACTTGGATACGCCAGAAGTGCACGCGGCGGCCCTGGCTCAGGCGGAAGAAATGGTGCGCCAATTGGGCGGGTATCGGAGCATTGTCGCCTGGAATGTGCATGCCGAGGCACCCTGGGCGCAACCCACCCTAGCCACGGAGCAAAATCGTGCCCTCGATGAGGCCATCGCCGATCGTATTCGCGCGCTCGACCCCGGTCGGTATGTGCATTTGAACACGCAGTTACCCGTCGAATTTCGGATTTTTGCGCGCTTGAAAGACTTTCTGCGCACATTTCCGCACGAACCGTTGCCCTTTGCGCTTGGCGCACCCGCGTATCCTGGCCTAGAGACGTTACAAACGCTGGCCGAAGGGGGCGATGTCGAACATCTGCTGGCGGGTTTTGGCGCTATGCCCGAAGATGGCGAAAGCATTGCGGAATTTATTGAGGCCAGCCAAGATTACCAAGCCCATTTTTTGAAATATGCGCTAGAAGCATGCCGTAGCGATAGCGCAGTCGCGGGCGGGTATTTTCAGCATATGTTTGTAGATGCCTTGCCGGGGGTTTCCACAGCGGTGGTCGATTATCGCCGCGTGCGCAAGGCAGGGTACCGGGCGCTGGCGGTGGCCTCGCAGCGGATTTTGCCCCTGGTGCGCTTGCCCGCCGAATGGCTCAGCGCCGTTCCGGCAGAGCAACCCTTGCTGCTCGATCTTGTGCTCGTGAACGATTCGCCCCGGCGCTTGATGGGGTGGGTGTTGAAAATCACGTTAACGGGGTATCTTCCGCGCGAAGCCAGCCCAGATGGCGAGACATTCTTGCATCATTGGAATGATACGCTACGGGGTATCGAGGCCGAACCTTACGAGCGCATCTCCCTGGGTACGATCACCGCGCCGGGCTTACCCCGCATCGCGACGGAATACAATTTAACCTTGCAGCTTTTTAACCTGCCCAACGAGACACAGCGCATCATTGTGAACACTTATACGCTGCGCCTCGTCCGGCAAGATCAGTCCGCCCCCCATTTATGACGAGGATTGTGGCTGCACGATCTGATAATCGTAGCTGA
Organism: Anaerolineae bacterium; assembly: GCA_034437075.1. Taxonomy (GTDB): domain Bacteria; phylum Chloroflexota; class Anaerolineae; order Aggregatilineales; family J027; genus DAOTVD01. The sequence continues at coordinate 7,139 of DAOTVD010000056.1, forward strand.
TGTCGGCCACGGCACGCAGCATCGCGTTAGCAGGGCAGTACCTCTCATAGCTTAGCTCGATGGCCCGCGCCAGGGCTTCCGCGCTGATGTTCGGGCCGCCGGCCTCAAAATGAATAACGATTTTGGTGTAATAATGCGGATGTTCGGCGTTCTGTTCGATTTCATCCAGGTCAAACCAAACTTGGAAATGATCAAATTCCTGGCGTTTTTTCTTCAGAATGCTGACCGCATCCATAGCCATACACCCGGCAAGCCCGACCAACAGCATTTGCAAGGGGCGGTGACCTTTGCCTTGCCCACCGACCTCCGCATCGGCGTCGAGCGGGATGGGCGCTTCATGGTTGGGGGTGTAGGCATTCAGAAATAGCCCGTCTTCCCAGTTGACGGTAATTTTTTTAGACATGTTTTGCTCCTCATGAAAGCTTGATGTTATTTTTTGACGCGCTCGCGGCGCGAAATCTGACCCTCGTTGATAAAATTTTTATATTATGACGGTGGTTGATAGGTGCCGCTCTCGATCTGTTGCAGAGCCTCGCTGGCGGCGTCGTAGCGCGGGTTGAATTCCAAGGCGCGTTCCAGGTCATCGCGCGCGTTGTCAAAATTGCCCTGTGCCGCATAGCTCATCCCGCGCCAGTAATACAGTTCTTCGGCGGCATTGCCACCCATGCCTTGTAGGGCGTTGTTCGCAAACCAGCGCACCTGGCCATATTGCCCGGTGTTGTAATAGGCTTCAAAGATGCCGAATTGATACCAAAAAATGCGAAAAGGCTCAGAAAGTTCCAGCGCGGCTTCGTAATATTCCAGCGCTTGGTCGTAGTCGCCCAGGTAAGTGAAGGTGTTGCCGATGTTATACAGCGAGAAAAACTCGGCGTCGCCGCCGTCTTCGTTGGCCGCGATTTCGGCCAGCGCGACGCGGTGCGCGTGTTCGATACTATTGGCGATGATCCAATCGGCGCCCATGATATAGCGGACTTCGTCTTCGCGGTCGATGTCGTAGAGCACCATGTAATGGCGGTTGAGTTCGCGCCAGGCAGCGTCGAGCACATCCTGGTTCACGCGGTAGCCTTCAAAGTTGCCATGGCCCAGGTAGCTATCGTAGGTCAGGATGTCGTCGCCATCGTAGCCGATGACCACACGATTATGGCCAGCCCATCCGCCGGGTTGGCCGGGGGGTGGGTTGTTGACTTGAATCCCGGTTTCGATAATCACGGGGAAGCCAGCAGCCACTAGGCGGCGGATGGTCGTCCAGTTACCGCCCATCCGCCAGACTGAGCGCACGCCCTGAAATTCATCATTCACGTATTGCACCATCTCGGCAATATCCACGCTGACGTCGCCACTGCGGTTGGGGCGCAGGTAATTCGTCGCGTGGTCTAGCCGCGATTCGATGACGGGTGTCACGCGGTTAGAGCCTGAATTATCGATGTAATAGCTCAGTGCGATAGTTAATGCGGTTGGTGCGCAGTTGTTGAAGGCTTGCCATAGGTGGGTGACGCCTTCCAGGCGAGTGTAATCGGGTAGCGGGGTGGGTTGTACATCCGGTGCATCCTGAATGTCGGTATTTAGCGAGGCAAAACCGGAGAAAATCCAGCCTTGTTGGTTGTTGTCATATTCTACGAGCAGCCAGAAGCCGTCTTCATCCCGCCCGATGACGGGCAAGGTGATGCCTTGCTCTACATGCGCGATAATGTCGAAATCTTCGCCAGGGCCATTGCGCACATTCAGGTTTTCGGCGGTCACGAATGCGGCCAATCCCTCGGGGGTGGGGGTAATTGTCGCGGTGGGTGTCTGGGTCGGGGTGTTGGTGGGTGTCGGGCTAGGCGTGTTGGTATCGGTGGGGGCTTGGGTATGCGTTGTCGTCGCGCTT
>DAOTVD010000057.1:0-6960 GCA_034437075.1 Anaerolineae bacterium
CGGCGCTGGTGCCGCCATCCACAATATTCAGAATATTCTCGACTTCTTGGCGCGAGCCGAGTTCATCCAGCACATCATCCACCACATCCAGGATTTCTTCGGCCAGCTGGCGCATAGGGGCTTCGGCGGCGCGGCCAAAGTCGATCAATTGGCCCTTAACACCATAGCGCACGGCGCGCCATTTATTCTCGTCGATCATATGCGTGGGGTAAATGCGCCAACTCTGGTTTTGGTTGCGCAGTTTAATCAGCTTGGCCACCAGGGCTTGGATGAGCGCGGCAATGGTGATGGTTTCTTCCACGCGGGTGGTCATGTCGCTGACGCGCACTTCGAGCGTGCCCCAATGCGGATGAGGCCGCGCATCCCACCAGATTTTGGTCGGGTCTTTGGTGCCGCTGGCGCCGTTTAGCTTGGCGCTGCGCGCGCCGCCCAGCGCGCCAACGCGCGCCATCACATCTACGTACTGGTCGTATTCGGAATAGCTCTGAAAGACGGGCGCGATGCCCGAGCGTGGCATATTCTCAAAAATCAGGCTGCGGTAGCTTTTCATGCCTGTGTCGCGCCCGTGCCAAAACGGCGAGGAGGTCGAAAGCGCGAGGATATGCGGCAGAAAGTAGCGCAGTTGGTTCAGCAGATCAATGGTCAGGTCTTGGGCATCGCGGTCTTTGCCGATGCCGATATGCACATGCAAGCCAAAAATGAGCAAGCGGCGCACGGCGTCTTGCATGGTGCTTTGCAGGTCGTCGTAACGATCGCCGGGCGAGAAGGGCTGGTCTTGCCAGCGCGAAAATGGATGTGTGCCCGCCGCCGCGATCACCAGATCATGCTCGGTGGCTAAATCCGCCACTGCCGAGCGCAAATGGACGATCTGTGCACGCGCTTCGTGGATGTCGTGGCAGACTTCGCTGCCCACCTCGATTTGCGACTGCATGAACTCGTTTTTAATCTTATCGCCCAGCACAATCCGCCCCCGGTCCATCAGTTTCTGGACATAAGCGGCCAACTTGCGTGTTTTGGGGTCAATAATCTGATATTCTTCTTCGATACCTAAGGTAAGGGGCGCACTAATCATCGGCATACTCGCTCACTGCATGGCCGGGCTCATTTTCCTCATCACTATATAGCAGGGGCTTAACCCGCGCAACAGCATTGGACAATCTGCACAAACGGCCTCTTGTGGATTGGACATCCGGCGCTAGGTATGGCACATCCGTGAGGATTGTGTTAGATAAGCGTAGACTAAAAAAAGGCGTACGTCAGCGCCGGGCATGTTATGATACAAGACAAACCATAACTTAACTTATCATGAAGGTGTCGCATGGCGCCAACCATTTTAGTGATCGAAGATGATGAACGGATCGCGGATATGATCGCGATGTTTTTGGGCCAACGTGATTACGACGCATACGCGGCCTACACCGCCACCGACGCCCTACATTACCTGGATACGCAAGCCCCCGCTTTGATCTTGCTAGACATCATGCTGCCGGACATCAATGGCCTGGATGCATGCCCGCTCATCCGCGAACGCACCAACGCACCAATCATTTTTATGTCGGCCAACCTCAGCTATAAGCGCACGCTAGAAAACCTGACCGCCTGCGGTCAACAGTTCGTTGGTAAGCCGCTGAATATCCTTCATCTGGCGCATCTCATCCGCGAATGCCTCGAAACGCCAGATGAAACCCACCTGCACGAGTCCTCTGGGCGGCCTTAAAGCGCTCAGCCATACCTTGTATCCCCACGCAGGGCATAAGGCAAACGTAGCCTAAGCATGGTGCTATGTGTATTGCACGCGGGTAGCCCCCCATGCTAAACTACCGTCCGAATGAACCCAAAAAATATCCCTGCGTCGCTGAGCAGCCACTATCGGGACTTGACGCCCAGACTGGACTGGGTACGACGCGATTGCATGACATGAAAGCCACTGAAGTCTTACTCTGGGGAGTGAACCATGGTTCGAAAGTTGATGATCTTGTGTTTGGTCGGGGTCGCCGTGTTGGCAATCGCCCCCATGACTGCCGCCCAAGGGGGGGCCACAGCCACCGTTGTGCCCGATGCGCTGAACGTACGCGAAACCCCGTCCGCAAACGCCGCTGTGGTCGGCCAATTTACCATAAACCAGACCGTCACCGTCTCGGGGCGCGATAGCAACGATAATGATGGGATACTGTGGGTGCTCGCCTCGAATGGTGGGCTTACGGGTTGGGTGGATAGTACCTTCTTGCTCTTTCCGAGCGATTTCGCCATCCTGAGCTTGCCGGAAACCAGCGGCGCTGCATCCGCGCCCCCGGCCACCACGGGGGATACTCCGGCGGAACAAACCACGCAAAACACAACCGAGAATGCCCCCGCGCCCCCGCCTGCTGAAGGTGGCATCGGCGCGCAGGTGATCGCGGATGCCAACGTGCGCGCCCAAGCGACCACCGCCGCAAATCGCGTTGGTGGGACGACCGCCGGCACGCGCGTGACACTCACCGGGCGTAACGCCGATAGCAGTTGGGTGTTTGGCAGCTTTGGCAACGCGCAAGGCTGGATGGCCAGCCAACTCGTCCAGGCGGATGCGCCCATCCCGAACTTGCCCGTCACCGATGCCCAAGGGAACCCGACGACCGCCGCGCCTGCGCCGGAGCAACCCGCCGAAGCCAATGCGCCAGCCAACAACACAGGTGCGCCCCCGCCGCCCGTCGCAGGTGGTGGTAGCATCAGCGGCTTTAATTTCGGTGCCCACGTCGCTGGCTCGGGCAATGTCGGCCTGATGCGCCAAATGGGCATGGGCTGGATGAAATACCAAGTGCGCTATAACCGGGGCGATAACCCGGCGGCGGTCGCGGGCCTCATCAACGAGATTCGCGGGAACGGCATGCGCTCGCTGCTGGGCGTGGTGGGCAACACCCCCTCGCAAATCGCCGAAGACCCGGACGGCTACTTCCAAGATTACGCCAATTTTGTGGGCGGGTTGGCCGCGTTGGGTGCAGATGCCATCGAAGTTTGGAACGAACCGAACCTGGATCGCGAATGGCCTTCCGGCATGATCGACCCCGGTATGTATACGCGCTTGCTGGCCCTGTCGTATAACGCGATAAAGAGCAGCAACCCCAACACCATCGTCATCAGCGCAGCCCCCGCGCCGACGGGCTTCTTTGGCGGTTGTACGCCGGGTGGCTGTGATGACCGCCCCTACCTAGAAGGCATGCGCGCCGCCGGGGCCGCTCAATATATGGACTGCGTCGGCGCACACTATAATGAGGGTATCGTGCCGCCCACCGCGCGCAGCGGCGACCCGCGCAGCGAATATTACACCCGCTACTATCCCGCGATGGTGGATGTCTACTTCGGTGTGTTCAATATGCCGGTGTGCTTCACGGAACTCGGCTATGTGACGCCGGAAGGCTTCGGCCCGCTGTCGCCTGGGTTTGCCTGGGGCGCCGACAACACCCTGGCCGAACAAGCAACTTGGCTCGCGGATGTGGTCGCGCTGGCCTCGCGGGACTCGCGCGTGCGCCTGCTCATTATTTGGAACTTGGATAAAACGACCGGAGGCTCCGACCCCATGGGCGCTTACGCCATGATCCGCCCGGATGGCTCTTGCCCGGCGTGCCAGGCGATCATCAATCGTCGTTAAGCTGGCTTCGCCGCTCACAATCGTATCGCGCGCGGCAGTGATGAACCGTCTCTGCCGCGTTGTTTTCCCCGGTGGGCTTGTTAACCCGCCGGGATGACCGCAGAAAAGGCACAGATTATGTCAGATCACGATCAGATGCCGGAAAAAAAAGAACTCTCGCCAGACGATTTCGCGCGCATTGATGCACCGGATGAACACGCGCGCAAAACGGTCGCCACCGCGCCGGATGATTTTGCCGCGCGACCGACCGTGCAGGCCGACCCGGCAGCCTTCTCGCACGACGCCCATACGGATTTTGATAACCGTTTGCAACGTGTGATGGCGCGCAAGCACGCCCAACCCGCTAACCCGACCCCACCACCGCCGCGCCGTCCGCTGATAACGCCCGCGCTGGTCGCACTGGTGCTGGGGACGCTGGTCATGGCGGGGGGATTGTTGGTGCTGGCCTTCTTTTTGCCGCCCCTTTCGCAAGTTAACCCGGTCTTGGATGCCCTCGGCCTGAATGAAGACGAAACCTACATCGCCGTATTGACGGCCCGCGAACCGCGCATCAGCGTGGGCGGCCTGACTGTGGAGATCGACCCCGCCGCGCCGGGCGATGATTTCAGCGTGGATGTCACCTCCATTTCGGCGCAGGTTTACCGCGCGGGGAATGTCCCCAGTGCCGCGTGCGCAGCCGCCGACACCTTGCCGCGTAACACGACGCCCCTCACCGATGCCTATGCGCTGACCACCGCAGGCGATCCGCCGCCGCGCGTGGGTCTGCGCCTGCCCATCCCCCAAGACGTGCCCACCGTGGATGTTTATGGGCTATACGGCTCAGAGGAGCGCTGGCGTTTTATCCCGACACAACGCTTGGCCGGGGAACCCACGCTCGTGACGGATTTGCCCAGTCTGCCGCGTTGCGTGGTGGGGGTCGCGCCGGGGGCGGTAACGCCCCTGCGCAGCGTGGATATTGGCCTAGGCCAGCGTCCGGACTCGGCCATCCTGAGCGCCGCCGACCGCGTATTCATCCGAGGGATGCAACCCACGCCCGAGGGCGCTTTACGTGGCATTCTGCCTGGCGGCCTCTCCGCCGAGGCCAACCCGAATCAAGTGCCACTCATCGCCAATTACGACACGCCCGAAGCTATTGATACGCTGACACTTGAGCATGTGCTCAGTAGCGCGCAGACTCGGCGCGCGCATAGCGCCAATATTGCGACCTTCACGACCAGCGGCGGCTATCGCAGCGTAGCGCTGGACTATCGTGAACTGCCCTTGAATTACCGCGATGCATTTTCGCAATTTGTCAGCGAATTGAGCGCCGCGTTAGCCGCGCAGGAGATCACCCTGGTCTTGTTCTTGCCCGCGCCCACCTTTGACGCGGGTTGGACGGGCGGCGCGTATGATTGGCGTACACTCGGTATATACGCCGATGAACTCATCCTGCGCACGCCCACCGACCCCACCGCCGACCTAGACGCGATATTGGTCTGGGCCACGGGCGAAGCCGAACGTCAGCGCCTCGGAATAGCCTTTTCGGCCCTCAGTGCGGAAGTCGCCGCTGTAGGAGACGCGCGTCTAGTAGCCTGGGGCACCGCTTGGGAGGGCATCACGGGCGTGCAATTGACCGCGCCCGGTAGCCTAGCGCTCGGCACGGCCCTCACCGCGAATTTGGAGAGCTTTTACGAACCGCGCCTGGGCTACGACGATGCCCTACACATGCCCTACGTGCATTATCTGCTAGCCGACGAGCTCGTGCGCGCCTTCTGGCTGACCACGCCCGAAGCGTTGCAGCACCGCGCCGCGCTCCGCGAGCAATACGGCTTGGGTGGGGTGGTATGGCTGGATATGCACAATCCCGGCACAGTGCCGGGCATCGCGCGGGCTGTGGACGGCGAAACCGCGCTGCCGAGCCCCGCAGACGCTCTGCGCGTCGAATGGACGGTACGCAGCCCAAATGGCGAGATCATCAGCCAGGCCGAAAGTGCTCTTAATGCGCCCGCGACCTACACCCTGCGCGCGGTTGATCAGACGCTAACCGTCTCGGCGGCCTTGCGCGGCGTCATCGAAACCGAACTGGGCACCGTTGAACTCGACCTGGCAACAGCCAACCTGGAACCCGTGTCCGCAGCGCCCGTAACCGATGTCGCGGAGTCCGCCGCCATCCCTGCCCCGGCAGAATCCGCATCAGAACCAGAGGAAGTGGTCGCCATCCCGGTTGTGACGGCACAATCTACGCAAGACGCCATGCCAAGCGCCACCCCGACGCCGGGCATGGCCTCCGCACCTGCCGCAACCGCCACCCCAGCAGCGCCGATCATCCCTGCCGAAATCGAGGGCACCTTGCCGCCGGATTTCGCCCTGGGCGCGCATTTCTCCGGCATTTATGAAGACGAACGGCTGGACTACCTGCGCCGCGCAGGCATGACCTGGGTCAAAATCCAGATTCGCTATAGCCCCGGCATGAACGCCGATGACTTCGGCTGGCAAGTGCAACTGAACCACGAAAACGGCTTCCGCGTGCTGTGGGGCGTGGTCGGCGAGCCGGAAGACCTGCTCGAGCCCGGCTACTACGACGAATATGCGCAATTCGTCGGGCGCTTGGCCGAAATCGGGTCGGATGCCATCGAAATTTGGAACGAGGTCAATCTGGATCGCGAATGGCCCCAAGGCCGCGTGGATGCCGCCATGTATACCGAATTCCTGGCCGCGTCGTATACCGAGATCAAAGCCCGCAACCCCAATACGCTGGTCATCAGCGCCGGGTTGGCCCCGACGGGCTTCTTCGGCGGGCGCTGCACGCCCGAAGGCTGCGATGATGACGTCTACTACCGCGAGATGGCCGCCGCCGGGGCCGGACAATACATGGATTGCATCGGCGCGCATTATAACGAAGGCATCATCAGCCCCACGCTCACCAGCGGCGACCCGCGCGACACGGACTCCGGCACGCGCTATTTGCAGACCAACACCGCCCGCGCCGCCGACCCTTTCAACAATGAGATTCCCGTATGCTATACCGAACTGGGCTACCTGACTTCCGAAGGTTATGGCGAACTGCCGTCCGGTTTTGCCTGGGCGCAAGACGTCACGCTAGAGCAACAGGCCGCCTGGTTGGGCACCGCCGCGCTCATCAACGCCCAACGCGGTATCGTGGATATGATGATTATCTGGAACCTGGACAAAGAACGCTTTGACGAAGACCCCATGGCCGGCTATGCCATCATCCGGCCTGACGGCAGTTGCCCGGCTTGCGATACGCTGGGCAGTTTGTGGCCCCAAGAGCAATAATGCAACGCTGGATCAGTTGGCGGCGGCGGCGTTTGGCGCCTTTTCTGGTGATCTGGGGG
>DAOTVD010000058.1:0-2413 GCA_034437075.1 Anaerolineae bacterium
ACGACGGTCTCATCTTGCTCGGCGCAAGCTACCAACCACAAGACCAGGATCATTGAGGCAAGTAAGGCGCGTTTTTTCATTCGGGTGTCCGCTCTGGTGTGCCGTAATTTACGTTCGTAGTGTACCATAGCAGAAGCTGTCGGAAGGGAACCATCACTGTTTCGGAAACGAGGTTTGTTAAGGGCACTATGCAAAGGCAGACAATATTTGCACGTCAAGCAGAACTAGAAACCCGGCGCGCGCATGTCGCCTGGCGCTGGCAGTCACTTGGCAATGGTTTATATATTATTGCATACCATTCGATATGGAACCCCGCCCAGGACGCTGAATGGGAACGCGCCTATACCAAAGTGGCCACGGGCCAAAGTGATTTTGCCGACCATATCGCTTGGTTGGCGTCCCATATGACTCTGCTAAGCACAAGCGAGGCGTTACACTTGACGGCGCAACAAATGCAACGCGGACGCTATGCCGTGGTGCATTTTGATGATGCCTACTTGACCTTGCAAACCAACGCTCGCGAGATGGTGGCCCAGTATGGCGTTCGCCCAACGGTTTTTGTGAATGGTGCGTTTGCGGATGGGCAAATGGTCTATTATCGCGTTTTGGCGGCGCTCATGCTGCAACGCGGGCAGGCCGAGACATTACGAACGGCTTTGCACGATGCGGGCTTTCAGCCATCCGATGATGTGTTTGCTTACCTCAAAAATCACTATCGCGCGGCGGCTACTGAGGCTGCGGTGCAGGCGGCGTGGTTAGCCGCTAATCCCCACGAAGATTATCCGCGTGCGCACCTCAATTGGGGCGAGTTACGCGCCTTACAAGCCGAGGGCTGGGAAATAGGCAATCATACGCGCGAGCATCTGAATCTGTGTGACTTAGATGAAACCCAGCATGACGAGCAAATCATGGAAAACGAGGCCATGCTTGCGGCAAATGGTCTGGAACCACGCCCCTGGTTGGCGTACCCAAACGGGCTATTGCAGCATGTCGGCGCAGCAACGGCTACTTGGTTGGCTGAACACCAGCATTATCATGCGTTTTTTGGCGGTGGCGGGGTTAACTTACAACCCACTCGTGTGGCATGGTTGCGCATTCTTGTCGGCGATTGGAATCAGCACGCATTTCGTCGGCAGGTGGCCAAGGAACGGTCACGCATGATGTGAACGCGCTATCTATATGTCGGTGTCGGTTAAAGACCAATGGTGCGGTAATTGCGCGATAAGAGCCATCTGGGCGGGTGTTTTACTGTACCAATTGATGCGCCGTGGCCAATCTGGCGTGAAGTGCCAGGCGCTAGCATAATCGCCTAAAGCGGGGTGCGTGGCCAAAAATAGCACTTCAGCGGCTCCATGTTCATGAGCATACCGTATGGCCAAGCCTAAAAGATCGTTTACAAGTAATGGGTCTTCTATTGCACCAAAAAGATCGGCTATATAGGCATTCTGGGCATCAATACCCAAGATCAGGCCAAGGGTCGGCGGATCACCCGCTGCAAAGTAGTGATAGGTTTCGACGGTTGGATCATCCAGAAAGCGCCATTGAATATAATCTGCATCTCGGTATTTGGTGAGATATGTTCCAGAGTAGCCACGGGTGAAAATGGCTGCTAGTTCGCTGGCGGTTGGCGTTTGTAGCGCGTAGGCTATTTTGGGAGTGTATCGGGCGACCTTGCTTCGAAAGCCGACCTTTGCCACTTGCTGGAAAACTGCGCTTAGCCATACAGCAGGAGCCAACCAACCTGTCATATACGGGCGTTTGGTGTGCATATAATTCAGGATAAGCCGATTATGCTGGCCAATTTCGGCATCTCTATAGCCGACTTTGCGTAATAACTTCGCCGCTTCGCGCCGAGATGCAGCCATGGTCAAATCCTGCAATCCGGTGATCGTGGCATTTAACATACCTTGCACGCCTTGGCGCCGATATTCGGGCAAGACGATCAAATCGCTCCACCAGGTGATGTCAACAATCTCTGGCGCCAGGGCCATACGCATCGGGATGCCAACCGATTGCCCAGCAATTTCCCCCGTGGTGGTTTCTAGGGCTAAAAAATGGTGCGCCGAGCCGCGATACATCCAGCTATGATGCTTCTGTAAGCGTTCTACTTTGTCCATCCGGGGGGCGTAGGCATCATGAAAGAATTGCAGCAATTGTGCTTCGGGGATGGTATTTGCGGTTGTGATATGGAAAGATGGCATCATACAATCCTTATATGCGGCTATAGCGTACTCATTATAGGAAACTGTCAAGATAATGCCAGATTTATTCGATTATGCCCGCGAGCAACGTAGCCCCGAAATCCAGCCTTTGGCCGCGCGAATGCGCCCGCGCAACCTGGATGAATTCGTTGGTCAGGAGGCTATTATCGGCGAAGGGCGGCTTTTACGGCGTGCCATTCAGGCCGATCAAC
>DAOTVD010000059.1:0-6967 GCA_034437075.1 Anaerolineae bacterium
CGTATCGAGCGGCACAAGACCGCTGTCCGCGCCGGCCACAGTCGAAACGAGCTTGAACACCGAGCCCAACGGATAGCGGCCCTGAATCGCTCGGTTGACCAAGGGGCTACTACGATCGGTGTTGTATTGCCGGATGAGCGAACCAGGGTCTAAATAGGGGCTATCGGGATTGAATACTGAGGGGTCAAAAGTCGGGTAGCTAACCATAGCCCGAATCGCGCCCGTGTTCACGTCTATGATGACAGCGGCGGCCCCTGGCGATGTGCTGCCCCAGGTAGGTTGGGCGAATGAATAGGCATTCGCAAACACTTCGGTGATGCCCTGTTGCAAGTCACGATCTAGCGTAAGGTAGATACTCTGCCCTGGCGAGGCTTCAGCTTCGGTGATGGTGCGCAACCGTTCGTCTGTGACCGCAAACAGAGATAAGCGATTTCCAATATTGCCGCGCAATTCGCGTTCCCAGGTGCGCTCGATGCCTTGCAGGCCAACCAGCGCATCGGCAGGATAGCCATTCTGGTCATATTCGGCGGCTTGTTCGGCGGGAATCTGGCCCACATACCCCACCACATGGGGCGCAGCGGTGGCAAAGTAACGCCGCGTCCGTCGTTCGCCAATCTCAGGACGACAGGTGCCGTCAATTTCGGAGCCCCGGGCCTGGTATGTTTCGGGGTCAATCTCGCCAATAAAAAAGAGCGTGTCAGCATTATAACGGGCGAAGGTCGCTTGGATGTCGTTATATTCGCGCCCCAGCAACGGTACCAACAGTTCGATACAGGCAGCCTCATTGCCGATATCGTTGCGCGTTAAGTACATTGGCAGGGCAATACCATTCTGGTCTGCCAGCGCACGTCCATTCTGATCAAATATATTGCCCCGGCTGGCCAAAAAGCGCTCTACCTGCAAGCGGGCGTCGCCGGCCCAGCCTTCGAAAATATCCATGCGCGACCACGCCAGGCGCATGCCTTCATCCGTGGGGATAATGCGCATTAATCGATTTTCGTCTTCAAATTCGCCCAGAACAGACGACTGGAACTGCACATCATAGCGGATGACAGCCGTCGTACCCTGCAAGAGTGCATCGCCGCGCTGCCAATCTAAGCCTTGTAAGCGCAGATTTTCCCACAGATTTTCATAGAATTCAGTGAATGCTTCCTGGGGATAGGCATCGCGGGCATTGGGGCTGATGAGCCCGTACATGGTGTTGTAATCTTGCACAGCCCAGGCATCCAAAAAGGTGACAGCCGTCTGGATGCCGCCATCTAGGCTGACGACTGGCGTTGGGCCACTATTCAGCCCCAGGATGTTTTGTTCGTTACTGTCGCCGCCCAAGCAGGCCGTCAAAAACAGCGTTAAGCACAACAGAATGAACGGCACACGTCGCATAGGGTTATCCTCATGATCGAGCGATGTTGGTGCAAAATGATCTCGTGTCATGATTATAATGGGGGACATTTAGCGTTGTCGACCATCGTAAAGACACCATTCCCCTACGCTGAGCGCTTCAAGGCCGTAGAATACTGCTAAAGACGCCGCATTCATATTCATGTGCCGCCTGGCAAAGATAGGGCACATCCTGCTCTACGCTCACATCCATACGCCGCAGCGCGCGCAGCAGGTGGCACAACGGTAACCCGACGACATTGGCATAACACCCCGTGCGAACTTGCACCGGATGAAACCCAACATGCTGGATGGCATATCCCCCGGCTTTATCGAACGGGTCACCGCTGGCGATATACGCCGCGATTTCATCGTCAGTATACGCGCGCATCGGGACATCCGTTATGCATACATCTTCTTCTAAGCGCTCGGTGGCGGTATCCAAAACCGCCAAGCCGGTGTAGACCTGATGCGTACGCCCACGTAACCGGCGTAACATTGCCTCGGCCTCGGCGGCGTGCTCGGGCTTGCCCAAAATCGTCCCCCGATCCACAACGGTCGTATCCGCTGCGACGATCAAGGGCGTACCGCGCACGCGCTCGGCAGCCGCATAGGCCTTTTGTTTGCTGACCCGGCAGGTATAGCGCACCGGGTCTTCATCCGGTAACGGGGTTTCATCGATAGACACACTCATGGTACTGAACATAAACCCGGCAATGCCGAGTAATTCGCGCCGACGCGGCGAACTGGATGCCAATACCAACAATTGTTTTTCTGGCACAGCGTGTTTATCCCATCACTTTCGTCCGCTGAATTATAGCGCTTTCGGGCCAAGTTCGCTTACGCCCCTAGACACGGGCCTCATAGCCGCTACAATCTTTGAGCAAATAGCCACACCCCATAGAGGATAATCATAGCATGAATGCTCCCGTACAGGGGATTAGCCCCCAAGAGTTAAAAGCCCGCCTGGATGCGGGTGAAGACATCGTCGTGATTGATGTGCGTATGCCCTACGAATTGGACATCACCCAGTTAGACTTTGCCGAGCATATTGTCCTGGATGAACTGCCCGAGCGCATGCAAGAAGTTCCCCAAGATAAACCCGTCGTTGTCGTGTGCCGCAGCGGAGGACGTAGCCAGCAAGCGTGTATGTTCTTGGCCACACGCGGTTGGGAACCCAGCAACTTGTATAACCTGGAAGGGGGCATTTTGCGCTGGGCGCGCGATGTTGACCCCACCCTGCCAACCTTTTACTAACCACAAGCCATCCTAAACAACGATGTCAAATTATCATTTTGTCGTTATTTCAGGCAATATTGCTGTGGGCAAAACCACCCTCGCGCAGCGGCTCGCGGGGGCCCTGGCCTGGAAACCCTATATGGAAGATTTTACGGGGAACCCATATCTGGCCGATTTTTACCAGAATATGGCCGCCTGGAGTTTTCATTCGCAAATATTCTTTTTGGCACGACGCTTGCAACATCATCATGCAATTTCACTCTACCCGGGGCATGTGCTGCAAGACCGTAGTGTCTATGAAGATGCCGAAATCTTCGCACAGAATCTCTATCAACGCGGCTTAATCAGCCCGCGCGATTATGATTGCTATCGCGCCTTATACGACGGTGTGCAGAATTTTTTGCCCCCCCCCAGCCTGGTTATCTATTTGCAAGCACCTGTGCATCTGTTGTTGTCGCGTATCGAAGCACGCGGGCGCGACTATGAACAAACCATCACCCAGACCTATTTGGAAGACCTAAATGCTTTATACGAAGCATGGGTGGAGCGTTGGCAAGCCAGCCCACTACTCAGGTTGTCTGTCACCGACTATAACATTTTGCACAATGAAGCTGATTTACAGCGCATCATCCAGCGTGTTCAGGCAATATTGGTTGCTCAGGATGAAATACCCAGCCCCAAACAAGATCATCAACCAAACTGAACCGTTACCCGCAACCGCCCCAGGCGTAGATCATCGCCATCACGCACCAAGCGCGCATGGTTGGGCACCAGTTTTTGCCCATTGAGATAGGTGAAGTTGGCACTATTCATGTCGGCCACCTTCAAGGATGTTCCCTCATAGGTCAATATCGCATGTTTGCGCGAAACCCCCAGGTTACCTGCATCATAATTAGCCAAATCGATACCAGGTAAATGATTGGTGCTAGGGTCTCGGCGTCCTATCACCAGCGCCATGCCTTCGCTTAGGGCAATTTCTATCGACTCGCTATGCCCGTGCACATGCAAATACAAACGCTTACCCGTATCCTTAGACCCCCATTTGGGTTCGATGTCAAATTCTTCAGCTTGTTCCAATTTATTGGTTTCGGGGCGCAACAGCGAATTACACCGTATACAGTAATTGTTCTGAGTATCGTTTTGGTAGCCACAGACTGGGCAAATAATCAGACTCGGCTCGTTCATAGTGGCAAGTCTCTCTGACGTTACACATATCGGCGCGTGCGACTCATCTTAGCAGAAAATCTATACTTTTTCACAGACGTGACTTTATAAACTACAATTAGTTTATAACAGACTGATATTTACGTAGCGCTACGGATATAAAATATGTCGCAAACCCACGAAAAGTTACGATATTCTAACGGTGGCGTACTCAGCAAAGCCGAGCGTTATCTCGAACGCGCCCTCTCTTTTTATGAGAAAAATAAGTTTGAGGATGCCCTGGCCGACCTGAACGAAGCGCTGAGGCTGGAAAGACGCAACGCCGAACTATATGCTACGCGCGGCTATATTTATCTGGAACAGGGAAACGGTGCTGCTGCCGAGGCCGATTTCAAAAAGGCGCTGTCCCTAGACCCCAGCCAATGGATTGTGCATTATGCCCGCGCTAGGCAAGCCTTGCGCGATGAACAACCCGATGCCGCGCTTGGGCATTTGAATGAAGCGCAACGCTTTGCGCCTTTACGCCCAGAAGTGCTGATCTATCGCGCCATTAGCTACTATTACAAAAGCGAAAAGCAAAATGCGCTGCGCGAGATCGAAGGCGCGCTGGATGTGATCCAGCCCCAAAAGGGAAAACGCGATAAGCGCGCGACCATGGCGCGCAAATGGCGCACCGCCATCAAAAAACTTTAGTCCGGCGGAGAGGATAAAACCCAGGCCCAGCGCAACAGCGCCAGCGCGCCGCCCAAGCAAGCCCCCGCCACCGACCAAGGGAGCGTCCGCGCGGCCATGTCTACGATTAACGACGTGGGGAAGTCGGGATAAGCATGGGAATGCCAGGCATTTTTGAAGATCATTAGGCTGATGGTAGACCAAACAGCCAATACCCCGACCAACGCCCCGCCTAACACCAGGCCCGGTATCCATTGCGCCGGGCGGAGGATCGTTCCGCCCCCCCAACGCAAAACCGCCAATCCGCCGAGTAGGGCACCCAACCCACTTCCCAGGATAACCACGGGCCAGACCGTTCGATCTTCCGGGGTCAGCCAAACCAGCACCACGGCGCCATAGCCCAGCGCGAGCAGCGTATGCGCGCGCCGTTGCTGGGGAATGGTCAGGAGCGCGCGCGGATTACGGGGCATGTTGTTGGATCACTGCGGCGACCTGCTCTGCCAGCGCACACGTGGCCGAGGGCGTCAAATGCAGGGCAGAGTCAGTGAAGGCGTCCGGCGGCATAGCATCCCACAGGTCGGCATACTGCCAGGCGGCATCCTGCGCGCGAGTCGCTAATGCTGTGCGATACCAATCGTAGCCCTCGCGCGGATAATAGAAGTTATAGCGCAAGTCGCTATTGAGGCCGCTACTGCGGTAAATGGGCTCGTTAATGATGAGCATCTCGGCGTCTTGGCCGCGCGCCATGGCGGTTCCGGCATCTAACAATGACCACAAAACGGCCCCCTCGGCGCGGATGTCTCGTTCGAAGCCTTCATAATCGGTGGCCGCACGCAAATTATGCCGCACAGGCGTAAAGAATTCTGGGTTACGATGGTCTATCCCCGTGGCGGCCCAGGCCAGGCCATACGCTTGCAGGCGTAGCCAGTCGGCCAATTGGCGGCGCTGGCCGATGATCGTTCTTTCAAACGGAACATCGGTGTTATCTGACAATTGATCTGTATTTAGCCCTATGTCGAATTGCGCATTCAAGCGCCGGACGGTCTGCGCGTTGGCTTGGATGAAAGGGCGCGTCAGTTGGTCATCGGCAAAAAATGATGCCAGGGTCACAAACCAGACCACCATGTCCGGTTCATAGCGCAAGGCAGTATCCAGAATAACCAGGTCTTTGGTCAGGTTCAGCAAAGGATAACCCAGGTTATAAACGCGGATGGGTTGCCCGCTGGCTGTATGGTAATAGCCCCGATTGATACAGGCGCTCAAGGTCTCGTCTGGCCCTAGCAACCAGCCCCAGATGCCTGAATCCCCGAGCAAAAATACACGGTAGGCGGATTCGTCATCAGCAGCGGCGAGTTCGTGCGTGGCAAACATGGCTTCCGGGTCGGTTACCGTCAGACTATAGGATTCGGCGGGATTTTCGGCATAGGGCAAGCGCTCGCGCCCCGGCACCAGGGGCGTGTTATACAGCCCCATATCCCATATCGTATCCAGCGGGCGCGCGACGGCGTACACGATATTGAGAATGAGGAACAACGCCCCGGCCTTCAGCACGACCCGCCATACAGATACATCAGACACCGAACATCACTCCTAAAATCCGCAGGCTTTCGGCAGGGCTCGCCAATGCGAAAAATACCCAACCGATCAGCACGTAATGAAACGTCACAAAGACACCAAACACATACAACACGCGACGCCGCCAGGGATTGGCGTTCCAGCGCCGCGCTTGGGGCCGTGTACGTTGCGAGAGCGCGCGCTGTGCCACCAGGCCCACGGCATGCCACAAGCCCCAGATCAGAAAATTGGCGGTCAGGCCATGCCAGGCCCCGATCAGCAACATGGTCACGATTTGCGCGATCAGATTTTCGGGCAGATTCACCGGACGCCGCAACAACCAGCGCGAGAGCGGCATAAAAACATACGCGCGGAACCAGCCCGTTAAACTCATATGCCAATTCTGCCAGAATAGGGCCAAACTAGGACGCAAATAGGGCTGATTAAAGTTCTCCGGCAGCTTGATACCCGCCAGAATGCCCGCGCCAATGGCCATATCGCTGTAGCCGCTGAAGTCAAAAAAGATGCGTAGCGCATAGAGATACGCCGCCAACCAAGCGCCGCTTGCGCTGTCAATATCCCCTGCCAGAGCGGGCGAGAGCGCCGCCAGCGCCAACGTATCCGCAATAACGAATTTCTTGAAGGCACCCACGATAAAGCGCTTGCCGCCCGTCATCAGTCGTTCGCTATGCGCGGATGTGGCATCGCGTAATTCGCTCATGAAATGCGGCGCGCGGTCGATGGGCCCCGCCAGCCAACTGGCCGGAAACAGCGCATAAATGAGCGTCTCGGTGGCGTTCATGGCGGGCAATTGCCCACTCCGAAAATCCGCGAGCATGCTGAGCAAGCGCAAAACCACATACGAAAACCCTAGCCATTCGACCGTCCCCAGGCTACCGGGGATTTTGACTGCGAACAGCAGCACCACCAGCGCCGCAGCCCAGGCAATCGACGCCTG
>DAOTVD010000060.1:0-31440 GCA_034437075.1 Anaerolineae bacterium
TCATCAGCATGCTGTTGCTGGTGTTGCCCAATGCTTTCCTTGAAATGGCAGATGTCACCGACAATATCTCGGATGAGGCCGCCGGAGCAGTGCCCATCATCGTCCCCAATACGCATTGGCTGGTTTTGGCGCGCTTTAACATGGCCTTCGCGACCCTCTACGGCTTGCTCGTTGGCTTGGTGGGGACATCCATCCAGGGGCGGGCCGCCGCCGCGCTGACGCTGTGGTTGGCCGGCAGCGCGCATGTCTTGCTGTTACTGCCGCTGGAGGAAGTCTTGGTGGGTTACGATCCGCTCTACGCGGGCCTGAATCCTAATCGGGTAGACCTGTTGTCGTTTATCGGGCTGTGGCTGGGGACGCCGCTGGTCGGCGCGGCGGCGGCTTTTGCGCTGCACAATCTGCGCATGGCTTTCAGCGTGCCGCCCCCTCAGCGCGATGATTACGGCCCGGCGACATAGGGCGATGCCCCACGCCCAAAATGGACGAGGGCCTTTTGATTATTCCGCATTTAATCGGATAAACCATGCATTATCCTAACAAGGGGCTTAAGCCCCTTGTTATTTTTTCGTACGAGGCCCCGCAAGCGGGATGCAAGCACAGCCTCACCCCTACAGGGTGTGTGTTTTGGGGGAGATTATTTTTTGGGCTGCTTCGTGAAGGTTTTTTCGTAAAGCTGCACCGAGCGCAGGATTTCGGCGCGCGCGTCTTCGACATCTGCCCAGCCGAGGTCTTCCACCACGCCGCCTTCTAACTGTTTATAGGTGCGGAAGAAATGGCGCACTTCCACCAGATAATGCTGCGGTACGTCGGCCAACGAGTGAAAGTCGCTATAGTTGGGGTCGCCGGTGGCGACGGCCAGAATTTTATAATCGCGCTCTTCTTTGTCGATCATTTTCAGCATGCCAATCGGGCGGGCTTCCACCAGGCAGCCAGGGAACGTCTCGTTGCTGAGCATCACCAGAATATCCAGCGGGTCGTCATCGTCAAAATAGGTTTGGGGGATGAAGCCATAGTCGCCGGGGTAATAGATGGAGCTATACAGCATGCGATCCAGCTTGATGACGCCATCCTTTTTGCTGTATTCGTATTTGTTGCGGCTGCGGCGGGGGATTTCGATGATGGTGGTTACGACGTTGGGTAAGTCGTTGCCAGGCGAAAGATCATGCCATAGATCGGGTTGCATATGCGGTCTCCTCGTTTCGAGTCCTAAGCTTAGCGGCTAACGTCAGTGGGGGGGAACCCACGCGGGGCGCGGTCAGTCGGCGCGGATGGGTGGCTCTACCAAGGGCAAATGTGCGGCTTGCCAGGCTTCTAGGCCCCCATCAACCATCATCACATTCCGATAGCCATTTTGCCGCAACCAGTTCGCCACGGTGCCACAAGCAGCGGCTTCGTTCGCGAAGCACATCAGCAAAATAGCGGTGTTATGGTCGGGCAGTACGTCGCCCGCCTGGTGCGCGATATCCTCGGCCAAGAGGGGAATCGCGCCTTCGATGTACGGCCCGGCGCGCTGCGTCGCGCTGATTTCTAAGAGCACGGCATTATCATTATGCTGGATATGCTCGTGGGCCGCTTGCGGGCTGATGGTCTGCGGCGGCATATCGAAGGTGTTGTCCACCACATTGCTGGGTGATTGCAAGGCGTTATAAATGAATAGCGCTACGATGAGAATCGCAATCACCCCGGCGAGATTGGTAATCGCCACCCAGTTGATACGCTTGGGCGGCTGTTCGAATACGGTTTTTTCAGTCACGAAGGTTCCCCCCTTCAATGTGCTGGTGCGCCAAAGTATTCAAGCTGAGATCGGGTCAGGGGGTAGTCATGAAGCAGTAATGCGTCTGAGACGACAACAGCCGATATGACGTCGGTTATTGATATTATACGCCATGGCGATAGAGCCTGGCAATATGCCCTAACTATGGCGACCTTACGCCGTAGGGTAGGCGGGGCCTAAAGCCAGTCTACCAGACTGGGCCCGGCCCGCTATGGGCCACAAGGTCAGTATAAGTCGTCGTCCAGGACACCATCTTGCTCGCGCATATCGTCATCTTCCACCATATACAGCGCGGGGTCGTCTTCTTCATAGCGGCGGGCGCGGCGTGCCGGGCCGCGTTCCGTATAAACTTCGTCATCGTCGGGTTCGTCCACGGCGGCGCGCCCCCGGCGCGAGAGCACCCCGCCCATGTTGCGGGTTAGCAACGCGACGACGATGACCACCACCAGCGCGATGATGCCGCCCACGGGCAAACCGCCGTCTTCGTCCGTGGTGGCGCTCTGCGCAAACACGGGGTTTGCCCATGCGGCACTGACCAGCAGCACCATGACGCCTAGCGCGCGGCGCATCATCACCAGCCCCCGCCGGATGACCCACCGCCGCCGAATTTGCCCCCGCCGGACGATGATCCGCTACTGGATGACGACCCATTGCTGGAAGATGACCCACTGTCCCCGGAATAGCCACCCCCGTTCGATTTCAAAATGCCAAGCTGTTGTGGTATCCACCCGAAGACGAACAGCCCCCCGAAAAGCAACCCCCCGAACAAGACTTCCGCCCAACGGCCTTTGTCATCATTGGCGGCGGGGCTTTGGATGGCGCTGGGCAGGGGGCGTCCTTCATTAGCATCCAGAATGGCCGTCAAGGTTCGTTCGAAAGCCAGCGAGAAGGCGCTTTCGCGCAAGTTCGAATTCAGCGCGTTTTGGCGGATGGTTTCGGCGGCGAGGGCGGGCGCCAGGGCTAGCAAAACCGCTAGTGCACTCAGCGCCCCCGCCAGGCGCCGGAACATCCGCGCGGCATTACTCATCATTCGGCAACACCACAATTTCACCCGTGATAGGCGGACAGCCGACCGCACCCGCGCGCATGGGCTGCACTTCCCATTCATAGGCAAAGCCCACAGCGGTCAGGTTTTCGGGCGGAAAGGTGAATGCATTGGCAGCGGTCATATCCGTCGTGAGCACTGTGCCATCGGGATGCGTGAGTTGCACCTGGTATTCATAGCCGGTCGCGGGCACAGGGTCCCAAGTGATGATGGCTTCTTCGCCAACGGTGACGGTTTCGTACGCCCGGTTGGCCTGCACATTTGGCCCAAATAGTGCACATTCGCCGGGCGCGGGCGTGGGGGTGGGGCCAAAGAAGACCGGTGTCGCGTTAACATCGACCGTCGCGGTTGGTGATGCGGGCTGTGCTCCCGTGTCGGATGCGGGCTCGGCATCTGCATCGTCGTTGGGCGCGGCGTCATCCGCCGGGGCGTTGGGCGTCCAGGTGGGCGGCAGGGTCGCGCGGGCTGGGGCGCTGGTGAGTTCGGTGGTGGGGACGGCCTCGGTGACCGCCGTATCGGTGTCGTCCTGGTCATCGGTCGAATCGGCATCATCTTCGCCACAAGCGGCCAATAGGGCGAGCAGGGCCAGCGCCACGATCCAGAGCCGGGCCTGGCGACGCCCAAAACGTGCAACGGGTGTTTTCATCGGGATTATCCTTTGCTCTTACGTCTTCAACATACAGCACTATAGCGGGTTATACCAACAAACGCGCGGCCAGGGTATGGCCTGCCCAGGCGGTGCCCAGGCCCAGCACCACACTGGCCAGCAGATAGCCGACCGCCAGACCATAATCCGCGCGTAACCATAAGATCAGCGTTTCATAACTGAAGGTACTAAAGGTCGTCAGCGCGCCGAAGAATCCGGTAGTCACCAGCAGGCGCGCCTCGGCGCCCAGTGCGCTGTGCGCAGCGCTCCAGGTGGCGAAGGCGGCCAACCCAAAACAGCCGATCAGGTTGGCGCTGAGTGTGGCCCAAGGGAAGGCCTGCGTGCCCATGAGCAAAACCAGCGCATAGCGCAGATTCGCCCCCACAAACCCGCCCAACCCCACCACCAGAACCTGCATCCACATCGGCTAGACCGGGGCAATTTCGTTGTAGATCAGCGTACCGACGATGAGCAGAATGGTGACCAGCAGCGCCACCAAGCCCGCGATCATGTAATAGATAGCCGCGCGGCGGGCCTGCCATGGGGTGTCTAGGTTCCAGTCGAAGCCGACCATCAACGACCAGCCGACCGCGTAGAGGGCGATGCCAAAGGCCATCGTGATGAGGATAAGCGGCGTGGCATTGTCCCCGGCTTGCAGCCCCATCAGTTGGAATAGGGCCGAGCCTGCCAAACCAGTAATCAGCAAGGCCACCAGCGTATTCAAGACGATGCGTAGCACGCGCGGCCAGGTATTTAGGCGCGCGACCAAGGCATCCAGCGGGTTAAGGGGCGCGGTTTTTTTCTTTTTTGCCATAAACCAATCCGTTGGCTAGCTTCGGGTGCATAAACGACGCATCACGCGGTTTGCTTATTCCAGGGTCAGCATGTACGCCACTAGTTGATCGACTTCTTCATCGCTCAGGGTTTCGGCAAAGTTGCCTTGCATCGAGCCCATGGCAAAGCCGTCTACGATGTATGCATTGGGCATCACGATAGATTCGCGCAGATAGTCTTCGGCGCTTTGGCCTGGGACGCGCTCCGCCGCGACGTTGGCAATATTGGCCAGCGATGGCCCCACAATCGCCCGGTCGCCGACAATCACGTGGCAGGTGGTGCAATGTTGCTGAAAGACAATCTGGCCCTGCCCGGCAGGGCTGGCGGGGTCGAGCGTGGGCGGCGCGGTTGGCCCGGCGGTCGCGTCTGCGTCTTCGTCGCTGCCACAAGCAGCGAGCCCCGTTAAGGCGATCAGCAAGAGGAGCAGTAGGGGGAGGCAAAGGGGAAAACGAAACAGGTGCGAAAATATCACATAGCGTGGCATGGGTGCCCTTTTTGCGTGTGTATCGAACATTACGTTTCTAGTCTACCATGAGCGCCCCGAGCGTGTAGCATGTGAGTTGGGGCGGCCCAGGGCGATTGCAGCATAGGGTCGTTGGGGTGCGGGCTCACATCAGCGGGGCACCATGCGCCAGAGCGCGCCATCCCGGTAATTGACAATATACAGTTCGCCATCCGGCCCCTGGCCCCAAGAACTAATCGTGTGGTCGGTATCCATGAACGGCGCGTTCTGCCAGGTGTCGCCCTCGCGCGTGAGCCGCCACACCAACCCCGAGCACCAATCTGCGTACAAGTAGCTGCCATCTAGTTCTGGGATGGCGGCACCCCGGTAGACATAGCCGCCGATGACCGCGCAGCGGTGGCCGCCCTCCGAAACGATCTGGCCGGGGTTATCAAAATTACGCGCATACTCGGCCACGGCAAAGGTGAGCGCCTCGCGCGGTGGGCGCTGGGGGTGGTCGGCGGCAAGTCGATTTTCCTGCGACCCTTCATAGATGCTCCACCCGAAATTCAGGCCGCCAGGGCTGCCCGCAGGTACATAATTCACTTCCTCCCAGGCGCCCGCGCCGACATCACCAATGTACAGGTCACCCGTGGCGGTATCGAAACTAAACCGCCACGGATTACGCAAGCCATAGAGCCAGATTTCCGGGCGGGCGTCGGGTTCATCCACAAAGGGGTTATCTGGCGGAATTTGATAGGGCAATGTGCTAACGTCAATGCGCAAAATGGCACCCAGCAAATCAGAGCGTATTTGCCCGGTCTGTAAATCTTGCCGCCCCAATTGGCCGCCGTCCCCGGTACCGATATACAAATAGCCACCTGGCCCGAAGGCCAACTGGCCCGCATTATGGGTGTTGCCCGGTTGGGGATATTCCAGCACGAGCGTTTCGCTGGCGGGGTCGGTGCGGTTGGGGTCATCGGCAGAAACCTGCCAGCGGGTGACGCGCGACCAAAGCTGGTCGTCGTCATCCAAGGCCGTGTAATGGATGAAAAAGTACCCGTTTTCGGCATAGTCCGGCGCGAAGGCCAGGCCCAGCAAGCCCTGTTCGTTATGGTCGCTGCTGCGCACCTGGTCACGAATATCCAGAAAGGCCGGCTCTAGGCGTGTGCCTTGCGCGTCAATGACCCAAATGCGCCCTTGGCGTTCGTGGACGAATAGGCGTTCGTCATTCACATGCGCCAGGCCATTGGGCTCGGTCATGCCATCGGCCACTTCTTCAAAGCGGATCAAGTCAGAGGTGGCTGCTTCGGGGGCGGTGAGGACGACGTAGGCCGCCACACCCAGGCCGATAATGAGCAGCAAGCCCACCGCCCCCAGGGCCAGCAAGCCACAATTGCGCACGGCCTTCAACATAGTCGGGGGATTTTGTTTGGTCATAGTGCCTCATGTTAACAACTTCGGAGCAACATTGGCGTAATGCATAAACTACAGTCGTTTATAGGGCGTCGTGTGCCCTTCACAACAGAGTATAGCATAAGCAATTTGCGGATTGTGAAACCCATAGAAGCATTGCACTCGCAGATATGGTATAAATGAATTCTCTATAGTGACATAAAGGCAGTATTCCAACGTGGAAATGCAAACAGACCTCACCGGAAAAACCATAAAAACATACGAACTCATCCGACCAATTGGTGCGGGGAGCTTTGGTGAGGTGTACCAGGCTCGGCAAGCGCTGGTCAATCGCGAAGTGGCCATCAAGATTATCTTGCCCATGTACGCAAATCACCCAGATTTCATCCGGCGCTTTGAGGTCGAAGCCCAATTGGTGGCCCGCCTAGAACACCCCTTCATTGTGCCCTTATACGATTATTGGCGCGAGCCCGGCGGCGCGTATTTGGTCATGCGCTTGTTACGGGGGGGCAGCCTGCGCGACCTGGTGCAAAGTGGCGAGGAACTCGCGCTGCCCTATGTGGCCCAGGTGATGGACCAAGCCGCCGCCGCGTTGACGGTTGCCCACCAAAACGGCGTGGTGCATCGCGACATGAAACCGGCTAATTTGCTGCTGGACGAACAAGGCAACGCCTACTTGGCCGATTTTGGCATCGCCAAAGACCTGAGCGCGGGCGACATGACCGCGCATGGCTCTGTTATCGGCTCCCCGGCGTATCTCTCGCCGGAGCAAGTGCGCACCGAGGCCGTCATGCCGCAATCGGATATTTATAGCTTGGGTGTTATCCTCTACGAAATGCTGGCGGGCGAAAAGCCATTCCCGCAGGCGGGCATTTCATCCTTGTTGGTGAAGCAAGTCAACGACCCATTGCCAGACATCCGCCTGCGCCGCCCCGACCTGAACGCGAACATTAACCATGTGATCCAGCGCGCCACGGCCAAAAATCCGCGCAGCCGCTTTCCGAATGCGCTGACCCTGGCGGCGGCCTTCCGCAAGGCGGCGGGCCTAGCGGGTGGCGGCCCGGTGTCGGTGCAAACCCGTTCCAACGAGCGCCATACGGCCTTCGACCCCACCGCCGACCATACCCAGGAATTTTCCTCCTCGCTGGATGTAGAACTGCCCGCCCCCGAAAACCCATACAAAGGCTTGCGCGCCTTCCAAGAATCCGATGCGGCGGACTTTTTCGGGCGCGAGGGGTTCATCGCCGAATTGCTGGATGAGATGAAGGGTACCACGCCAGAGGCGCGCTTTTTGGCGCTCGTCGGCCCCAGCGGCAGCGGCAAAAGTAGCGTCATCCGCGCCGGGGTGATTCCCCAATTGCGCGCGGGTGCCTTGCCCGGCAGCGAAAACTGGTTCATTACCGAAATGGTGCCCGGCGCTTACCCATTCGAAGAACTAGAAGCGGCCCTGCTGCGCGTGGCGGTCAACCCGCCGACCAGTTTGCTCGACCAACTGCGCGCCGAAGACACCGGCTTGCTGCGGGCTATCAAGCGCATTATACCCAACGAACCCGACGCCGAATTGTTCTTGCTCATCGACCAATTTGAGGAAGTCTTTACCCTGGTGGATGACGAAGCCCTGCGCACGCGCTTTTTAAGCAATCTTGTGACGGCAGTCCAAGACCCCAACAGCCGTTTGCATTTGGCCGTCACTATCCGCGCGGACTTCCTCGATAAGCCGCTGTATTACGCGGATTTTGGGCAGATGTTGCGCCAACGCGCCGAAATCGTCTTGCCCCTCAGCCCCGAAGACCTCGAAGCGGCCATCATCCGGCCCGCCGAGCGCGTCGGGATGCACCTGGAAGGCGGCCTGGCCCAAGAGATCATCGCGGATGTGGGCCAACGGCCCGGCGCGCTGCCCTTGCTGCAATACGCCCTAACCGAACTCTACGAACGGCGTAGCGACCGCTTGCTGACCATCGACGCTTATCGTCAGATCGGCGGGGTGGCGGGTGCGTTGGCCCAACGCGCCGAAGACCTCTACCAAGCCTTGCCCGCCGATCAGCAAAGCGTCGCGCAGCAGGTACTTTTGCGCCTAGTCTCTTTGGGCGAAGGCACCGAAGACACCCGCCGCCGGGCTCACCAGGCCGAGCTATTGGCCTTGCGCGAAGATGCCGAACTCATCGGCAGCGTGCTAAACACCTACGGCAAATATCGCTTGCTGACCTTCGACAACGACCCCACCACCCGCGAACCCACCGTCGAAGTGGCGCACGAAGCCCTGATGCGCCAATGGGAACGCTACAAGGGTTGGATCGACAACGCGCGCGAAGATTTGCGCCTGCAAAATCGCCTGGCCAATGCCGCCGCCGAATGGAAACGCTCCGCCCAGGATGCCAGCTACTTGGCGACAGGCTCGCGCCTGACGCAGTTCGAAGAATGGATGGCCGAAACCAATATCGTGCTGACCGAGCGCGAAGCGGACTATATGCGCGCTAGCATCGACCGCAGCGAGGCCGAACGCGCCGCCGAGGCCGAACGCCAGGCCCGCGAAAAAGCCCTAGAAGCCCGTTCGGAGCGCTTCTTGCGCGCGCTGGTGGCCGTCTTCGCGCTGGGTTTTGTGCTGGCGGTCGCGCTGGCCTTCTTTGCCTTGCAAGCGCAGAACGAAGCCGAAGAAAACGAATCCGAGGCGCTGGCCCAGCGCAATATTGCAGAGGAAAACGCCAGCATTGCGCGGGGCCTGGCCCTCAGCGCCAACGCGCGTAACGCGCTCAACGAGAACGACCATAGCCTGGCCTTGGCCCTGGCTATCGAAGCCTACCAAAGCGAAGGCGTCGCGCCGCTAGAAGTCGAGCGCACGCTGGGCGACATTGCATTTGGGCCCGGCGTGCGGCACTACCTGGCCGGGCACGCGGCCTCGGTGCTGGCGGTCGCTTTCAGCCCGGATGGCACGCGCGCGGCCTCCGGCGATTGGCAGGGAACGGTCATCGTATGGGATATGGCCACGGGCGAGCCGCTAGAACAATATCAGGAGCATAGCGACGGCGTCACTAGCCTGGCGTTTAGCGCGGATGGTCGCCGCATCCTCACGGGGTCGTTGGATACCACCGCCGTGCTATGGGATACCGAAACCGCCGAAGTCGTGCGGCGCTTCGTGGGCCATACCGCCCGCGTTAATGCGGTTGCCTTTGACGTAGATGGTACCCATATCTACACGGGCGCTGGGGATTTTGACGATGAAAACGGCGATGATACGGTCATGCGCCGCTGGAACATCATCAGCGGGGAGGTTGTGCGCGAATATGTGCATCTGGGCGCCGTGCTGAGCATTGCGCCACACCCGGATGGCATCACGGTGGCCACCAGCGCGGGCGGGGCAGACAACACACCCGGCGAACGCGACCGCCGCGCGCGGCTGTGGAATATCGAAACAGGCTCTTTAGTGCAGCGCTACGAGGGCTTTACCGGGTTACCGCGCGACATCGCTTTCAGCCCAGATGGCGAGCAACTGGTCGCGGGGACATGGGATGTCAACAACTCGGGCACCGTACGCATTTTCGATACGGGCTCTGGTGCCGAGCAACAGCGCTTCTTCGGCCATCCAGATATTGTGACGAGCGTGGCCTTTTTGCCCTCCGGCGAGCAGGTCATTTCCGCTGCGCGAGATTTTACCGTGCGCATCTGGGATATTGAAACCAGCACCGAAATTGCCCAATTCGCCATGCACGACGAGCAAGTGCTGGCCATGGCGGTTGACCCCGCCGGGACGTATGTACTGACGGGCACGGGCAATATCGGCGAAAACTACGACGTGCCGCTGACGGCCTCCACCGAAAACGTCGTGCGGTTCATCGACCTGCAAGCCCGCAACGCCATCGAGGCTTGGGCGGCGCACGATGATTGGATTTTCGCGGTGGGCTATAGCCCAGACGGCACCCGCCTGGCCAGTGGCGCGGGCTCGTTCTTCGAAGCCGAAGGCGATAACTCGGTGCGCATCTGGCAGACTGACACCGCCGACGAATTGCTGCGCCTGGAAGGCCACACCGACACGCCCGATTTTGTGCTCTGGACGCCGGATGGCACGCAGCTATTTTCCATCGCCTGGGATGGCGTCGTCATCTTGTGGGATACGGCCACGGGTGAGGAAATCCGCCGCTATGAGGGCCACACCGACCGGGGCCACGCGCTGGCCTTGCACCCCGATGGCGAGCGTTTACTTTCCACGGGCGCGGATGGCGTCGTGATTGAATGGGATGTCGCCACGGGCGAGGAAATCCGCCGCTGGGATGACTTCGGAGCGCCCGTGTACACCGCCGATTATGCGCCCAATGGCCAGACCTTTTTGACCGGCGATGGTTCGGGGCAGATCATCCTATGGGATGACGGTTCGGGCGAGCAGATTCTGAGCTTCGCGGGCCACGGCAACCGCGTCGAGCGCGTGATCTTCGCGCCGGATGGGCAGACCTTCGCCTCGTCCTCGCGCGATGCCACCATCCGCATCTGGGACCCTGCCGGCGGCGATGCGCTGCGCATCCTGGAAGGCCATGCCAACGTCGTGACGGACATCGTCTACAGCGACGACGGGCGCTTTTTAGCCTCTAGCGGCTCCGACACGACCGTGCGTATGTGGGACGTGCAAACGGGCGAAGAACTGCGCCGCTTTATGGGCCATACCGACTGGGTCGTGAGTATTGACATTCACCCCAACGGGCAAGAAGTGCTCTCGGGCTCTAACGATCAGTTGCTCTATCGCTGGCGCATGGCCCTGGATGGCGCGACGGTGATTGACTGGGCGCAGGAGAATCGCTACGCCACGCCCCTGACGGCGGATGAACTGGTGCGCTTTGGCTTCGCGCCCTAGTACCCTCTGACGCTCTCGCCCAATGTGGGGGGAGCGTCACGTTTCTAAGGCTTTTCCAGAAAAATAATTACCCCTCCCCAGCCCCTCCCCGAATTCAGGGAGGGGCTATTATGCGCACGAGTAAGTTCTCCCCCCGAATTCGGGGGGAGCTAGAGGGGGGTAAAATCAAGCCGGTATCCTTTTCGACAAAAGCAAGCGGCATAGTTAAATACTTGGAAAAGCCTAAAATAGCCTTAATCCGCCAGGCAAGCCGCGTCCGGCTCAACATCCGGCGCGGCCAAGAAGTCGGTTGCGATCTCGCGCGCGCAGCGATTACCAAAAAATACGCTATGCCCATGGTCGGCGAAGGTGTAAGCGTAATGCGTCGCCAACCCCTGGCTGACCTCTTGCGCGAAAATCTCCGGCGTGATGGGGTCATACGCGCCAGAGAGCATCAGCACGGGCACCTCGCTCTGCACGAGTTGGCGCGTGTGGTCGGGCAAAGGCGCGACATCCCAATATGGGCATAGGCTGTAATACAACTTGGGCGAGGCATTGACCATCACCTCGGCAATTTCGGGCGCAATGTCCGCCGTTTGCACCTCGTCTAGCTCGAAGACGCCATCTTCGGCACACACAATCGAGAAGTTCATGCCGTCGCTAATGTTAGGGTTGGTAAACCCGACCGGGTAAAACTCTACCCATTCGGAATCCCCGCGCGCCAGGCCGTCGATATAATCGGGCAAAACGTCCAGCGCATCGGGCAAATAGAGCGAGAGAAACAACAAGCGAACGACCATATCCCCGGTGATCTGCACTTCATATTCCGGGCCGATGAACCCCGCCCCCAGCGTAATATCCAGCGGTTTGCTGTTCATGCGCGCGATGATGTCGAAAAAGGTCGCTTCCAGATTCGGGTACTCGGCGGCGCAGTCGGGGTCAACAGCGCAGGCATCGAATAAATATTGCATGGCGCGGTCGGCGTTGGCGGGGATGCGCGTAATGAAACTGCTATCTAGCGGCACGACGGAATCCATGATGACGCTGCGCACGTTCTCGCTATGGTCGCGCAAAATATGCTGGGTCAATACGGAGCCATACGACACCCCCAGCAAATTGTATTTATCATAGCCCAGCGCGCTCATCACAAACGGAAAATCGGCGGCGTTTTCTAGGCTATTATAGGCCGAAAGGTCGATACCATCCGCCGTCAGGCGGTCGTGGCAGGCGATGCTCGCGGCGACGGCATTCTGCGTGAAGCGATTCAGCGTGAAGCCCGCGTCTAGGGTATCATCTTCGGCGTCGCGCATTTCGGGCAGGCAACTCAGGTGCGGCTCGCTATAGCGCGTGCCGCGTTGCTCGATGAGCACGATGTCGCGCGTTACGCGCAAATCCCCCGCTACGGAGGATGAGAAAAAGGGGAACGTGGCTTCGTTCAACGCCGAACTGCCCGGCCCCCCAGCGGCATACACCAGCGGATCGGGTGCGGGGTCGTCGCCTGTGGCGGGCAATATCGCGACGGCCAAGCGCAGGGTATCGCCCTCCGGCGCGGCGTGGTATTCCGGCACCGTAACGTATCCGCAGCGGATTTCGGTGCCTTCGTCCACATAGCCGGGCAAATACATGGGGCATTCATCCGGCTCGAAGGCGGGGCTGGGGTCGGGCTGGGCGGTGGCGAGGGAGAAGGGCGCCAGGGCCAACAGCCCCAAGACGGGATATAATAGAAGGCGGCGCATGGCAGGTCGCTTTCGGCAGATTATCTTTGTCAGAGTATACGCTTGGCGGGCTGGCGGTGCCCAATCCACTATCCGCCGCGTGCCCTGCGCAATATGGACTGCCCACGCAGGCATGCAGCCTGAAACATAACGAACGAAAGGAACGCTATATGGCGATGATTCGCCTGGTGGCGTGCGACATCGACGGCACATTGCTCAATAGCCAGCATCAGATCGCGCCGGAAGACCGCGCGGCGCTCTTGGCCCTGGCTGCGCGGGGTATCCCGGTGGTGTTGGCCAGCGGGCGGGCGCGCGTGCGCAAAACGCTGGATGTGATCGAAGAATTGGGCCTTAAGACGCCGGGGATTTTCTTGCAAGGTGCGCTGGTCTACGATGCGCTAGGCCGGGTGCAGCATCAGCATACGCTCTCGCCCGTGGTCGTCGCGGATGTGGTGGTGCGGGCCGCCAAACAAGGTTGTACGCCGCTGCTGTATAGCGGCGAGGTGGTCTATGCCGCGCGCGAAGATACTTACACGACCCATATTTATGGCCTGGGCGAGGCTCAGACGACCATCCTGCCCGATTTCGAGCGCGCGGCGCTGTCGCACCCGATCAATAAGCTGGTGATTTGGGGCACGGCGGATGATATGCTGCCCTTGCGCGCAGACATCGCGCGGCGCTGGGGGGATGCCGTGCGCCTGGTGCAAGCCTTGCCCAAATCCCTGAGCGGTATGGATGCGCCCAACTCGCTGGAGGTGTTGCCGCCGGGGGTCAACAAGGGGGCGGCCTTGCAGGAAATCCTGCTGGATTTTCGTCTGGTGCCAGAGCAAGCCCTGGCGTTGGGGGATGGCGAAAACGACATCGAATTATTACAAGTGGCGGGGGTGGGGGTCGCAATGGGCAACGCGCCGCCGGAGGTGCAAGCCGTCGCCGATTGGGTCGCGCCGGACCATGATCATGCTGGCGTGGCGGCGGCCCTCACGCGCTATGTGTTGGGGGAATAATCGCCTAGCCATTTGTAACTACTCACCTATAGCTATGAACTGGCTGATTCACGCCCTATATCGCCCAAAAATAGGTATTTAACAAGGGCTTAAGCCCTTTGTTAGCAAATGTAGCGCGGTTAGGTGAGTCGTTACCTTGGAACAGCCTAAGGCTTTTCCAAGTATTTAACTATGCCGCTTGCTTTTGTCGAAAAGGATACCGTCTTGATGTTACCCCCCTCTCGCTCCCCCCGAATTCGGGGGGAGAACTTACTCGTCCGCATAATAGCCCCCCCCCCTGAATTCGGGGAGGGGTCATTATTTTTCTGGAACAGCCTTAATCTGCTCGATCAGTTTTTCTTGAACAGTTCGCATGATGCCATGCTTTCCTGATGGTCTGCTGTTATCATGGTATCGTAAACAAAAAATAAGGTAACAACGTATGTGCGGTATTTGTGGCATCTTCCCGCGCGACGGCGCGCCCCCGGACGAGGCCGCTCTGCGGCGTATGACCGCCGCTTTGGTCCATCGCGGGCCGGATAGTGACGGCTATCATCTCGATGCGGCGGGCGGCCCGGCGCTGGGCTTCCGGCGCTTGGCGATTATCGACCTGCACAGCGGCGACCAACCCATGTACAACGAAGACCGTACCGTTGTGACCGTCTTCAATGGCGAAATCTACAACTACAAAACCCTGCGCGCGGAACTCGAAAACGCCGGGCATGTCTTCCGCAGCCGCGCCGATACCGAAGTGCTGGTGCATGGCTATGAAGAATGGGGCGTCGCGCTGCTGGATAGACTGCGCGGTATGTACGCCTTCGCCATCTGGGACGCTACCGCGCGGCGCTTGCTTCTCACGCGGGATCGCATGGGCCAAAAACCGCTGTATTATGCCGAGCACGCGGGCGCGTGGGTTTTCGCCAGCGAGGCCAAAGCGTTGCTGACCCTGCCCGGCTTCGCCGCGCGTGTGAATGAGGCCGCCGTGCCGGAATATCTGACGCTGGGATATGTGCTGCCGCCGCGCACGCTCTTTGCCGGGATTCACAAACTGCCGCCGGGGCATCTGATGCAGATCGAAGCGGATGGCGCGCCCCACATCCGGGAATATTGGGCGCCAAGCCTAGACCCCGCGCCCGACCTGACCCGCCAAATCGGCGCGCACGCCGTCCGCCAAGCGCTGACCGAAGCCGTCGACATGCGCTTGATGAGCGATGTGCCGCTGGGGGCTTTCCTCAGTGGCGGGGTAGACTCCACGGCCATCACGGCCCTGATGGCGCGCGCGACGGGCGCGCCCGTGCGCACGTTTACGGTTGGGTTTGACTTCCGGCGTCATTCGCCCGGCGACCAGAAATTCAACGTGGATTTGCACCATGCCGCCGAGGCCGCGCGCGCGCTGGGCTGCGAGCATCACGCGATTGTATTGGCCCATGATGCTAGCCTGGCCGGGTTGCTGCCTCAACTCGTCTATGCCCTAGATGAGCCCATCTCTGACCCCGCCATTATGCAGACGGTGACCGTCACGGCCCTGGCCCGCGCGACTGGCGTACCCGTTATCCTCAGTGGGGATGGCGCGGACGAAATCTTTGCCGGCTATGCCTTCTTCGAAGCGGCGCGGCGCGTGCAGCGCTACACCAAACGCATCCCGGCGGCGGTGCGGCACGGTGTCATCGAACCCGGAATCGGCCTGCTGGGCCATGGTGGGCGTCTGGAGGTGTTGCATAAATTGCGCGAAAAAGCCAACTTACCCACGCCTGCCGATCATTTTCTCAGTTGGGATGCCGTCAACGCGGACGCGGCGCGCTGGCTGGCCGACCCGCGCCATGTGGCGGACGCCCACGCCGCCCTGCGCGCGCAGATCAACGCGCTGTTAGAGCCACTCGACACGCCCGAACTGGCCGACCGGGTCGGGTATGCGCGCTTGCGTTTGTGGCTGGCGGAGAACTCTAACACACGCTTCGATAAGCTCAGTATGTGGATGTCGGTAGAAGCGCGCTCGCCTTTTCAGGATCACGAATTGGTTGACCTGGGCCTGAGTTTGCCGCTGGGCATCAAACTCGCGGAGACCTCGAAGGCGGTGCTAAAGGATGCGGTGGGCGATCTGCTGCCGGAGGCCGTGCTAAAGCGCCCCAAGTGGGGCTTCATGCCGCCCGCGTCGGATTGGCTGCGCGGGCCGTTGCGCCCACTGCTGGATACCTATTGCAGCCCGGCCCGCTTACGCGCGACAGGCTTCGACCCTCAGGCGGTGCGCCCGCTCATCGAAGCGCACTTAGCCCGGCGCGGCTATCACCTGCATGAAATCTGGGCGCTGTTGATGTTTCAACTCTGGCACGCGATGTTTATTACGGGCGACTTGACGATTCAGCCGCGTTGGTCGGCGGATGATCTGGTCGCGCGCTTGACGACGACTTAGGCTTTTCCAGAAAAATAATGGTAACTACTCAGCCCTCACCCCAACCCCTCTCCCAAACGGGCTTTCAGCCCTGGTAGAGGGGCAAAAAGTGTCGGTTTCGGGTCGTTTTCCCCCTCTACCAGCCGCAAAGCGGCGTTTGGGAGAGGGGGATTAAGGGGGTGAGGGGGAAGAATTGGCATAGCCTGAGCAGTTACGAACAGCCTTAATCTGCGTTGTGTGCTTCGCGCAGGGCGTGCAAGCTGGCCACGGCGTCATCGTAATCCGTAAAAAACTGCTGCTTGGAGTCCGACAAGCGACCGAAGGTCAGGGCAAAGAGTTTCATCATCTGGTGCACGATGCCATTTTGTAAGACGATGGCCGCATGGGTATCCATGGGCGCTTCTTGCGCGGTGCGCGCGATGCGTTTCAACTCGTTACGAAAATAGGGCGTCATGGTGATGGTCGGTGCGCTCAAATCGTTCAGGATGAGCATCGGGTAACGACTATCCCAGTTTTCAGTGAGTTGAAGATTGGTCGCGATATAGGTATCTATGCTTTCGGGGGCCATGCTATGCAGCGTGGTCTGGAAAATGCGGCCCGGGGCGATCCAGCGCGCCGTAACGTCATAGCCAAGGTCAACCGGGTCGGTGTGGGTGATCGTGGCAAAATTGATTTGTTCTAAGGTCATGGTGTGTCCCTCCCTGGGGGCAGACATCAATTCAGTCTCAGTCAGTGTTGCTTATCCAGGGCTGAGTGTAGCCCAAGGTTATGCGGCCCGGATGGGCCGGTTGTCTCATAGACAAGGGGCCAAGGGGGTGCCTTGCGTTAGGGCTCGCGCGCTTCGCCGCCGATGGTCAGCGCATGCAAGAGTTGCCCATAGACGCGGATACGCGCCGCACGCAAGTCGCGCTTGTGGCCCACGGCCAGCTTAGCGCCTTCGATGAGTGTTTGCAGCCCGTAGCTCAGCACGATGACCGCGCGCAACAGCCAGGCGGCGGGCCGCCCGTGATGCTTGCGAAAATAGCGCAATTTGCTGAACTGGAAATGTGTGTGCTTACGCGCGCTGACCTGCGCCGTGCTGCCGCCGCCATGGTGCGTGATGTACGCCGCGCCCAAATACACCGCGCCGAAGCCCGCCGCCGCCGCCCGTTTGCACCAGTCTAGCTCTTCGAAGAACATCACGAAGGCCGGGTCTAGCCCGCCGATAGCCTCATAGACCGTCCGGCGGGCCAACAACGCGGAACCCTGCACCCAATCCACCGGAAAGGTGCCCTCGTCGGGCAAATCTTGGGCATAAAAACGGCGCAGCAACCCGCGCGGGGCTAGCCCCTGGAAGGCCGTGCTCTCGAATAGGGCCAGCGCCAAGCTTGGGAAACGGCGCCGCGTGGATTGGTGCGTGCCGTCGGTGTTGAGCGTATGCGGGCCGAGGATGGCGTATTCGGGGTGCGCGTCCAGATAGCCGACCATATCCCCCAAGGCGTGGGCATGCACGCGCGTATCGGGGTTCAGCAGCAGCACATAGCGCCCGGTGGCGTGTTCTAAGCCCAGGTTGTTTCCGCGCACAAAGCCGATATTCTCCGCCTGGGCCAAGAGCAACACATCGGGGAAGTCTGCGCGCACCATGGCGGCGCTGCCGTCCGTGCTGGCAGAGTCCACGACGATAATTTGCACGCGCAACACGCCATGATAGCGCGCGATGCTGGCCAGGCATTCTCGCAACATTTCGCGCACGTTCCAACTGACGATGATGATCGATAAATCGGGGGTCATTTGTCTTTATACGCGTAATGGTCGATCATCTGGAATTCTTCGGGGGGCCAATAATTGATCCACGCGCGCCCGATGAGCAACGACCGCTGCACAGGGCCGAAAACGGCGCTATCGTGGCTAACGTTGCGGTTGTCGCCCAGCACGAAATACTCATTTGGGCCGAGTTGCCACTCGTTGAAGCGGCAATGGCTGGCCTGGCAAACCTGGGGGATGTAGGGCTCCTGGAGGCGTTGGCCATTGATGAAGACCACGCCATCCACCAGCGCGATCCGCTCGCCGGGCAGGCCGATGAGGCGCTTAATGTAAAACGTGCTGAGGTTTTCTGGGTTCAACATCACGACCACATCGCCGCGTTGGGGCGGATTGATGAAATATTCTAGCCGGTTGACGATCACACGCTCGTTGCCTGTGCCTTCGAACATAGGCCGCATACTCAAGCCCTCCACCAGATAGCGCGGCCAGGCCAAGTTCATCGCCACGAACAGGCCCAGCGCAATGAACAATATGCCCCCCAAACGCCGGATGAGATAGAGCAGGTATTGCTGGGGCGTGTTGCGCGTGCTGAGCGTCGGACGGGGTGGCGTCGTGGGGGCGACCATTAGCTCTTGCCCAGGCGCAAATTGGCTTCTGTAAAGGCCGCTTGCAGGCGGCTTTGCCAGGCGTGCACATCCGCGCGCAGGTCATCCGAAAGGCCCGGCGCATGGGCCAGGCCCGCCAGTTCATCCTGCAACGCGCCGAGCACTTCTAGGCTGGGGCTCCAGTCGGCAGCGCTGAGGATGTCATCCAGCACGGTGGCCGCTTCGCCCCAGCCCCCCATACGCAAACGCGGCAACAAGCCATTGCGCAGGCGGTCGTATAATGCGCGGTTGGTCGGCGAGTGGCTCATAAGCTGGCGGCGTATTCGCGCATGACCTTGGGCAGATTGGTGCTATAGGGCGGCTTCACCAAGCCATGCTCGGTGATGATGCCCGTCACATATGCATGCGGCGTGATGTCGAAAGCGGGGTTACGCACCGGGAAATGCTCCGGCATCAGGGCCTGGCCATAGGGCTTGCGCATTTCGTCCGCGCTGCGTTCTTCAATCGGGATGTCGTCGCCGTCTTCCATTTTGAGATCAATGGTCGAGGTCGGCGCGACGACATAAAACGGTAGCCAATTCTCTTTGGCCAGCACCGCCACCTGATAGGTGCCGATTTTATTGGCGATGTCACCATTCCCGGCCACACGATCCGCGCCGACTAAGCAGGCTTTGACCTCGCCCTTGCGCATGTAATATCCGGCGGCGTTATCGGGGATAATCTCGTAACTGATGCCCAGGCGGTCGAGTTCCCAAGCCGAAAGGCGCGCGCCCTGCATACGCGGGCGGGTTTCGTTCAGCAGCACATGCACGCTTTTGCCATCTTCGTGCGCCGCGCGGATGACGCCCAATGCAGTGCCATAATCCACCGTAGCCAACATGCCCGTGTTGCAATGATGCAGCACGGTGTCGCCATCCTTGAGCAATTGCGACCCGTGCGCGCCCATCAGTTGATTGGTCTTCACGTCGTCATCCGCGATTTTCTGGGCACTGGCCAGCAGCTTTTCGCGCAGCGCGTCCGGCGTGGTCAAGGTTTCGTCATTGCTGAAGTGCAACATGCGCAGCACAGCCCAACCCAGGTTCACGGCGGTGGGGCGGGCATTTTGTAAATGCTGGGCGGCTGTTTTGAGTTCCGCGCGCAGGCTTTCGGCATCCTCGGCGGTGCTGTTTTGTGCGGCTAGGGCCATCCCAAAGGCCGCCGCTGCGCCGATAGCCGGCGCGCCGCGCACGACCATCTCGCGGATTGCGGTGGCGATGTCTTCGTATGTCTCGTAGGTCACGTAAGTGAGTTCCCAGGGAAGCGCACGCTGGTCGATCATCTTCACGCGGCCCTCTATCCATTCAACGGTTCGCATGGTTTTCGTCCTTTTCTACCCTCTGCTTGGATTATACCGTGCTCGCCCATCAGTTGGAAAAGGGGGATTTCGGGCGCGACGCTACACCATGCGCGCCTGGGCCAGGGCCAGCGTCATGAAATGAATATCGACGATGTCATCCACGTCCGGCGCATAACCGCCCGCCATCACCAGCGCCACAGGGACGCCATGCGCGCGGCAGGCATCCAGCACGAAGACATCCCGCGCGCGTAAGCCGTCTTTGCTGAGCGCCAGGCGGCCCAACTTATCTTTTTCATACGGGTCAGCCCCCGCCAAATAGATCACAATATCCGGCGTGATGGCCGCGAAGGCTTGGCTCACGCCCGTTTGCAGCGCGTCCAGATAGACCGCATCCCCGGCCCCGTCTGGCAAGCCGATGTCTAGGTCGCTGGGCGGTTTACGAAAGGGATAATTCTTGGCGCCGTGGATGCTCAGCGTAAAAATGCTGGGGTCATCATGACACAGCGCCGCCGTACCGTCCCCCTGATGCACATCCGCGTCGAGGATGAGCGCCTGGGTGATGCGGCCCTCGGCTTGCAACGCGCGTAACGCGACCACCGCATCATTAAAAACGCAGAATCCGCCGCCGCTGGCGTAGTGCGCATGATGCGTGCCGCCCGCCAGATTCGCCGCGAGCCCCTCCGCGAGTGCGCTACGCGCCGCCGCCATCGTCGCGCCCACCGAGCGCCGCGAGCGTTCCACCATGCCCGGCGACCAGGGAAAGCCGATTTTGCGCTGGGCTTTGCGGTCGAGCGTGCCGCTTGTAACCGCCGCCACGTATTCTGGCGCGTGGACGCGCAACAGGTCGGCATCCGTGGCGGGGTCGGGCACGCGCAAATCATCGGGCGGCACGAGGCGCTCGGCCAGGATGCGCTCGCGCAAGGCGGCATACTTGCGCATAGGAAACCGATGCCCCGGCGGGAGGGGTAACACGAATTGATCGGTATAGTAGAGCTTCATGGCCGCCTTAGGCTTTTCCAGAAAAATAATTACCCCTCCCCAGCCCCTCCCCGAATTCAGGGAGGGGCTATTATGCGCACGAGTAAGTTCTCCCCCCGAATTCGGGGGGAGCTAGAGGGGGGTAAAATCAAGCCGGTATCCTTTTCGACAAAAGCAAGCGGCATAGTTAAATACTTGGAAAAGCCTTAATCGACGCCGGGCAAAGGCACCCCGCGCGGGATGTCGGCCCCTGGGGGGATGAAGGTTTCAACCTCGGACGGCGGGAAGTCCAGCGGCGGCCCAATCGGCTGGCCGAGCCCTTCGGCGGGCGCTTCGTTGACGGCATCCGGCGTGCTGATGAGGGACGCGGCTCCCGCTGTTGTGCCGAGCGGGAAGCGCAACAAGCGCCCCGTCTCGACATCCACCGCATAGAGCGTGCCACCCGGGCCAAAGGCGACCCCGCCCACCACCCGAATGTTACTCCCTTCGGCATCCAGGGGCGCGGTAGGGGCATTCAGCGCGTCGATCACGTTGCCGGCTAGGTCGTAAATCACCACGCGGGGGCCGTCGTTGCGCCCTTCGCCGTCCATATCCGACACGGCAATGCGTTGGCCATCCGGCGACACAGCGATATAGGGCCGGTCGGCGTCTTCTTGGGCGGCATACCACATGGGCACATCCCAGCGCCGCAGCGGCGCGCCATCCGGCCCGAAGACCTGAATGCGCTGGTTCCAGGTGTCGGCCACATAGATTTCATCGTTAACCGGGTTGACCGCCACGCCGACGGGTTCTTCGAGCCCGCCCGGCCCATCGCCCGCGCTACCGATGTCGCGCAGCCATTCGCCTTCGGCGGTATACACGCGCAAGCGCTTACCGCCCGTATCCGCCACGATGACATTCCCGGCATTGTCCACGGCGATGTCGCGCGGCCCCCAGAGGGCCATCGGATTGGTGCCTTCCTCCGGCGTGCCATAGCCGCCCCAGGTGCGCAAGGGCGCGCCCTGCGCTGTAAAGGCCACCACGCGATGATTCCAGGTATCCGCGACATAGACATTCCCCTGCGGGCCAACGGCCACGCCCCAGGGTTGAAAGAGCGTCTCGGGCCCGGCGGTTTCGTTCGGCCCGGCGCCTCGCCCAATGATCTGAGTATTTTCGCCCGCTGGCGTGAAGACCAACACCCGATTATTGACGGTATCCGCGACATAGACATTCCCCGCCGGGCCGACGGCCACGCCGCGCGGGCCGTTTAGCAGATTCCGTCCCAGGGTTTGGTCGGGCACAACTTCTTCATAGACGCGATCTACCGCGTTTTGAGGCTCGCGCACGATCACGCTCTGGCCGCCGAGCCCCGCATCCCAAATGCGCCCGGCGATTTCTTCATCCACAAAGAGGCTAAAGCGGTCGCTAACGGGCCAGCGTTCCAGGGTGTAACGGTCGTCGGATTGGCATTCTTGTTGCACGGATTGCAAGCAGACTGCCGGGTTTTCTTCTGCCTGGCAAGCGGGCGCGCGGGACTCCACACATTGGGCGATGCCGTATTGGGTGTAATCCCGGTTCCACCAGATGTCCCATAACGCCTGGCGATAGATGGGCGCGGCGGGGTTGTCGTCGGCATCTTCGAACAAGTTTGCCACGCGCTCGTAATTCAGGTTGAAATACTCTTGCATGGGCCACCATAAGCGCACGTAGTCTTCGCGGTAGAAGCCACTGCCCAAAATGCGCTCGACCGCATCGGCTTTGTTGCCCCCCACGATCACAATGCGCGCCTCGTCCAACACGCCGGGGTTATCTTCCAGGTCTTCGGCAGTGCCGCCGAAAAAGGCGCTGTTATAGTCCCGCACGTACCACGTCATCGGCCAAGAGGATTGATCGTCGTAGGCGATGCGCATATCGAAGCCTTCGTTGGTGCGCTCGGCGTAGTAGTCGATGATTTCCATGACGGTGGTAATGCGCGGCGAGGCGTGCGCGTAAACAAGATACTCGGTGGCTAGGTCATAGTTCTGGTAGCTGGCCATCACGGCGGCGCGCCCGGTCAGCAAGGCCAGGATGAGCGTCACGGAGGCAAACGCCAAGCGCGTCGCCTGCCCGCTGCCGACCTCGCGCACCAAGCGCGCGATGAAGTAGCTTGCCGCGCCGAAGACCAATAGCGCGCCCAGCCAGGCATAAGTCGTGCTGAGTTGGGCTTGTTGCACACCCGCGAACGGCACATTGCCGCCCATCAGGGGCGAGAGCACGCGCAAGCCTGCCACCAGCAACACGGGCACCAACACCACCAGCAACAACCACCCGCCCCGCAAGGCGTTGGGCGTGATGCGCTCGATGACCCGCCCCGCGAACCACGACCCCAGCAGAATCAGCGGCAGCGTGATGTGGGTGGTCAGCCAGGGCATTTTCTCCCCGGCGATGCTCAAGCCCGCTAGCATCAGGATGGCCCAATAGGCCGTAAAGAGCAAAAAGGGCAGATTACCCAGCCATTCGGGGTCAGCCGTGCGCGTGGTGAGTTCTTCGTCGTGGTCGTAGTCGCGCGCCCAATCGCGCGCGGGGGCGTCATCCTGGGCTTGGTCGGGCGGCTCGATGTCTGGCAAGGTGTCGAAGTGGTCATGCAGGTCGGGCTGTTGGGCCAGCCCGGCGTCCATATCCAGCGGGCCAGTATCGCTTTCGGCCTGCGCTTGACGCAGATTGCGCACCATTTGCGCGGTTTCGTCGTCTGCGGCGGCGTCTTCCAGGGCTTGCAAATCGGCGGCACTGACCAGGCGGCTGAGCGGGCGCTCGCCCCCGGTATCGGGCAGCGTATCGTGGTTTATATCAGCTTCGCGCGCGTTTAAGTCATCCAAGGCCGTAGTATCAATCATGCGGCTGGGTGGGCGTTCGTCTTCGGCCCATGTATCGGCGGAGGACTGCTCTAACGGCTCGATGACCTTCGGCGTGGGGGCCGCCTCGCGGGGTGCGGCGGCGGCGGATTCTTCGGCCAGGCGGCGCGCCCGCCAGCGGAACAAATCGCCCAGGCCCGCGATACCCGCCAACCCGGCCAGGATGGCGGGCAAGAATTCATACATGGGCATTTGAATCAGCGTGTAATAGTATTGCGGTTGGCTACCGCGCCGCACGCCTTGCTGTTCTAGCCAATAGCCCAACGAGCCGACCATCCCGGTTAGGAAGCCCGCGCCGTTGGTGAAGGCGGTCGTAAAGAAGAAGACGAACAGCGCCATAAATACGATGACTGCAATCGTCCAGACGCGCGGATTCCACGAGAGGCCCACCGCGCCGATGAAAATGCCCGCCGCCGCCAGCATCAAAATCATCACGCGCGCGGTTTCGGCAGGCGGCGGGATAACGTCGAGCTCATAGCCTGCCGTAAAGATGGGGAAGGCCACCGCCCAGGGGACGATCAGCGTCCCGGTCAGGATGAGCACATCGAACATGGGTTGGCGGTTGAACCAAGCCCAGGTGAGCGGCAAAAAGACGCGCCATAGCGTGACGATAGCCGCCAGCCCCAAGAAGCCAATGACGGTGACCACCAGCAAGAGGTTATCGTGTTCTTCGCCGGGCGTGGCCTGCGCGCCGCCTTCGGGGTCAATGGCCGAGGGTTGGCTGGTTTGGGCGTCTTCGGTTTCGAAGCTATGTCGCTCGACGTATTTCAGGATACCGCCCACGATGACAGCCACCAGCAAGACGGCCATCACGTCCGTCCAGGGGATTTTTTGGTGCATGGGCGTGGCGAAAATCGCGGTCAGCACGACGAGCACCACCGCCCCAGCGATGGGCACGCCCAGCCACAGCAAAAGCGCGTTGCCCAGGTCAGCATCCAGCCGGATGTTGGTCGGCGTATCCTCGTCTACCAGATCGGCACCCTGGATGATATTACAGTTTTCGTTGACCACCACCCCGGCCACATCCGGCACTTCGCACCAGATAATCGCGGGCTTCAGGATGTCGAGCACGCCATAGGAATATATGGCAACGACGCCGCCCAACACGCTCCCCGCGATAATGATCATGGCCGCGCTACGGCCCCGCGCCAGACCTTCGGCCAGCATCATGGGCATACCGTTGCTAGAGCGCCCCGCCAACAGCGTGCGCACCGGGCCAGAGAGCAACAGCAGCATATATAGCGCGATAATCACGAGCAGATGATAGAGCGTGCTACGTGGGAAGTCCAATGTCGTTACCAAGCGCAACACGGCCAGCGCCAACGCCACGGTCAACACAAAAATGGTCGTATTGATGAGCCATTCGGCCCCTTGCGAGGGCGCGCCGGCGGGGTGTGGGCGCAAAAAGTAGGTGAAGGCCAGGCCCGTCAGCGCCCCGGCCAGCACCAGCGCGCTGATAATGCCGACCAATGTCCCCAATGCGCGCTGATCTTCCCAGGCGGGCACATCCAGGGCGGCTTGGATGCGGTCAGATTCGGTCAGCGATGGGGTGGTGCCATCCAGCGATACGGCATTGTCGATGCGCGTGTTATAGTCTTCGTAGGTCACCGCGCCCCAAATGAGCGCCAAGGAACTGAGCAAAGCCACCGCCGTCAGGATGACGTTCAGCACCGCCGTAGAGGTGCCGCTGTGCCAGGTCGCGCGCCAGGTATCCCAGGCCAGGGCGATGAGCCGCAAAAACAGCACACCCGCCGTCCCGACGATGACCCAGGCCCAACCCATGCTGGCGAAATGCCAATACCACACGATATAGCCGATGAAATAACCCAGGGTGACCGCGACGACCAGCGTCCCGATATGGCCCAGGATGCCGCGCACCAGCACCTTACCCCGCCAATGATTACTCTGCTGGGGTAGGCTAAAGAGATGCATGTCGCGCAGTTCGAAGCTCTGCACCAGGCGCAAAATCCAGTATAGGGCCATGAACGTGCCGAAGATGGCGATATAGATGAAGGCGGTTTCTTTGGAAGCCAACGAAAGCACCATCGCGCCGCTGAAAATATAGAGCCAGATAGGGCGGCGCGGTTTGTCGCCATCGATGTATTGCAACACGCAATAGACCATCACCAGCCAGAAGAAAATATTGGGGATGTCGTGGCGAATGTAGCGGCTGTAATACAGCATCATGGGCGAGATGAGCAACCCCACGCTGGCGAAGATCGCGCCCAGACGCCCCAACCAACGCCGGAACAACAGCGGGAACATGACGATGAGCACACCCAGCAACGCGGTATAAATCCGCGCCGAAAAGTCCGAGTCGCCAAATAGAAAATAGAAAAATGCCACGGCATGAAACAGCAACGGCCCATGCATCAGGGGCGTATGCTGAAAATCGCCATCTTCAAATAAGCGCCAGGAATAAAACGTATGCAGGCTTTCGTCGTGGCTCATCGCGCGGGTGCCCAGGTCATAAAAGCGGGTGATGACCGCCGCGACAAAGATCACCACATACAGCACGATTTCCCAGTTAATGGCATACGTGCGGCTCAGGAGCGCGTCCCAGGTGGATTGGTAGCGCCCTAAGGTATTGTGCGTGGGGGGATTTCCTTCTAGGGTGGCCATGGTGCGTATGTTCCTCAGTTGGATGTTTAACGATCTGGCGGTTGTGGCACCGGACTAGCGTACTCGATATGAATAGGGTTTGGCAACGGCGGCCTCTCGGCGCGCAGCAAGGCCGGGCGGGCGGTGCCGGGTTGGGCGGGCGTGGGCGTCGTGCTCGGGATTTCGTGCACGCTGGGCCACGGCTCGCCCGCATCTAATGCAGCTTGGCGGATGGACGGCACCAGGGGCAAGCCCATCACGAACACCAGCAGCAAGCCCCAGGCCACCACCCGCGAAGGCGGACGCCAGCGGGCCGGACGCGCGGCGGCGCGCAAAATCCCCGGCAAATGGTCGCTAGGGCGCCAGGCGGGCAGGGCCGCGAAGCGCCCGCGCAGGTGGGTTTGTTCGCGTTGCAGGCGGGCCAGGCGCGCGTTGCAGCCCGCGCAGGCGCATAGATGGCCCCAGGCCCGGCGGCGGTCTTCCGGCGGCAGGGTGTCATCCAGATAGGCGTGCAGGGTGCGCTGGGAGAGATGGCGAAACATAAGCGGCTATCCGGGCAAT
The DNA here is from genome assembly GCA_034437075.1 of Anaerolineae bacterium. Classification (GTDB taxonomy): domain Bacteria; phylum Chloroflexota; class Anaerolineae; order Aggregatilineales; family J027; genus DAOTVD01. The sequence goes on from DAOTVD010000060.1 coordinate 26,758, forward strand.
AATTCGGCAAGTTTACGAATATCGGCGGCGTGCATGGCTTGGCGCAGCGCGTCGTGGGCCAGGCGCACACGGGATTCGGCGGTTTTTTCGGGGCAATTCAGCACGGCGGACATCTCGCGATAGGTGAGGCCCTGGCCATAGCGCAGCGCGACGGCTTCGCGCAGGCGCGGCGAGAGCGTTTCTAGGGCTTGGGCTAGCGCGTGGTGGGCCTCGCGGCGGATGGCGGTGGCTTCGGGGCCGTCGTCTTGCGGATCGGCGGGCTCCATGCCCAGGCGCAAGACCTGCGCCAGATCGAGCATTGGCAGCGTTTTACGGCGGCGCGCGTTGCGGCAACGGCTGACCGTGATGGTATATAGCCACGTCGAAACCGCCCCCCGCGCGGGGTCGTATTGGTGCAAGTTGCGAAAGGCGTAGGTAAAGACCTCTTGCAACACATCTTCGGCGTCTTGCTCGTGCAACAGCACACTACACGCCAGGCGATAGATGCTGGGCGCGGTGGCCTCGAAGAATTGCGTACAGGCGGCTTGGTCGCCACGCTGGCAGGCCGCGATAAGTTCGGGGGTTAGGCTATGCGTGTCCATACGTCCTTTGTACACCCTCAGCGGGCGATGTCCTCACAATCTCACGAAGTCTTTCATTATCAAATGCTTGTCAAGGGATTATCATATAGCGTGAAGCATAGCCAGTTAAGACCAAGTTGAAACGAGGAACAAGCATGGCCTTCCTGAAAACACTCTTTGGCGGCGGCGGCGCGGCCCTCAGCGCAGCGGACGTGCGCGCCAAGCTGGATGACAAAAGCCAGATCATGATTGTGGATGTGCGCACGCCGGACGAACACAAAAGCGGCGTCATCAACGGCGCGCGCCTGATCCCGCTGCAAAAGCTAGAAGCCCAAATGTCGAAACTCCCCCAAGATCGCGAGATCATCTGTGTGTGCCGCTCGGGCGCGCGCAGTGGCACCGCCGCACGCAAGCTGAAGGCGGCGGGCTATAATGCGGTTAACATGAAAGGCGGTATGCTAGCCTGGGAGCGGGCCGGGTATCCGGTGAAGCGCGGCAGATAGACGCATTCCCCGTTTTGGGCTTACGGGGCCTCGCGCAGATATTCGCGCACAACCTCCGGGCCTTGTTCGGCGATGCGCATGGGCGGGGATTGCAGCGGATTGTGCCGCAGGTCGAGCACTTCTAGGCGGGTTAGGTTCGCGTAGCTGGGCGGCACATGCGTAATCTGATTGTTGGGCACTTGCAGGATGCGTAAATCGGGCAGCGCGCCGAGCTCCGGCGGTAGCTCGGTCAGGCGATTGGCGCCGAGGTCTAGCCAAGCCAGCGTTTCGATGCGGCTGACCACGGGCGGCACGCGCGGCATCCAATTGCCCATCAGTAACAATTGATTCAGGCGCCGCATATTGGCTAGGCTGGGCGGCAAGCTCGTCAGGTGATTAGCCGAGGCGTCTAGGCGGCCCAATTCGTGCAAATTGCCGATTTCCGGCGGCAGGGCGCTTAGCTCATTGCGCCCGATGCGCAACGTTTGCAGGCGGCTGAGGTGGCCAATCTCCGGCGGCAGCGTGTTTAAGCGATTGCTATCCAGATTCAGGACGCGCAACTCGGATAATTGCGCGATTACCAGCGGAAAGGTCGTCAGGCCATTCCCGCTCAGGTCGAGTTGTTGCAAGCTGTGCAGCGCGCCGAGTTCCGGCGGTAGGGTGTGGATGGTGTTATAAGACACATCCAGTTGTTGCAACGCCCCTAACGCCCCGATTTGGGGCGGCAGGTCTTCCAGGCTGTTGTGGTCGGCGTGCAGCACGCGCAAATGGGGCAAATTACCGATTTCCGGCGGCAGGACGTCCAAATAGTTACTGGTCAGATAGAGTTCTTGCAAGCGCACCACTTGTTCGATCTCTAGCGGCAGGGTTTCTAAGCGGCGGTCGCGTAAATCCAGGCGGCGTACGGCGCGCAGTTGCTCGGTTTGGTGGGTGAAGTCCGCGCCGTTGCGCGCGCACATAAACTCACCCAGGCTGTAATGCTCCAACCAGCATAGCATCCGCCATTGCGCGACCTGGTTGGCCGTCATAGGCCGCGAGACCACCCCCCCCCACAGCGTAAAGAACGCCAACAACCCCAACGCCAACCAACCCAAGACGCGCATGGGTTACTCGGGCTGGCCAATAATGTGATGTATAGGCAAGGTTGTCATCATGTTCGCATCCTTTGCAGAATGTGCGCTATCTTCATCATAACGCATTTCGATAACGCATTTCGGTAGCCCCCTGGGCGGCGGAATGGCCTTTGTGGAGCATCGCATAACGCATTTCGGTAGCCCCCTGGGCGGCGGAATGGCCTTTGTGGAGCATAGCCGACTGCCCCCTGCATATGATACCCTTAACTCACGTAACATTGTAACACTCGCGCGAATGACATAGGAGAACATCATGGCCGAGAATAACAAAATTACCAAAGATGAACAGGCATGGCGCGAACAACTCGACCCGATGCAGTACGCCGTGCTGCGCGAAGCCGCCACCGAACGCCCCTTTACCGGGGAATATGTGAACACCAAAACGCCGGGCGTGTATCGCTGCGCGGCCTGCGGCCAAGAATTGTTTTCTTCGGACACCAAGTTCGAATCTGGCACGGGCTGGCCGAGCTTTTGGGATGTTATCGAAGAAGGCAACGTCATCTTAGAAGATGACCATACCCACGGCATGCATCGCGTGGAAGTCAAATGCGGGCGTTGTGACTCTCACCTGGGGCATGTCTTCGAAGATGGCCCGACCGAGAAAACCGGCCTGCGCTATTGCATTAATTCCGTGGCGCTGAACCTGGACGCGCAAGACGCTTAGCGCGCCGCAGGCTGCCACACAACTTTATAGGCATCACCCCTCGGGCGTGGCCCTTCGCGCCCGCTTGTCGTTCACACAGATTCGGATAGCGAGAGATATATGCAAAGAAATATCGGCATCCTGACAGCGGGGGGCGATACCCCCGGCCTAAACGCGGCCATCCGGGGTATCGGCAAAGCCGCGCAAAATAATTATGGTATGGAAACCATTGGTTTTCTGGATGGCTTCCGGGGCCTGATGGAGAATCGCACCGTACGCCTGAGCGAAGACGGGCGGCTTTCGGGCATTTTGACCGTCGGCGGGACCATCTTGGGCACCAGCCGCGACAAACCGCACAAAATGCCCATTGGCGGCCAAGAACTCGATATGCGCGACGCCATGGTGGATAACTACCACAGATTGCACCTCGAAGCGCTCATCTGCCTGGGGGGGGGCGGCACCATGAAAAATGCCGCGCGCCTGATGGAAAAAGGCTTGAATGTCATCACCCTGCCCAAAACCATCGACAATGATGTCTATGGCACCGACGTGACCTTCGGGTTCGACACCGCGCTGACCATCGCCACGGAGGCCATCGACCGCTTGCACAGTACCGCGCATAGCCACCACCGCATCATCGTCGTCGAAATTATGGGCCATAACGCGGGCTGGCTGGCCTTGGCGTCCGGCATTGCGGGCGGCGCGGATGTCATCCTCATCCCCGAAATCCCGTTCGAGCCCGAAGTGATCGCGCAATCCATCCAGGCGCGGGTGCGCGGCGGCAAGCGCTTCAGCATTGTGGCGATTTCCGAAGGCGCTATGCCGCGCGAAATGGCCGACCGCCTCAGCGCCGCCGAAGCCCGCAAAGTCGCCGCCGAAGGCAAACGAGACAAAGACGCCGCCCGCGCCGAGATCGCCGCCATCGAAGCCGAACGCGCCGAAAGCACCCATCTGCTGACCCACCAACTCGAAGCGGCCACAGGGCTAGAATCGCGCGTGACGATTTTGGGGCATGTGCAACGCGGCGGCATCCCCTCGGCGGCGGATCGGGTACTGGCCACGCGGTTGGGCACGGCGGCAGCGCGATTGGTGCACGAAAAAACGTTCGGGGTCATGCTATCGGTGCGCGGCCAACTTATCGAGCCTGTGCCGCTGGAGGAGGTCGTCGGCAAGCGCAAAAACGTGCCGCTCGATCATCCGCTCGTTCGCACTGCGCGCAGCCTGGATGTTTGCTTGGGCGACGAGCCCACCATGGGCGGGTGATGGCATCCGTAAAAACTTAGTATTTGTAAAATATGCCAAAAAGACCGCCTCCAATATGGGAATTTGCCATATCAGCCCCATTTTGGGGGCGCTCCACCTTTCGGGGATGGCCTGAGTACGCTATAAATCTGGCTCGCGTGACACACGGTAGCCAGATCACAGCACTATCGAAAGCATACTTGTCCATTTGTTGATTACTGAAGGAGCATAAGGTAATGGCACTGAATGCCAAAACGTCAGCCGACGTGATGAAAGCCATTAAAGAACACGATGTCAAAATGGTCGATTTTCGGTTCATCGACTTGCCGGGCATCAGTCAGAATTTTGCTATTCCCATCAGCGCATTCGAAGAGAGCATGTTCGAAGAAGGGCTGGGCTTTGATGGCTCGTCCATCCGGGGCTTCCAGACCATCGACCAGAGCGACATGCTGGTGATGCCCGACCCCACCACCGCCTTTATCGATCCCTTCTACACCGATTCGACCTTGGTGCTCACCTGCAACATCCAAGACCCCATCACGGGCGAAAAATATAGCCGCGACCCGCGCTATATCGCCATCAAGGCCGAAGAATACCTGAAAAGCACCGGCATTGCCGACACC
>DAOTVD010000061.1:0-8152 GCA_034437075.1 Anaerolineae bacterium
GCGCAGTCACGCCAAGATACCACGATTTAAGCGCGCTAATTGGCCTAAATAACCATGCGTGGTGGGGTCTTGGGTGACGGTCGCCAGGCCCTCGGCCAGCATGCTGGCCGAAAACGCCATCTGCATGATGTTCTCTTGCAGGACGCGCGTCAGGTAGCCATCGGTGTGCTGGTTTGGGTCATCGCTGTAAAGAGACACAAGGTTGCCGCCTTTTCGATTAATACTTGCTGACCATTCATCCATTAAGGCTGTTCCAAGTTTTTAACTGAACCGATGGCATTCATCGCAGGGGGTATACGTTTTGTTTTATCCCCCTCTCGCTCCCCCCGAATTCGGGCGGGGAACTTACTCTTGCGCATAATAGCCCCTCCTTGAATTCGGAGAGGGGTTGGGGAGGGGTCATTATTTTTCTGGAAAGGCCTAACATAAACGAAAACTGCTTTTCTCTAGGTATGCAAGGATAAGATTGTGTCGAATCAATGATCGCAAAATCTGGTCTTTATTCTATGATAACGCATGTCATAGCCACTTACAGGGGCCAATGGGGGTATTTTGCGTATCATCTGCCCCATCCTGAGCCTGGCGCGTTTAGATTCTCAGGATGATGCGCGTGCCCTTGCCCGGTTGGCTGTAGATGCTGAGTTGGCCGCCAGCGGCCTCGGCTCGTTCGCGCATGGAATCCAACCCGAGGCCATGTGTTACGCTGGTCGCTTCGAAGCCGTCGCCATCATCCTCTATCGTCAGGTGATAAGTCGCGCCGTCGCAATGTAAGCGCACGACCACATGCGCCGCGTGGGCGTGCTTCGTGACGTTGTTCAACGCCTCTTGCGCGATGCGATATAGCGCAAATTTGGCCTCCGGCGTGGGGTCGCCCTCTCCACTGGCGATGAATTCGATGTCGTACTGCTGTAAACTGCGCATGGCCTGCACCAGTTCGGCCAGGTGGCCGTGCAATTCGCCCCGTATGATGTGCTCGGGGCGCAGTTCCACCAGCAACATGCGCAGTTCGCTCTGCGCGTTGCGGATGCTGGTATCCAATTGGGTCAGGTATTCCGTCAGGGTTGGGTTATCTCCGTCATCCAGCAACCGCTCGTTGAGCGCATCTGCGATGACCCGCGCGCTATACAACGATTGGCTGACGGCGTCATGCAGTTCGCGCGAGATGCGCTCGCGTTCTTGCACGACCGCATTCTCGCGGTCGCGCTCTTGCAAGTGCGCACGGTCGATGGCCACAGCACAATGGGCGGCCACGGCAGCAAAAAAGGCGCGTGTTTGTTCATCGCCGGGTTGTTGCTCTGTAAAGCTCAGGCCGATAGCGCCCAGCACTTGCTCGTTCAGGTGCAGCGGCAAGGCCACAACCGTGGCAGGCTGGATGGGTACATCGGCTAGCGCGTGCCCGTCGTAGGCTTGCGTGTAACTGTCGTAATCGCCAAACCATTGCATTTTTCCCTCGCGGGCCGCGTCGATGATCGGCATGCGGTCGTCTATGGGGATTTGGCGCGGGGGGTGCGTGCGGAAGCCCCCCACATTCTCCGCCGCGTAATAGTTCAGCAAAGTGCTATCCTCGTCTTGTAGCGCGATGCCGACATATTGCGCACCGATGATCTCGCCCGTATAGCGGTTGATGATGTCGATAGCTGAGGCTAGGTCGTGGGCTTTGGCCAGGTGGCTAGCCAGGGCTTGCAGGCGCGCGGCGCGCTCGGCGGCCAGATACGACCCTGTAACGTTGACCGCCGCCGTGCGCAAGCCGATGATTGTTCCGTCGTCGGCGTACATAGGCTCTAGGAGGATGTCGAACCAGGTCGGCTCGTCGCAGATGGTTATGCGCACGGTTTCGCGGCGCGGCTCGCCTGTGTCGAGCACGGCTTGCTTAATGGTTTCCAGATACTCGGCCTCGCGCGCGTTCTGCATGATCTCGCGGTCGCGCTTGCCGATGCTTACTGGGGTGTCTAGCCCTTCGAGGGGCGTATACATCCAGGTATAACGCAACTCGGTGTCCTGGGTCAGCAAGACCAGGGGTGCCCCCCGCAGGGCCAGCGCCAGATTCTGGCGGATTTCTTCTTGGCGCGCTTGAAATTCCTTAAGCTCGGTGATGTCATGAAAAGCCATCAGAATGGCATCTTGGCCGGGCAGCACCTGAAAGCGATGCGCGTTAATCATCATGCTGCGTTTGCCCAAGTTCGGGAAGGTGTCGTTAACTTCGTATTGGCGGATAGGCGTGCCGTCGCGGTAAACCTGTTCGAGTAGCTCGCGCAAGGCGCTGCTTTCCCAGGTCGGGCCGCCGACTTCGAATAAGGTTTTGCCGAGCAACTCGGCGGGGGCGTGGCCGAAGGTCTGGCAGTAGGCCCGGTTGGCCACCTGGATATGCAAGGTGTCATCCAGCACCAACACGCCCTCTTGCACGGTATCGGTGATGTTTTCGAAATAGCGGCGCATGCGTAGCCCGGCTCGGCGCGCCAGTTCGGTTTCTGTAATATTCGTTATAGCGAGCACATACCCCGCCGCATTAGGGCCTTGCACTTGGCCTAACGGGCCTTGCAAACGCGTGTAAAAAACATCGCCAGACGGCTGTTGCAAGCGTAGTTCGATGGCTTGCGGCCCGGCGTCCAAGCGGCGCATAAAGCGGGTGAACTCGCGCAAGTCAGTGGGGGCGATGTAATTCGCCAGGGGTTGTTGGTGCAAGTCATCGGCGTCTAGTTGTAGCATGACGCAAGTGGTACGGTTTACCTGCCCGATGCGGCCATCTTTGCTGAGCACAAGATAACCGACGGGGGCGTGTTCGTATAGATCGACCCCCAGAAAATTAGGATCAGAAAACGGACTCTGTGAAGACATATTTGCATTATACCGCAAAGCTGCTTAAGAATGTACATCCTGCTAGCCAATTTGTCAGGGCGTTGCATCAAACTGGAGCTTGGCTGGGTTACAAGTTTGACAGGTCACTATTTTTGACCCCCCTTTTTGATCTCCTCCCGAATCCGACTGACGGGGGTACACGTTTCTTGGAGCGCCATTTTTGACCCCTCCCCAACCCCTCCCCGAATTCAGGGAGGGGCTACTATGCACAAGCGTAAGTTCTCCTCCCGAATTCGGGGGGAGCTAGAGGGGGGTAAAGCCAAAAGTGTACCCCTATCAGCCCGAATCCGAGGGGAAAAGATCACGCAAGAATAACATCAAAGTCCCTCCTTGAATTCGGGGAGGGATTTAGGGAGGGGTCAATAGTAGATCAGAGAAGGTCGTAAGAGTTCAAATTTTGATGCGATTGCCCTGGCCAATTTGTTACCGATTTATATGACGGCCTGCATGCTCTGCTGGATGAGCCATTCTATGGCCCCATCGCTATTGTCTTTCAGCGCTTGGCGATAATGGTCGCGGGCGCGGGCGGCATCGCCGGATTTTTCGTGCTGCAACGCCAGCCGCAAATGCGCCAAAGAGCGATAGGCCGGGCGCTCATCCTCCGGGCTGAAGGCGTCGTCGTCTTGGTTTAGCAATCGGATGAGCGTTTCCATATACGTGCGGCTGTTGTCCAGGTCGCTCAGCAGATAATGCATGCGCACGATCAGCGCGTACACGAAAATGAGGTCTTTGGGCTCGGCACCCGTTTTTTGCAGCACGGCCAATGAGTCCAGCGCGGCGGCCAGCGAATTTTGGTAGCGCTCGATCTCGTCCAGGGTGCCGCGCAGCTTGCTAGCGTCCTGCTGCGAGAGGTTTTCATAGGTGGCCATGCGCTTATAGGCATTGGCGGCCTTTTCCAGGTGACCTTCGGCGCGGTAGGCGTCCGCGCTCATGCGCAGGGTGCGGGCCATGCGGGCGTCGTCGCGCGGTTGGATGCCGCTTTCGATGTTCAGGGCGTCTTCCAAGGCTTTTTGGGCCTGCTGCCATTGCTGCCCCTCGATGTAGAGCCGGGCCAGGGTGCGCAGCATCTCGGCATACACGACGGGCTGAAAGACACGATCCATATACACCAGCGCGGAATGATAGTGGCTGATGGCGGTTTGGCGGTCGGCCAGGCGCTCGCTGGTGATGCCCAATAAGCGCAAGGTCGTCACCAAACGCGCGTTGGATTGCTGAGCCAACCCTTTTTCGATCTCTAGCGCGTGGTGCAGGGCCTCTAGCGCCTCGGTGGGTTGGTCGGCGTCCAGCAAGGTTTCGCCCAGTTCGCGATAGGTCGCGCCGAGTTCCACGGTGCGCGGCGAGTGATAATCCAGCGCGGCGCGAAAAGCGTCTATCGCGTTGTTGTAATCGCCCTGAATATGGTGCGCCTGGCCGATGGCATGGTGCGTCAGCGCGATTTCCAGCGGGGCTAATCCCTGCGTAATGCTCAGGGCTTCTTCCCAGGCTTTACGCGCCTCGGTGAATTGCTCGGTGCGGGCGAGCGCCTGGCCATAACTGCGCAAGAGCGCGGCCCGGTCGGGCGGGTAGTCCCCAGTGAGGATGGCTAGGCCGTCTTCGTAGGTGCGCAGCGCGCGCGCGATATGCCCGCCATCGCGTTCAGCCTCGGCCAGTTCGCGCGTGATGTTGCCGACCTCCTGCGCAGTGCCCCAATCGTGGGCCGCATCGCGGGCGCGCTCAAACAGCGGGATGGCCTCGTCGTAAGCGTGTTGCGCCACTAGCACGCGCGCCAGGCGTAGCATGATCTCGCGGTAGTCGTCTGGGGCTTTCACCTCGCGGTCTTCGATGATGCGCAGCGCGTCGCGGTAGGCATGGGCGGCCTGGGCTAGCTGGCCTTGAATCTCGTTGCTGCGCCCCAGGCTGACGTACACGCGCGCGGTATGCAGGGGGGAGGCATCCGGCACGGCGCGCAGCATCGTCAGGGCGTCTTCGTACACCCCGACGGCATCCGCGTAGCGGTTGATGCCTGCCAAGGTATGGGCCAGGGTGGTTAGCACGCGCGCGGCGTCGCCCGGCGCATTTTGACGATCGAGCAATTTGATGGCCTCGTGAAAGTTTTCGACCGCGTTCCAGGTTTCTTCCAGCGCTAGGTAGCTCATGGCGATGCGCTCGAACAGTAAGCCTTGCTGGTGGGGGTCGGGTTGGGTTTCTAGGGCCGTCCAGTAATGCTCTAGGGCTTCGCGATATTGCGCCATGGCGTGCAAGGCCCGCCCGGCATACTCGTAAACTAGCGTATGGGTATGGATGTCGGCGCGCAGTTCGTCGCGCAAGATGGGCTGCAACACCGTGTAAGCCTCCGCCGGGGCATCGCACAGCAACAGCGCCGCGCCATAATCGCGCCGGGCCGCCCACCGAATGCCGACCCGTTCTGGCGCGCGCAGATGTTCATCGGCCAGGCTCAGCGCCATCTCGGCCAGGGGGCGCGCGTCGGCGGCGCGGTCGAGCGCGAGCAAACTGCGCGCGGCCAAGGACATCGCCAACAGGCCCAGCACGGGCCGTTCCGCGTCCGTGAGCGCGTCGGCGCGCCCGGCCAGGGTATTCAACCAGCGCGCGAAAGCGGCATAAGCGCGTTTGTGGTCGTTCCGCGCTTGGTGATAGCGCACATTATGGGCCAGCATATAGCCCAGGTGCCCCAAATCCGGCGGCGGGAAGCGGTCGAGGTGGGCGATGGCCTCCGTATTGGCCTGCAAGGCGTCGGCTTCGCGGTCGGCCAGGCGCAGCGCGCGGTGCAAAGCCGCTTGGGTCATGAAATAGGGCCGGGGGTGGGTCTCGGGGGAAATGTGGGTTAGCGCGCGGCGCAAATTCGCGGTGGCGCGGTCGTATTGGCCCAACAGGCGGAAGGCTTCGGCGGCATGGAACAGCGCGAAACCGATGCGCGTTTCGTCGCGCGGTTCGGCGGCCTGGGCGTGTTCCAATTCTTGCAGAAAGGCCGCGCGGGCGTCGTCCCAACGTTCCAAGCGCCAGGCTGCTCGGCCTACGGTGCGGTGCGTGTCGGCGATGTCGGCGTGCAGGCCGCTACCGCGCAGTTTATCCAGGGCTTGGGTGCCCGTCTCGATGGCGGTGCGGTTGTTCCCCTGGCGCAGATGCAAGGCCGCAAGTAGCGCTTGCGTCAAGCCGGCTTGCGTGGGATGCTCTTTCAGGCGGTCGAGGGCATCTTGCAGGGCCGTTTCGGCGGCTTCGTAGTCGCCGCGCAGGGCATAGATGCTGGCCATGGCGCGGGCGGGGATGGCGCGCTCGGGGTCGGTGGGTTGGTAGGTGTTCAGGGCGCGGGCGTAGCCTTGCAACGCTTCATCATACGCCCCCTGGATGTGATAAACCATAGCGCGTAGATTATGGCTGGCCGGGCTGTTGTCCTCCGCGATGGCTTCCAGGGCCGCGACATATTGCCCGGCCTGCATGAAGCTCTCGGCGCGGGCATAGGGCGTCATGTCGCTGCCGCCCATGGCGCGGATCATATTATCCAGGTCGCCCAGAGCGCGGTAGATGCGCGCGCGTTCGGCTTCGGCTTCGGGCCGGTCGTCCAACACGCCTAGGGCATCTTTGGGGCGGCCCACTTTGCGATAGGCCAGCGCTAAGCCCAAGCGAATATCGCTCAGCGATTCCATAGCGCCCAGGTCATACACCAACCGCGCGGCACGTTCTAAGATGGGGATGGCGGTGGCGTAATCGCGTTGGTGTTCTAACAAGGCGGCTTGCATGACCAACCCTTGCGCCAGGTCGTGGGCGGAGCCATGCGTTTCCAGCGCGGCAAGTGCGCTGCGCAGGACTTCGGCACCCTGTTCGGGATCGCCCGCCGTGCCGATGTTCAGGCCGTGGCGCGCCAACTGAATCGCCTGGGCGCGTTCGCCGATAAGGCGCGGCGGGGGCGCGTCGTGCGGCAATAGCGCGGGAATATACGTGCGCAGATAGTCGCTAATGGTGGGGCTGAGCCGCGCGGCCAGGTCATTGACGCCGTACTGCTGCATCAGGTCGTAGGCAAAGCGCACATGTTGCTCGCCCATGAATAGCGCGGGCGGGTCGTAGGCCGCATCACTGACAAAATGCGCGATCCAATCGCGGGCGTGCTGGCCCAGCGCGATGCCGGGCGTGTGCGGGTGTTGGCTATGTAGATAATCCGTCAGGCCGCTGGTGAGGGTGTAACGGTCGTTATAACGCGGATCGCCCGCCACCAACCCCCGCCGCCGCAAGCTGGTCAAGGCTCGGCGCAAGGCCAGGTCGCCGCCGGTGTGCGCGCCGAGGTTGTTCGTGACGGAGGCCAGCGCTTCGATCTCCACCCCGCGCGGCGAAAACGCGCCGAAGGCTTCTAGCAGGCGGCGATGCTCGGCGGGCAAGGATTCGATGACCAGCGCCAGCGCGCATTCTGGCCCAGGGGGCAAGTCCGCCTGGGCACCTTCGTAGAGATAATCGGCCAGCCGGGCGGGCGCGATTTCATCCTCGCGCATCAGATGCCCCAGCAGCGTTAGCCCCAGCGGATGCGCCTGCACGCGCGCGGCGACCTGCGCCAGCGGCTCGGCCAGGCGGGGCCGATTGACGCGGTCGGTGGGCAAATTGCCGAGCGTTTCTAGTATCTGAATGGCGTCATCGGGTGGCAGATGGCGCAGGGTCACGACGCCGGGCGGGTCTTCGGGGATGATAACGTTCCCGTCTTCGTCTTCTTCCAGGTCTTCGGGCGGGGTCGTCACGCCCAACAGCACAAAGGGCGAGAGCGTCTGGCAGGCCAGCAGCAGCGGATGCTGGGGCGTTAAATTGTCGATCACCAGCAGAGTATGATCGTCCAGATCGTTTTTGAGCAGCGCCAATTGGCGATAGGGGTCGGGCTCGGCCAAGACATTCGACAGCCCCAACAAGATGCCGCCGAGTTGCCCCGCGCGCGCGGGCTCGTCAATATACCAAATGTGCCGGAAGCGCTGGCGCGTCCGTTCGTGGGTGGCGATATAGCGCAGCAGATGCGTTTTGCCCATCCCCCCCGCGCCCTGGATGGTCACTGGCCCATGCCCGGCCAACAGGGGCCGCATGGCGCGCTCGGCGGCGGCATTTGCGGCTGCGCCAAGCAGCGCGGGCGGGCGCGGCGCGCTGATGACCCCCGGCGCATAGTGGCTGACCCCCGGCGCGGGCTTGGGATACCACACAAAGGGCAACAGCGGTATTTGCGGCTCGGGCGGGGGGGGCGGGGCTTTGACCTGAAAGGGCGCGTTATCCAACATGGCGCCGTCTTGGCGAATGTCGAACGCCAGCAATTCTAGGCTATGCGCCAAGAATT
>DAOTVD010000062.1:0-9647 GCA_034437075.1 Anaerolineae bacterium
AGGCGGTTATAGTCTTCTGCCGAAGCTAGCGCGCCTGTTGGGTTGTTCGGATAATTGACCCACATCAGTTTGGCGGCTTGGGCGACCTCCAGCGGAATCTGATTGATATCCGGTAGATAGTTATGCTCAGGCGATAAACGCATACCCGCGAAGGTTGCTCCCGCGAAGGTCGCCGTCATCTCGTATGCGGGGTAACCGGGGCGTGGTGCCAGTACGGTATCCCCTGGATTGACCAGAGCGAGCGTCAAGTTCATGATGCCCTCTTTCGAGCCCAGTAAGGGCAGAACCTCGCTTTCGGGGTCTAGCACAACGCCAAACATGCGCTTGTAATATCGCGCGACGGCGGCGCGAAAAGCTGGAATGCCCCGGTAGCCCGCGTAGCCATGTTTGCTCGGTTGGCGGGCGGATTGTGCTAGATGCTCGATCACTGGAGCCGGTGGCGGCAAATCCGGGCTGCCCATATCAAGGCGTAGGATATTCTGACCCGCCGCTTGTAGTGCGCGGACATCAGCGCTGATTTTGACAAATGGATAATTCGGTAGATTTTGGATGCGATTAGCGACTGAAATCGTTGTCATTTGCGAAATGCTTTATCTTGTCTTTCTAGCTGTTCAATATTTTGGAAGCTTTCTGGTGAAATTATGGCTGGGTGTTGCATCCACGCAGCATCCGAATCGGTGCGCTGAAACTCTCCTGGGTGTGCCAGCGGAAGCTGCACATAGAAACAACTGCCGGGGAGGTCTTTCTCATCGTGGCCTGGGCTTTCGACCCAGATGCGGCCCTGATGCGCTTCCACAATCCCCCGTGCGATGGCCAATCCCAGCCCAGGCCCCCCACCTTTGAACTTGATCTTGCTACTGGAATGTAGCCCGATTTGCCCCAGCGAAAAGAATTTCTCGAACACAACACGCTGATCTTCTTTGGCTAGGCCAATTCCGCTATCTTGAAACGCGAGCGTTATCATGCGCGCTTGTTCATCCAAAGTGCCCCATATATGGATGGTGCCCCCATCCGGCGTATATTTGATACCGTTTTCGATAATGTTGACGAATACTTGATATAGGCGTTCTGGATCGCCAGGAATCGCTTCTTTTGGCAGGGATGCTGCATCTAACGCGATTTGAATATTACGCGATTCGGCCAGGCGGTTTTGTTCGCTTACGACAATGTTCAACAAGCGTGGCAACCAAACGGGTTGCGGATTGATTTCGAGCAATTCCAATTCGATAGACGCCATGTCGATCATATCTTCGATAATCTCGCGCAAGCGCTGTATACCATTCAGAATGCCTTGCACGGTTTTTGATGCGCCCGTCACTTCGGCATCCGCCAGGGTACCATTTAGCATGTTGGCATACCCTTCGATGAGCGTTAGGGGCGTTTTAAGCTCATGGGAAGCTACGGAGATAAAATCGGCTTTGTGTTTTTCCAGGCGTTTGTGATCCTGCTGAGCATTGGTTAGGGTCGTATCCACATAGACATGTTGCGCTTGAGCTTCGCGCTCAGCAATAGCCCGCAGCAAGTTATCGAACACATCCGCGCATTCTTGGAGGATAATCAAGGCATCCTCCCCAGGAATCGGTTCACCCAGCTGATTGTAGACCTCGTGGCGAATCGTGGCTTGAATATCCAAGGCCAGCCCGATATAAGCTGCATCGGCTGGCAGATCACTTTGTCTATTTTCAAACCAAGCCGTGAGTATTTCATCTGTAGCCAAGTCTAGCTGCCCTCTAGAGATCGATTGCAGGCTTTCCAATAGCAATTCCGTCATGGCATGCGCATTTTTACGCAAATGTTGGGAGGTGCGCATATGTGGCAGGATTGCCTCGCGCAAAGCATCGTGATTATCTTGAAGCCAAGTTGCAAATTGCCCCATAATAGAGTAACTCTTTATCGTATGTTCAAGTTATACGGTTTCCGCCACACTTTGCAAACGCTCTTCTAGATCGCGCAGGGCACGTTCGGCATAGGCGTGGCTACGTTGGCGCTTGTCTTTAATATGCGGGACGAGTGGCGGTAAAATCCCAAAATTAGCTTTCATGGGTTGAAAGTTTTTTGCTTCAGCATGGCTGACATAGTGGCATAAGGCGCCCATCATCGTTGTTTCGGGTAGCGTCAATGGGGCTTGGCCTTTTAAGTAACGGGCTGCGTTGAGGCCAGCCAAAAGACCCGTCCCAACGTTGCCTACATAGCCCTCGACGCCTACAATCTGCCCCGCAAACCAGAGCCCTGCACGATGCCGATACGCCATGCTGGGCTCGATAAGCATGGGGGAATTGATGAACGTATTGCGATGCATCTGCCCCAGGCGATAGAATTCAGCGGCCTCTAAACCCGGTATCAGGCGCAAAATGCGCTTTTGTTCGGGCCATCTCAGGTTTGTTTGAAAGCCTACAATATTGTATAGCGTTCCGGCCAGGTTGTCTTGCCGGAGTTGAACAACTGCATGCGGGCGCCGCCCGGTGCGCGGGTCTTTAATGCCCACGGGGCGCATCGGCCCAAAGGCCAGAGCGTCGGGGCCGCGCCGGGCGATTTGTTCGATGGGCAAGCACCCTTCAAAGAATCGCGGGTCTTCTTTTTCGAACTCGCGAAGTTGTATCGTCTCGGCTTCCAATAATGCTGCGACAAAACGTTCATATTCTGCCCGGTTCATCGGGCAGTTGATATAATCGCCATCGGCATCCGCATCATAGCGACTGGCCCGAAAAGCCAGCGACATATCGATGCTTTCGGCATTCACGATGGGCGATAGTGCATCGTAGAAGTACAAATATTCGTCCCCCACATGCTTTTCAATGTCCTGCGCCAAGGCTTCGCTAGTCAGCGGGCCACTGGCGATGATTGTTGGTTCAGCGGGTATGAATTGGACTTCTTCGCGCCGCAACGTAATCAGCGGGTGGTGATCAATAGCTTGCTCAACCGCATCCGCAAAGGCATCGCGATCTACGGCCAAGGCACGACCCGCTGGCACAGCGGCATCATCCGCGCAGCGCAGCAGCAAAGACCCCATACGGCGCAGTTCATTTTTGAGCAAGCCAGGCGCCCGATCGGGCAGTATGGAACCTAATGAATTACTACATACTAACTCGGCTAGGCGATTGGTGGTATGGGCGGGTGTTTGCTGGTGCGGGCGCATCTCGTAAAGGGTTACATGGATGCCCTGTTCGGCGGCTTGCCAGGCTGCTTCGGTGCCTGCTAGCCCACCGCCAATAATGTGCAATTGCGTCATGGTATTGTCGATCCTTGTAGGCGAGCGTCTTTTATGAGTATCGGCACGAGATTTATAGAATGGTACCACAAAGTGAATTTTTCAGTGGTTTGAATGGGATAGTTCTTCAGAAAATCGTAAGTAAATATGGGTTTTTTGCAACATGTCCCCGCCACTTGGTGGAGCTAAATCGAGGGCTACGCGATAGGCAGCCGCTGCTTCGGCATATCGCTCTAAGGCGAACAAGGCATTACCTTTCAGGTTAAAGCAGCGCCAATCGGTTACCGGAGTGTTCTCTTCGGATGCGTTGCGTTCGATTTCACCAATGGCATCTAATGTTTTTTCGTAGGCACGCATGCGGTAAAAGCAACGTGCCAGTTGGTAGCGCAAAGATGTTTCCCACGGATGGTATGGGTTAAAATCTAACGCTTTTTCAAAGGCGGTGATGGCTTGTTGATAGCGCTCGATCTGAAAGGACAATTGGCCAATCTTTTCGTGAACCTGGCTCCAGGTGACATCGATACCCGGTGGGCGCTTACTTGACTGCAAAAAACGCATGTAATGTTCAATAGCATCCGCTTCATGGCCAGGCATGACGGCCAGTACATTGGCCATCGCCATATGGGCTTCGGGCAATGCCGCGCGATGGTCGGCTGTGCTGCCATTTTGAATATCGCGCAGGGCGCGTCGCGCCGCTTTGAGTGCGGCTTCGGGCTTTTGATTTTCCAGATGAGCGCGGCTGATGCGAATATATAATTGAATCACCCACCCCGGTTCGGCTTCTGGGGGATAGTGATCGAGCGCCCAGTTGAGATGTTGTAATGCTTTTTCGGGGTTGCGATGTTCGATGAGGGCGATGAAGCCCAGGCGTTCATGAGCCAGGGCGCGAATACTCAACGGGTCGGCGGGTGCTTCAAGCGCCTTTTGAAACAGGGTTTCGGCTTCGCTGGTGGCATTGTGGCTGAGTTTTATGCGCCCCATCTGAAAATATACCCAGGCTCTTGGTTGGGCATCGGCTTCCAAGACTTCGATGTATAAAGTGAGGGCTCGCTCAGTGTCTTGGCGGTCAGAGAAACCCAGCACTGCTAACTCGAAGCGTGCAAAATATGCATCAGCCCATAAGATTTTAATTTCCTGCGGAATATGGCCGTCATAAAGTGCTACGCCCGTTTCAATATCTTCAAGTGCTTCATCAGGACGCCCCTCGATTAACCGCACATGTGCGCGTCGAAATAATAATTCGGCGCGATCTTGAGCGGCGCGCGTGTGGCGTAGTTCTTTTGTGATGATGACAAGCGCCCGTTTATAGTCTTTGGTTCCAATGATCTGATCAATTTTGGTGATACTGTTTTGCATAGCTTTACATGTAATCCTCAGCCTGGCGTTCGATGATAACGCCTACCGTATCGGCATAGCGTAGCGCACCGGGTTTATATACCTCAACGCGCAGGCGTGGCACCGCATGGTCTCGAATCGCTAAGCGGGCGATGCTCTCGGCTAATGCTTCCACAGTTTTGTATGAGGAGGACTCAACATGGGCGATAACCGCTTTATTGACCGTTCGGTAATTCAAAACATCATCTGGATTATCGGTGCGGCCTGCTGCGCGTAAATCTGTAAAAAAGGTCATCGAGATGATAACATCTTGCTTTTTGCCGAGTTCATGGTCGCTGAACCCGATTTCGCAGCGCAAGCGCAAATTTTTGACAATGATCTGATCCATACTTTGGGGCTTCCTTATCTAATGCTCACCTTATTCATATGCCGGATTGATGTCGTATATGATAATGTATCACATACACAGTACTCAAGTTGGTCTGTTTGCTAAAGGCTATCATGCCCACCACAATGACCCATCAGAATAGCTACTGTAGCGCGTATAACCTTTCTGTACACCTGAGCTCATTGCAACGATGAGGAGTAACGCATGAGTAACTACAACGGCAATGGCCGGAACGATGCCCCAATAGAGCCCAATGGGCGAAACGGACGCTTAACCGTCAACTTACCTAACGTGGTTGGTGGGCAAGTCGTGAGTGGGCAATCGTTACTTGATTATACAGGGTCTGAGATGTTGGATGACACCCACATTGATGAATATCCTGCTACCGAGGTTTTGACGGGCGATGCGGAACAATATGCACGGGTAGAGCGTGCTATTTTCGACTTACTCGATGCGTTTAACGTTAATTGGGATGACCCGAATTATCAGGAAACACCCCAGCGCGTTGCCAAAGCCTATATGGAATTTTGGGCCAGTGGTTACGGGCGTGATGCAGAAAATGAAATTACGGTATTCCCCAATAGTAGCCGCAGTGCTGATCTGGTCATGGTCAAGGACATGCGTTTCTACAGTTTATGTAGCCATCATTTGGCGCCGTTTTCTGGGTTTGGGGCCATTGCCTATTTGCCGAACAAACATTTATTGGGTCTCTCAAAACTGGGTCGCATTTTGGACATTTACGCCCGGCGCTTTCAATTGCAAGAGCGTATCGGCGCGCAAACGGCAGATCGTTTGATGGAGCTTTTGCAGCCCCAGGGGGTGATGGTCATCTTGTATGATGCCGAGCATATGTGTATGTCTTCCCGAGGCGTGAAGTTGCATGAAGCAACCACGACGACCATCGCGGCGCGCGGTGTTTTCAAGAACTCGGCGCAATTACGTTCCGAAGTGATGGCGTTGTTACGCTAGCGGTTTTGGATCGGATCGTTATGCTTGACCACGACCAAACAACTTGTTAGGCTAGAGACACCGCTGCTGAACTGATGTTCTGCATGTTGTAATCTTGAGTGAAAAAACCCATGCGCAAAATTCCTGCATCCGAACAACCTACCCAGTTAAACGTTCGCGAGACATCTTCCCCAGGCCAGTTAACATTCCAGGGTCGTTCTTGGCGTTGGCTGGCCGCCGTTGGCGTGTTTGTGGTGGCGTGTTTAGGCGGTCTGGCTATCGCTACAATGGCCGTTACCAACGCTTATATGGCTCTGGATGAAACCGACGAAGTATCTTACGAGGTGATCCAGCGTCCCGAGCCGGTGACCGTGGCTTCAACACGGGGTGAAGCGGTTGCTCAGGCTCCGCTTTCCCCCATTTTTACCCCAGAGGTACAATTCTGGGCGCCGTTGATTGCAGAATGGGCGCTATCTTGGGAAATTGACCCGAATTTGATTGCGACGGTGATCCAGATCGAAAGCTGTGGTGACCCTTTGGTATCTTCCAGCGCGGGCGCGCAAGGGTTGTTCCAGGTGATGCCGTTTCACTTTGATGACGGTGAAGATATGCTAGATATACAGAATAATGCACGACGTGGCCTAAACTATCTAAATGAAGGATTAGATATTAGCCAAGGACATGCAGGCCTAGCCCTGGCTGGCTATAATGGCGGACATAGCCGCATTCGTTTGGGGTCGGCATCTTGGTATCACGAAACGCAACGCTACTATTATTGGGGGGCGGGCATTTATGAAGATGCCACGGCGGGCCGCTCACAGAGTGCACGTTTGCAAGAATGGCTGGCTGCTGGTGGACGGTCGTTGTGTGACCGTGCGCGCAATACTCAGGCAACGCTAGATGTAGAATTTGCACGCTAAAAGGAGATAATCATGGCGAATGTACTATCAGATCAACAAATCGAAACCGGTTTACAAGCACTACCCCGTTGGGAACGCGAGGGAGATAGCATTACCTGTACGGTCAAGCTACCCTCGTTTGCTGCGGCGTTGGTTTTCGTGAGCACGGTTGGCCACCTCGCCGAGGCTGCCGATCATCATCCAGATATTGCGATTGCCTGGCGTTCGGTAACCCTGACGCTATCCACGCATAGTGCAGGCGGGATCACGCAGCAAGACCTTGATCTCGCGGCGCAGATTGCCGCGTTACCGATGCCTTCTGCGTAAGGGAAACCGGCCTGGCAATTAGTTTGGTTTGGCAAATTGGTCGTGCAAAGCGGTGATAACGCCACTTTGTACGGCTTCACGCGCCTGGCGGATGCTGTTTTTCATGCCCAATGCATTGGTGCGGCCATGGGCAATAATTACCACGCCATCGACCCCTAGCAAAAGCGTGCCCCCAATCTCAAACGGGTCAATTTGTTTGTATACACGCCGGAACGCCGGTTTACCTAGCGCTCCACCTAGCTTAGCGCGTGTATCGGCGCTGAGTTCTTTACGTATCAGGTTGAAGACGAGCGAACCAAATGCCTCCATTGATTTCATAAACACGTTACCCACTAGACCATCATGAATGATGACATCAACCGCGCCATTTAGCGCATCTTTGGGTTCAAAGTTCCCCACAAAATTCATGTTGGTCTGCTGTAACTGGGTATACGCGGCTTTGATGGCCTCGTTGCCTTTGTTTTGTTCTTCTCCATTGGCCAACAAACCGATACGTGGGCGCTCAATATCCAGCACGATGCGGCTATAGATATCGCCCATTTGCGCAAACTGCACCAACCATTCGGGCTTGCAGTCAACATTAGCGCCGATATCTCCCATAATGAGTTGATGATCGGGCAGATTGACAAGTGCTGTCAGCATTGGGCGTGCTACACCAGGGATGCGCTTGAGCGTAAAGAGGGTACTGATGGCCAGCGCGGCGCCAGTGTTACCGGCTGTAATGAATGCATCAGCTTCGCCATCCCGAACCATTCGGCAACCGATGTGCATCGTTGAATTCGGCTTGCTGCGCCCGGCCTGCGTTGGTGAATCATCTTGGGTGATGTATTCTGTTGCGTGGTGGATATGGATATCTAGGTCAGTGATGACATGTTTCGTGAGTTCTTCGCGTATAAGACCTTCATCCCCTACTAGAATAATGGTGTCGCGGTACGCATTGGCTGCTTCTACGGCCCCCGCAACATCGGGTACAGGAAAATGGTCACTGCCCATGGCATCGACGACAAGGCGCATGTTGTCTCCTCAGATTATCTTTAGTTCATCGAGAACGGTGTGGTTGGTCCGTCATTCCCAGTGGGATTGCGTTGGGCCATTAAGCTAATCATTTGCGATTCACGTCGCAGTATAGATCCTTCTTTTGTTAGCAATTCTAACAACGAAGGTGTGGCGAGTAAATCTTGTTTATCCTCCATCGGAGTACGCAGGACGATGGCCGTCAGAAAGGCAATTGTTGTGGCGTCCGAGGGGATGGTATCCAATTGCAGTTCGGTATCGCTAATGGTAGCCAGTAATTTTAGATACTTCATCAGATGCTTGGAAACTTGCTCAGCTTCTTCTTCGATGCGATCGCGGCTATCTTCTACAAAGGGAAAGTCTTCAACAATGGCCGAAAGGTAGGAGTATTTATCCGGTTGGATGTCGCGGATAACAAAGCGTTGCATGCCCAGGGTGGCGATATTCATGCGTCCGTCATCGAACTGATCTACTTGCGTGATGTGGGCGGTGGTGCCGATGTCGAAGATGGTGGCATTCCCTGCGCCGACCTCGATGCCTTCGTCAATGAGTACGACGCCGAACGGTTCGTTGTGAGTGATGCAATAATGCATCATGTCTTTGTAGCGTGGCTCAAAAATGTGAAGCGGCAAAACCATACCCGGGAACAGTACGGTGCTTAGGGGAAAAATAGGCAACTCATGTTGATTCGTCAAAACACGCCTCCTGTCAAATGTTATCTTTGTACTTCCAGACTATAGCAGACTTTTGTTTCGCTGGTGCTTTCTAGCTCAAGGCAGCAGTTTTAGGGCTCGGCCTTGCCAGGCGTGCTGAAAGATAGTATATTTTTGCTCCTAGCCCTGGTGGCGGAATTGGTAGACGCGCACGGTTGAGGGCCGTGTCCTTTACGGGGTGGAGGTTCGAGTCCTCTCCAGGGCATCCAAGGAGCCGTAATAGTATCGGCTCCTTTTTATCTTCGTTAAGTAAGTCATGTTCTTGGGTGCGCTGTCGCTCGGCTAGCGAAGCACCCTACCTATTCCGAGAGGCTCTCTACAGTTAGTTCATAAATACCTTCGGCGGATCGCCCCGCAGTTTCACCCCTGGCCACTTGCAGGATGTATGTTCCACTCACAGGTAAGGTAATTTGTTCGATATTTAAGCTGTCGGCAGATTCTGCGAGTGAATATTCTTGCAAAAACAGATTCCCAGGAGCATAGAGCCGCAGCACCATATCAAAGCCCCCCTCGGTTTGTTCGGCACGCAGTTGGTACTGTTGTGAACTATCTCCCTCAAATATCCATTCGTCCACGCCACTGAGGCTATTGATCCGCCCGCTTACGGTTTCACCCAAAGGTAGGCGTGCTGGTTCGTTTGCATTATCAGCAATGTCAAATGCGATGTCATAGGTGTTTAGGAGTGTATCTGACGTGACAAGCGCGCTATATGAGTTACCGGTGCTGGGGTCGAGGGCTAGGGTCGCAACGGTGCGACCATCACGTTCTACCTGCCCTTGGGTAATTAGCTGATTATTCTGGTCATAGATGTATAG
>DAOTVD010000063.1:0-9926 GCA_034437075.1 Anaerolineae bacterium
ATCATGGCTCCCATGCGTGCCGGGTATCGGATGATGGGGTCTGCGCCTGCAACGTCGACCACAGCCACAACGAATAATGTCGTCAAGGGTATGGTGATTGCCAGTAGAATCAAAGAGAGTTGGCGGCGTAGCCGACCCTTGGCGCTACGAATGCCCACCAAGAGAATACCTATCGCTGTGAATTGGGTTATCACAGCAAAGATACTGGTAATGTTGTACCACCAACCTAAAGAACGCGACAAAAGAGAAAACTCACCAAACTGATGGATACTGTAATCCACCACAAACCAGCCATGAGCGTTGTTTGTCCAGACCACCGCCACTAGCCCCAGGGCAAGCGCATATAAGGGAATAATGATGCGGGCAGGCCGCCAATCGCGCTGTTGGATAGCCAGCGAAAGCCACAGTACATGCACCGGATGTGTCAGATAGGCGAGTTCGGCGACCAGATTAAATTCCAACACCAATTCTGCTGTATTGCTGATCAGGCTCAGTGAGTGAAGTAACATCGCGAACATATAGCCCGTGATGATTAAATGCAGGGGCCATGCCCCCGAACGGTGACGTTGTGTCCAGGTGAAAATGCTCAAGGCGGCCAGAATACAAGCTGATGTTGTGACAGCTACGTAGTAGAGTGTGGGGAGCATGGGGCGAGTACCTTAACTCTGGGAGCTTTTCCGGGTGGGTGCTGATGACGAAATGCACATCAGAGAGCCTAAAGGTTAATCAATTTTAACTCAAGGCAATTTTACAGTCGTTCTCTCTATAGCAAAACCGTGAACATCAATTGGCTGCTAAGCGCGCTTTACCATAGCCTGGCCTTAGTGCTAGACTGACACCCGATGATAAGGTCAAGTGATGAGACTATGCTCGAAAACAACGTTCTCAACAATCGCTACCAACTGGGGGCTATGCTGGGCGAAGGCGGCATGGGCGAAGTCTACCAGGCGTACGATCGACTCACGGGCGAGACGGTGGCCCTGAAGCGTGTCTGGCTCGCGGATGCGCCCGAATTGCGTTTGGCGCTCTCCCGTGAATTTCGCATTCTGGCCGCCCTGCGCCATCCGCATATCATCAACGTGCAAGACTACGGCTTCGACCCCGCCGGCAATCCCTTCTACACCATGCACCTAATCCCCCATGCGCCCTCCCTGCTAAACGGGTTGGAGCAGGCGAGCCTGGCCCAAAAAGTCGAGGCTTTCATCCAACTCTTGCAAGCGCTCCGTTACTTGCACCGACACCATATCATTCATCATGACTTGAAGCCGACGAATATCCTGCTGGACGCCGCGCAAGGGGTGCAAATGTTGGATTTTGGCCTGGCGCATTACTTCTCGCAAGCGCCTTCCAGCGGAGGCACATTAGCTTATCTGGCGCCGGAGTTGCTGCGCCATGCGCCCGCCACCCCCCAATCGGACTTATACGCGGTGGGGGTTATGCTCTTTGAAGCCCTCACCGGGAGCCATCCGTATCATGTACAACATGTGCCGTACCTGATGGAAGATATTCTGGCCAGCACGCCGGACATCTTCGCCATTCATGAGGCCGTGCCGGGCCGGGCAGGGATCATCTTGGCGGGTGTGGTGGCGCGCTTGCTCGTTGCCGATCCAACAGAGCGCTATACCACGCCTGGCGAGGTGATTCACGATTTACAAAATGGGCTGGGTCTGCCCTCGGATGGTGAGACCGATACCGTGCGCGAGAGTTTCATCACCGCTGCGCCGTTTGTAGGGCGGGAGGATGAACTCGCGATGTTGCGCGCGGGCTTGTTTGACCTCACCCAACGGGGGCGCGGGGGGGTCTGGTTGGTGGGCGGCGAGAGCGGCAGCGGTAAGACGCGCCTGGTGGGTGAACTGCGCACCTATGCGCTGGCGGATGGGGCGCGCGTCTTGACCGGGCAAGGCGTGGCCGAGACGCAACGCCCTTTCGCCATCTGGCGCGACGTGTTGCGGGGGATGGTGGTGGCGCTAGACCTTAAACCGCATGAAGGGCGAACGCTGAAAGCCATCTTGCCGGATGTCGATAGCCTGACCGGTCAAGCCACGCCGCCCGCCCTGCCGCTAGACTCACCAGGACGCTTGCAAGCGTTGGCCCAAACGATTCGGGATGTCTGCGCGCGGATCACCACGCCCACGCTCATCATTCTGGAAGACCTGCATTGGGCGCTGGATAGCCTGGGGCCGTTGCAGGCCCTTTTGCCGGAAATAGCCGATTGGCCCGTAATGATCGTGGCGACCTTTCGCGAAGAAGAAGCGCCCCGTTTGCGCGATAGGCTGTCCGGGGCGGCGCAGGTAACGCTGAAGCCCATGCCCCAGACCGAGATGGCCCAATATAGCCGCGCGGTTTTGGGGGAGCGCGGCACCGCGCCGCAGGTAGTCGCGTTTTTGGCCCGCCAAACCGAGGGCAATGTCTTCTTCCTGACCGAAGTGGTGCGCGCCCTGGCCGAATCGGCGGGCAAGCTCGCCCAGATCGACGTCAATGCCTTGCCGGATGATGTCCACACCGAAGGCATCACGGCGTTGTTGCGGCGGCGCCTGGCGCGTCTGCCAGAATGGGTTCGCGCACCGCTGCGCCTGGTCGCTGTGGCCGGGCACAGCATTGATGGCGCGTTGTTGGCGCGCTGGACGCCGGAGCCAGACCGCTGGCGCATGACCTGCGCGGACTATCGGGTGATCCATGTGCAGGATGGCGAATGGCAGTTCTTGCACGACAAATTGCGCCGCGCCATTCTCGCAAGCTTGCCGGAAGCCGTGCGCGCGGGGGCCCATCGCCAAGTCGCCGAGACCATCGAAGCGGTGTATCCCGACCATCCCGACTATGCCTATGCCCTGTACGAACATTGGCAGGCCGCCAACGACCCCGACCAGGCCCTGCGCTATCTGGAACCCGTCGCTTGGCATATGGTCAACATCAGCGCGGACTATCCCCAGGCCAAAACGCGCCTTCAACGAGGGTTGGCTAACCTGCCCGGCGATGACCCGCGCGTTTTGCCCTTGTTGTTGTTGCTGAGCCGAGCCCACGAGCGCTTAGCCGAATATGAGCTAGCAACGGATGTCGCAGAACGTGCTATCCAGGCAGCCCACGCTCGCGATGATCTGCATCAACTCGCCACCGCGCTCAACACTAAGGCAATTGTCCTCCATCGCCAAGCAGCTTTTGTGCAGGCGAGGGCGATTTGGGCGGAATGTTTATCCTACTACGAAACCCTGGAAGATACCGAGAGAATCGTGGCTACTTTGAACAATCTTGGGGCCGTGAGCAATTATCAGGGTGAGGTCGCCCAAGCTCAGCAGTATTACACACGTAGCTTAGACTTATACCAGACTTTGCCAAACTCCGACAACCGCATCATCGCCACGGTGTTGCATAATTTGAGCTATGTCTATTACAACCTGGGGGATTTTGCGCAGGCAACAACCTACATGCAACGTAGTCACGATTTGCGCGCTGCGTTGCATGATTACGTTGGAACGACGGGTTGCCTCAACGGTCTAGGGATATTCGCGCATTCGCAAGGCGATTATGCCAGCGCACGCCGCTATTTTGAGGAAGTGCTAGTACGCAGCAAAGCTAAAAACGAGGCCAAAACCGTGGGCTTTGCCACCAATAACCTGGGCATGGTGGCCTATGCGGAAGGTGACCTGGCCAATGCTGAGGCATACTTTTACGAGAGTATCGCTATCAAACAACCGTTTGGAGATGCTTATGGCCTGGCCTATACCTATGTCCATCTGGGCTTTGTTCACTTGCGTTTAGCCGACCCGCGCGCCTACACGACCTTACAAGAGGCGCTGCGCTTGGCTCATCAGATCGCTGCAAAATTTATCCTACTGGAAAGCCTGCTGGGCTTTGCCTGGTGGGCCTGGGAGGCTGGCGACCGCGCGCAGGCTGCCGCGTTGCTCGGTCTGGTGCATCAGGCCCCACAAACTAATTCCGAGTTGCGGCGTCGCCTGGATGAGGTTTGCCGTCAGTTGGGCATCGCCCCCGCTGAGGATTCCTCGTTGGCATTGGAGGACGCGCTCGCGGGGTTGCTCGCCGCCGCATCAGGGTAAGCGTGGGGCCTGAACAGGCGCGGTTGCCCTATATCATCGAACTTATCCCGGATCCCGAAACCGACACTTTTTGCCCCTCTCCCAGGGCTGAAAGCCCGTTTGGGAGAGGGGTTGGGGTGAGGGCTGAGTAGTTACCTTTGCCGTTACACCACCAGCCCCAGCAACATAGCCAGGATCAACGCTACGTGAATCAGATGCATCCCGATGAAGCCCACTGCGGCGGCGCGCTCTAGCTTACTGGGGTCACGCCAACGCTTGTTCAGCATCACAGGCGTACTGGCCAACAATAACCCGATAGGGATCAGCACCAGCGCATAGGCCACATGCTGGATGATTAGCGCACCGGGAATAAATGCTATGACCGCCAATGCAATCAACAATAGATAAACACGCGCCATGGATTGAGCGCCGTAGATCACGACTAGCGTGCGCTTATCCGTGTCCCGATCCGCTTCGTAATCCGGAAATTCGCGGATCACCTTTAGCGCAGGTGTGGCTAGCGCTAAAGGGAGCGCGATGACGAAGGGTGTCAAGTCGGCTCCCAATTGCACGTAATACCCAAAAATAACCAGACCCATATGCCCAATGCTGATGAACAATTCGCCCAGACCGTTATGGCTAGCGGCAATCGGCGGTGCAGTATAAAACCAACCGATGAAAACCCCTAACAAGCCCAGCGGAATCGTCAACGGGCCTGTGCCCAAACCGAATTGCAGCACTACCGGAATCGGGAGCGCCAGCACGAAAAAGCCCACTGCGGCGGCGAGAGCATGCCGCCGATCAATGCGTTCCTTGACCAGTACGCGCGAGCCACCGGTGGTCGTCAAGCTAACCCGTTCTTCGCCGCCGATGCGCGCCAGGTTGGCCTTGTCGCTCTCGTAGTCGTAGACTTCGTTGCTGATAAACGTTCCATTGGTCAAAAAATATCCCACCAACGCCGCCAGCAAAAAGACAGGAATATCCAGTGTTTCGGTCTGCCAATCGGCAATCGTCGTCCCCAGCAAAAAGGGCAACAGGGTCGAGAAATGCTTAGGTAGTTTCTGAATGGCGATCCAGGCTTGCAGACGTTCCCAACGCTTAACGCCGCGTGGGTCGTAAGCGGTATGTTCTTCAGGCATCTGGTTCGATCTCACAATTTCGTGGCACGCTGTATGCTCCTCTCGTCGTTATTGCGTACTTGGGCTATCCAAGATGCGTTTGCCGGGCTCATCTGGGCCTTCTTCCTCGGGGTGAATTTCCTTATAGCCAGTGACCATGCTTTTCACATTCGAGAGTGGCGTGCGGCCTTCGGTCGTGGTCATGTACACATGGATAATGATGAACGTCACCAGCAGGAAAGCTCCGGCCACATGAATAAGCGCGATGGGTTCCAGACTCGAGAAGATACCTTCGTTTTCGAACCAGTCGAAGAAGAAATACACCACGCCCGAGGTGGCGATCACCGGAAAGATGAGCAGCTTAAAGGACAAATACGCGAATTGTTGCAGTGGGTTGAGCTTTACTGCGCGCGTCTTGCGCATCGGATGCGGCGATCCGCGAAAGATACCGACAAAGACGTACCATAATGAGGGCAAAATTTGTCGTTCCGTGCGCTTGTTCGGGAGGAACTGACGCCATTCACCCGTGGCAAAAAACCAGAACATGGTGAACAGTGCCAAGACGATGAGTGTGAAGCCTGCGATATTGTGAATCATGATCGCGCGTTCGAAACCCAGTAAACTGAAATCGCCGTAGATTTCGAATCCGGTGCCGATGAGGGTAAAAATCAGGATGGTTTGCGCCCAATGCCAGAACCGTTCGTACAAGGTGTAAAGATAAATGCGCTTCATGATTCGTCCTCGTCTTTATCTGCTCGGCGTTGGTAAGCCACCACGCGCAATCCGCCATGCGCTACAACGCCGACCACCGCGCCCACTGCTAGCAACCGCCCAATTAGGTCGATCACGTCGTTGCGGTCTCGGCCCGGCACATACGCACCGCTGAGATCCGCCAAAATGCCGTCTTGCTGGTGACATTCGGCACAGGCCAGGGCCTCACTGGCAGGCGCCACCATGTGGTTAAGCGGCCAGGCCATTTCTGTTTCTACAAAGCCATAGTTGCCACTATAAGGCGCATCAACCGATTGCATGGCGCTGTCGAGGGCGGCTGCCCAGTCCTCGTTCTGCCAGAAAGCGTCGTCTTCCTCGCCATAGAGATTGACCGCCAGTAGAATGTTGTTTTCGGTGTCGTAGGGCTGTACACCTTCATAGACGCGCAAGGGCCACAACAGCGATTCGCCATCCTCGTAGCTGCCCTCGTACTGGTTGACCTGCACTACTCCATTAGGGTCGATCTCCTCGCCCACGGTCGTGAAGGTGATAATGCTGTTGAACCAAACATAGCGCGGCGTGATGTCCTGATCCCATTCAAATGCACCATAATGCCCGTGATAGACTAACAAGTCATCCTCGTTGCGCTCTACAATCGGGTTCCCATCCTCGTCCGTGCGCCCCGCCTCCGACCAATCCCAGCGTACCATTTGCGGCTCGCCACGTGCGTAGCTGGGCACATGGCAGGTCTGGCAAGCGATGCGCTCGGTATGTTGGGTCAGATAGCGGTCATCGTGGACGTCGTCAGCGTCGTGGCAATTCACACAGGTGGCCTGTACCATATGGCTATCGCGCATATCCCGGGCCGAAACCGGATAGTAGTTGCTGCTTATGAAATCATGTTGCTGTGGCTCATGGCAAGTTGCACAAGAGAAATCCAGAAAGTCTGTGCCCATATGCACGTCCAATTCCGGCGAAGGGTCATCCCCCAGGGCAGCGGGTAAGCTGCCGTGAACAAACGGATTAACGTTCCGGTCGCCAAAATGGCACGATCCGCAACTCTGGCGGCTGGTACTGCCAACGTTCTGCGCAATGCGCGTCAGGTCGGGTGGCTCCCAGATAGTGCCACTGCCGGGTGG
This sequence comes from Anaerolineae bacterium, assembly GCA_034437075.1. GTDB lineage: Bacteria > Chloroflexota > Anaerolineae > Aggregatilineales > J027 > DAOTVD01. The sequence goes on from DAOTVD010000063.1 coordinate 7,000, forward strand.
GTATTCGGTCGGTTCGTAAGCAGGGTGGCCCGCTGCGCCGGGGAGCTTTTCATATTCGCCCGTCGTATCATGGCAGCTTAGGCAGTCGATATTCACGCTGGCTTCGAAGTCGTAATCCGGGCCATCAAAGCCATAGCCGTTATGGCAGGTCGCGCAATAGGCTTCATTATCCGTTATCGAAAGCACATGATTGTCGATGAGGTGGCGTTTTCCGAGTTGCTCGCCTGTTTCGGGATGTTCGTACGCCCAATTCCAATGAACGGTGGCGTGGAACTGCGCGTCAGCCTGGTTATGGCAGGTCAGACACGCTTCGGTGACATCGGGGCCGGTTTCGAAATCCTGTTGCAAAATCTCGTACTGACTGTGGTCGGCGGTGGTGGGCGGGACGCCATCACCCTCTTGCGCGCGTGTTGGGCTATGGTCGGGAAAGACCAACAACCCGATCGTGATCAATGTACACCCCACGATGATGTAAGTGAACGGCCAGCGAAACCTCATGGAAAAAACCTTTCATGGTGATCAAAAATCGTCTATTTGATGTCGCAATATTTTTTGAGGTTACCGTTACACTACATTCCATCATTTGCTATACGTAGACCAAAAGGCTAACCAAGCGACGCTTCATCAGCCCCTGGACACCACTGCTGAGGAGGGTTAAATGGGTAAGGGTGCTGCTTTTTACCTTTCTCATGATGCATGAGCCGTCCATTTAGCCCTACTAACTGACCTTACATTACCGAAATCAAGTGCCTTTGTCAGTGACCGAAAGACCCATTTCCGTTCAAGCTCATAGGGTTATATGATGCGCTAGCGCATTAGCACACACCCAAATGGCCCACCTGGCCACCGATAAGCTGGTTCGCGAGACGCATGAGGACAATCCATTAGCAGGGTATACTACCTGACACAGCGCAAATGAAAAAAAGATAGGAGCTGATAGAACATGAAAAGACTATCGATGGGGCTCATTTTTATATTGACCCTGGCGGTATTCGCCTTGGCAGGCGCTACATATGCCCAAGCCCGCCAGGCGACGAGGTCGTGACCGTGAATGGCGTAGCTGACAGCGAGTCCGCCAACGCCTTTCGGATACTGAACCCCGAACCGTTTGACCTGAGCCCGGCCAATGTGCTGGTGCTGGCCGACACCGCTGCTGGCTTCACCCTTGATGTCAACAATGGCAGTGATGTGCAAGTCACCGGCGAATTTCAGGCGTTCGACATCGACGCGCTAGAAGCGCAAGTCGGCTATGACTTGAACGAGGCCGCGTTGACTGCTTACGACATCACCGACTATGCCATTGTGGCGACCTCCGTAGTCAATACCACCGATACCATCATCTATGACGAGCCAGCCATCTTGGCTTTCGAGTCCGACCCCGGCGTGTATGCCGACGAGATCGTGACGGTTAGCGGTTCAGCCGATATTCAATCCGCGCATGCCTTCGAGATCATCGACACCGTGCCCTTTAGCATCAGCATCGCACCTGCGCGGTTCGTCGTCGTACCAGATACGCGCTTCGGCTTTCGTATCGACATCAACAACGGCCTGGCCGTGACCACCACCGGCACCTTGATCCCCTTCGATCTGCCGACCCTAGAAGCGCGGTTAGGTCATGACCTGAACAACGCGGCCCTAGCGGATTATGGCGCGGGCGACTATGCCCTCATCGCCGACACTGCCACCTGGCGCCGCGAATAAACATTATCGCAAAGCCCAATATAACCCCTTGAAGGAGGTTGACGTGACTTTACCTACATTTGAAACAACGGTTCATAAAACGGACGAATGGGTCAACGACATGCAAGCGGCGCTGGCCTGGCCCGCCGACCGCCAAGATGCCTATCACGTGCTGCGTGCCGGGTTGCACTTCTTGCGCGACCGCCTGACCGTGGAAGAAAACGCGAACTTTAGCGCCCAGTTGCCCATGTTGGTGCGTGGCATCTTCTACGAAGGCTGGCACCCGGCGGACAAGCCGCTAAAGATCAATGATTACGACCAGATGGCGGCCTACCTGGGCGATGCCATCGACCGCGACATCAGCAGCGATCCGGGGTTGGTGCTGCGCGCGCTCTTCAGCGTGCTGCAAAAGCACGTCACCGCTGGCGAACTAGATGACGTCAAGTCCATGCTACCCAAGTCCATGCATGAGCTATGGCCCGATAAACCGCTGATTTCCTGAACGCTACTATAGCACCTAACCGCAGGCCAGCCGGACGTTTCTGGCGGGCTTGCGGTTTCCTAGAAGACATTTGACTGAAGGATAATAAACCCAGATGAAATCACGCCTCATGATAATCTTAACCGTGCTGGTGCTCGCGCCGAGGCCCCTTTCGCTGCCTTACCCGGCGACCCCGACGCCAAAGACGCCATTCTCGCGCGGGTCTTCCGCGAATTGGTGGAAGTAGACGAACGCGGCGTAGCGACCCGCCAGCGTACCGATGAGCGCACCTTCGCGGGCGATGATGCAGCGGTGGATTTCATCCATGCCTTCGCCCACCCCAAGACGCGCCTGCGGCGCGGCTTCGCCGCTCCAGGCCGCGACTAACGTGGTGTGCGCGGGGTATGCCGTCCACTGATGCGGCGATGGTGACACCCACTCAGCACCACAAAATCCGGCTCCCCGTGCATTTATAACAAGGTGCAGGGCTGGTGCAGGTTAAATTTGGTATAACCTGGCTCGTGGGGCCACCACGCGCCCAAAACGAGACGAATCTCGCGCCGAACACCCTACCATAATCGCTGATTGTCTCTCCTGATTCGTGTTATTGGTTTGACTTAGGCTTTTCCAGAAAAATAATTACCCCTCCCCATCCCCCTCCCCGAATTCAGGGAGGGGCTATTATGCGCACGAGTAAGTTCTCCCCCTGAATTCGGGGGGAGCTAGAGGGGGGTAAAATCAAGACGGTATCCTTTTCGACAAAAGC
>DAOTVD010000064.1:0-4709 GCA_034437075.1 Anaerolineae bacterium
GGCGGATGATGAACGCGATGTGCTATCGGAAGCCGGGCAGGATACCCTGCGCACCATCGAAGATTATGCCCATAACATGGCCGCTATGGTCGATCAGATGCTGCGCCTGGCCGCCGCGCGCCAAAGCGCTGCACCGCTCGAAGCCCTGGACGTTCATCCGCTGGTGGAGGATGTCATCCATTTGCAAATGTCGTTCATGCGCGCGCAAGGGGTGCTGGTCTACATGCCCGAGCGCTTGCCCCGCGCACGGGGGCATGCTGCCTGGGTGCAAGAGATTTTCAGCAACTTGACCCACAACGCCGCCAAATACATGCCCGCCGAACAGACCGAGCCGCGCATCACCATCACGGGGGCCGTCGAGGGCGCGCAGGTACGCTATAGCGTCACGGACAATGGCGCGGGTATCCCGCCCGACCAGCAAGCGCGCGTCTTCGATATGTTCTTCAGCGGCGGCGCGGCGGATAGCACCAATAGTGGGCTGGGGCTGGCGATTGTGCAGCGCTTGGTACACAACATGGGTGGTACGGTCGGCTTGCAGAGCACCCCCGGCCAAGGCAGCACATTCTGGTTTACGCTGCCCGCCTCACTTGACACACCAAACGATTAAAAGTAAAATATATTTAACTTGTTTAATTTTTATTATTCTTGAAGGAGGTCGTATGCCCGATTATGACCGCATGACGCATCGTTATGTTACCGAGGGCGATCCTTTGGATATTTTCGCCGCGCCCCTAAGCGAAGAAGATTTCGCCGCGTTGAATTTACCGCCCGCTAGCATCCGCCGCTTGCGCTATTTGCTCGAACAGCGCCGCCGCGCCGCGTTGCTGCCCACTGAACAAATGGATTTGGAAGGCTTCCGGCAGGCTGCGTTTTACCTGCGTATGCGGCGTGGTCACTAAGCCCGCTGTGTTGCCTATAATCTCCTTCGGTCATCAGACCGCCCCATTACCGTCTGCTAATCTCCCCGCCTTGGCCATGTAGCCCGCCCTGCCCATCTGCTATAATAAACCAAATTGACATGATAAAAATTGTGAGGAAAGCGCATGTCTGAAGATCGCATCGCACAAGCTCGCCAGGCCCTCTGTGGGGTGATTGACCCCGATTTGAAACGCGACATTGTCTCGCTGGATATGGTGCAAGATTTGACCATCGAAGACGGCGTGGCGAGCTTTCGCTTTGTGTTGACCACCCCCGCCTGCCCGTTGAAGGATCACTTCATCCAGCGCTGCGAAGAAGTGCTGCTGCCTTTAGACGGCATCGAGCGTGTAAAAATCACCTGGGACGCCAAAGTGCCGCGTGGCCTGCACGGTAACCTGAATATGCCCATCCAGAACATTGTTGCGGTGTCTAGCGGCAAGGGCGGTGTTGGCAAAAGCACCGTGGCGGCCAACCTGGCCGTAGCCCTGGCCGACCATGGCGCGCGGGTCGGCCTGTTAGATGCCGACATTCTCGGCCCGAACATCCCCACCATGATGGGCCTGGGCTATGCTCGTCCGCGCGTGGTGGGCGAAGGCGACAACCAGAAAATGGTGCCCTTCGAAGCCTATAACGTCAAAGTCATGAGCATGGGCTTTTTGGCCGACCCCAACACGCCGATGATCTGGCGCGGGCCGATGCTGCATAGCGCCATCCGCCAATTCTTCACGGATGTGCAATGGGGCGAACTGGACTACATGGTGGTGGATTTGCCGCCGGGCACGGGCGACGCGCAATTGTCGCTGGCCCAGTCGGTGCCGATTACGGGCGCGGTCATCGTCAGCCAACCCCAAGAGGTCGCCGTGAGCGATGCGCGCCGCGCGGTGGGCATGTTCGAAAAACTGAATGTGCATGTGCTGGGCGTGCTAGAAAACATGGCTGGGGAGTTCTTCGGCCAGGGCGGCGGTGAACGCTTCGCGGAAGAACGCGGCTTGCCCTTCTTGGGGCGCATCCCCATGGAAGCCCGGGTGCGCGAAGGCGGCGACACGGGGCGTCCGGTGGTCGTCACCGCGCCCGAAAGCCCCGCCGGGCAGGCGTTCTCGCAAGTGGCGGGCGTCATCGCTCAGCAGGTGAGCGTGGCGGCCATGATGGCCCAGGGGAACATGATCTCCATCAACACGATTGGGTAATAGCCGCCCTGCGTACCAGTCTGTAAGGGCGTGGCGCGGTTAGGTGTGCAGCTACTGTTGGGGCGAGGCCCACCTCGCCTCTACAGATGGCGCACTTCCCGCAGCGACTACTTTGCAGAGATAGGTGAATAGATACATTATTTGTAACTGCTCAGGCTATGCCAATTTTTCCCCCTCACCCCCTTAATCCTCCTCTCCCAAACGCCGCTTTGCGGCTGGTAGAGGGGGAAAACGACCCGAAACCGACACTTTTTGCCCCTCTACCAGGGCTGAAAGCCCGTTTGGGAGAGGGGTTGGGGTGAGGGCTGATGGACAGTTCAAAACAAACACAACTGTTTTTTCTGCCAAAACCGAGGGCTTAAGCCCTCGGTTTTATACGGATTTGTTTTGCGTTCTCCATGAGTAGTTACCATTATTTTTCTGGAGAAGCCTTACCCTTCTAGGGGCAGGCTGAAAGTAAAGGTGCTGCCGTGGCCATCGCTTTCCGCCCAGATGCGCCCGCCGTGCGCCTCTACGACCGCGCGCGCCAAAAAGAGCCCCAGCCCCGTCCCCTGCGTGGTGCTGGTCAGGGCCGCATCCGCGCGATAGAACCGCTCGAAGACGTGTTCTAGCTGGTCGGGGCGTAGGCCGATGCCCTCATCCGAGACAGCGACATAGGCTTCGGCAGCGTCCGCCCACACGCGCACGGTAATCGCGCCGCCTTGGGGCGAATATTTAATCGCGTTCGACAGCAAATTATCTAGCACTTGCCGCAAGCGCGTTTCATCGCCTTGGATGTAGGGTAAGTCGGGGTCAATAGCGCAGTGCAGCGTGTGCTGGTCGGTTTGGGTGGCAAAGCGCTCGGCGGCGCGTTCGGCCAATTCGCCCAGGTGGATGTCCGTTAGACGTAGGCGCATGCCCTCGGCTTGGAGCTTGGTGGCCGCCAGCAGATTTTCGATGAGCCCGGTCAGGCGGTCGGCTTCGTCTTCGATGACGCTTAGCGCCTCGTCATAAGCCAGTTTATCCCATTGGGCATCCTTGCGGCGCAGGGTGCCCGCGTAGCCCTTGATGAGCGCGACCGGGGTTTTCAATTCGTGGGAGATAACCGAGATGAACGTGCTTTTCATCTCGTCCGCTTTACGAAAATGCGTGATGTCGCGCACATTGGCGATGATATTCGCCGGGCGGCCATCGTCGCGGCGCAGCAGGGCATACGTCACACCGATGCTAACGCTCAAGCCATCCAGGCGTTCGATATCGCCTTCCATGTAAAGCGTTTGGTCGGGCGGCCAATCGCCCGCGAGCATGGTGTCCAGATCAGTATCAGATTGGCGTTGCTGCCAGCGTAGCACCTCGGTATCCAGGCGCCCGATGGCCATATCTGGTTGCCAGGCCGTCAGTTGGGCCAGGGCTTGATTAAAGCGCAAAATACGCCGGTCGTGGTCTAGGATCATGATGCCGTCCGCGCTGTGTTCTAGGATGGCGGACAGGCGTTGTTTTTCGCTGTTTACGGTCGCGTAGAGACGCGCATTTTGCACGGCAATCGCGGCTTGGTCGGCGAAGCTTTGCAAAATCTGGCGGTCGTTGTCAGTCGTAACGCCGCTAAAGCTGCGGAAGACCAGAATCAGCCCCAGGGGCGCTTCGCCCGCCAGGGTCAGCGGCAGCGCGACGACTTGCCGCAGGGGGATGTCTAGCAATTTGGCGATCTGGCGCGCGCGTAGATTCATGCGTTCGGCATCCACGCCCACATTTTGAAGATCATCAATCAACGGATCAAAATAGCCGATCTGGTCGGCTTCTAGGCCATAGGCGGCCTGCACTTCTAGCACGTCTGCCTCGTTGCGCAGCGCGATGAGGCCAATCTCGCCGGAGAGCATCGCGGCGGAGGCTTCGAGCACGCGGCGCAGAACTTCGCGCGTATCGAGTTGTTCGGTCAACGCGCGGGAGATATTCAAAAGATAATCGCGTTGGCGCACGCGATAATCGGGTAGCATAATCATAATGTCCACAGTATAACACGCGCGCAGATGGCTATGCTCACATTCCAAGACGCTGTTTACAAAGTTCTTACGCGATTTTTGCATCCCGTCCCATTTGCGCTATACTGACGCCTTATGCTAACCATCAGCCCCCGCCAAGACGTATCACCGGATGATTACGCGGCCTTTTTACGCGCGCACCCCGCCGCCACGCCCTATCATACCCCCGCTTGGTCGCAGATTCTGCGCGCGACTTATGGGTATAGTGATGCCTCGTTGGTCGCGCGGCGCGATGGGCAGATCGTCGGCGCGTTGCCGCTGGCGCGCGTACACGGTCGCCTGAAAGGGCGTCGCCTGGTCGGGTTGCCCTATAGTCATTGCGTGCCCATCCTGGCCGAGGACGCCGCCGCCCGCCAGGCCATGCTAGACGCCGCCATCGACGCGACCCGCGCCGGGGATTATGCCTATCTGGAACTGCGCCCGCGCGCGGCGCTCGACCATGAAGCGTTTCAGCCCGTTGTGCAAAATCACATCTCCGAGCTAGACTTGACGCCCGAACCAGATGCGCTGTTCGCGCGCTTCGCCAGCAACAAGCGCCGCAACATCCGCACCGCCGAGAAAAGCATGTTGGCCCTACGCGAAGGGT
>DAOTVD010000065.1:0-3349 GCA_034437075.1 Anaerolineae bacterium
AAGCTCACAAAGCGCAATTGCTGATGGTCTTGCACCATCCCGAAATCCCCCTGCACAACAATCCTGCCGAGCTAGGGGCACGGCGACGGGTTTGCAAACGCCGCGTCAGCTATGGACCCAACTCTGAACAGGGCTTGCGGGCTTGGGACACCTTCATGTCGTTGGCGGCTACGACACAAGCGCTCGATATCAGCTTTTTCCATTATCTGCGCGATCGGCTCATGAACCAAGGGGGCATCCCGCCACTGACAGAGCTTATTCGATTACGCGCCGCCTCCCTAAACTTGAGCGCGTCGTGGCCAGTGGCTACCGCTAGCTATTGAGGGGATACGCGAAAACAAGGCCATGATGTCATGCAAGCACTCCATGATGCCTTGGCCGGCAATCCGTTTATGCCTGTTGCCCTGCCTGAGTAGTCACTTTGAATGTTGGCATCAAAGCCAAGCGGAAGCACGCTGGATGGGATGAGGGTTACTTGCTAAAGGTTTTATGTTCAGCATAGCCATATGCAATTGCCCTAGATAGCAGGTTTGGAGTTTTGACAAATATGGTGTACTATGGAGTTTATAGTAAAAAGTGGTAAAGGCCACCCTATACTGAGTGGCCCGCCGCTAGCAACTGTGATCTTTCCAAAAAGTTCAGTTGCCTAGATAGAAAGCATAACAGGTTATGTCTATTCTGAAAAGCGAAAACCCACGAAATTTGGATAACGTGGGCCTGCGCTCAGCCGCGCATTCGTATTTCGAATAGCACAACCATTATACACCAAGCAGTCCTCAAAAGGGATTTAGTGAACGGAAGGTACTACCATGGGAACAGCCACAAATGTAACTAACATCCAGCCAGATGCACAGTATTTGACCGAATACATCCAAACAGCACGCAATCAGCCGAACACATTAACGCCACCCGACCCCCAAAAGACGGATGGCTGGCAACCGCATTTACAAGCCATATACGAGCATCGCGGTAAAGGCCCACAAGCCATGGCGCGGATCATTGATGACATGCTACGCTCTAATCCCAAAATGAAGCGTTATATCGGAACACCTGCTATGTCTAAACTTGAACACCTTTCCTTTGTCGGGATAGATGCAATCCGAGAAGCGGCTCGGCTCGTTGATGAAGGTGACTCGCAATTATTCGCGGACATGTATCAGGGGCGTGTGGTTTACGATACCACTGCGAAAACCTGGTACTTCTGGGCCGGCAATGTTTGGAAGCAAGATACAAGTGGTTATTTAGTAAATGTGGTCATGCGGCAGTTATCATGGCAATATTTTGAGGCCGTGCAATTCGTCACAGAAAAAATACGTGAGTTGTCTCAAAAGGGCGCAGAAGCCAATAAAGAAGCCATCAAATCTCTGATCACGGAGCAACAATACTTTCAGAGACGCGCGCAGGCGCTCTGTCGCTATCATAACGCTAAGCCCGTCTTGAAACTGGCGGCGAGTGAACTACAGTTTACCGGGGAATGGGACAACAAGCCCTATCTCTTGCCAGTCGAAAATGGCGTTATTGACCTGCGCACGGGGGAAATAAACCAAGGTAGCCCACAAGATTACTTGCGCAAATTCGCCCCCGTGCGTTGGGAGGGTATCGACGCCCCCGCGCCACGCTTCGAACAGTTCATCGATGAGCTATTCGGCGATCAACCCGACATGCCCGGCTTTATTCAACGCTTGCTAGGCTATAGCCTCAGTGGTCTAACTTCTGAGCATATCCTCCCTGTGTTCTATGGCGAAGAGGGACGCAACGGTAAAGACACCTTATTCGAAACCCTGGGCCGTGTGTTGGGAACCAACCTTGCCAGCCCTGGCAGCAATGCCATTCTCATGCACCAAGGTAAAAACGAGAGCAGCGGCGCAACACCTCATTTGATGGATTTACACGGCAAGCGGTTGGTATGGGTCAGCGAAAGTGAGCGAGGAGCCAGACTAAATACTTCACAAGTGAAGCTTATCACCGGTGGAGGCACAATATCAGCTCGCAACCTGTATGAAGGCCAAACGACTTTTGATGTTACGCATACGTTGTTCTTGTTGACCAATCATCGGCCTCGCATCCCAGCTGGCGGCGATGCGGCTCTGTGGGATCGGCTGGTATTGGTGGAGATGGTCAAGCGCTTTGTAGAGCATCCCGACCCCAACAAGCCGAACGAACGGCCACGCGACCCACAACTAAAGCAACGGCTAGCTGAAGAAACCACGGGTATTTTGGCCTGGCTCGTGCGCGGATTTATAGCGTACCAAGAGCAAGGATTAAAGAAACCGCAAAAAGTGACCTCCGCAACGGATGAGTACCGCGCCGATGAAGATGTCTTCGAGAAATTCTTAGCCGATTGTTGTGTCCTGAGTCCAGACGCGAAAGCCGAACCCACTCCCTTATGGGATGCTTTCCAAGCATGGGGCGGGGGGCTAAACCGCAGTGCATTTAGAGATAAACTCAAAAAACGTTTTGGCGACCAACAACGCAGTAACAGCAAGCGCTTTCATGTCGGCGTTGGGCTGTTGTCACCCGGAACTACTCAGGAGAGTTCATAATGGCTCAAAAAATCTATTTAGTGACAGGCGTGACAAAAGTGACAATAGAATCACTAAATTTTATAAAACCAATTTTACCCTCACTCATGCCCCTAACTTTCTGCACTGATTGTCACGTTTGTCACTTTGTCACGGAATTTGTTACGAAAAAGGAAAAGCATCATGCTAGCGAATGAGATCAAGCAAAAAGTATGTATCGTTGAACACGCCGAGCGGATGCTGGGTATGTCGCTAAAACGCACAGGCAATAGTTATCGGGAAATTGGCAATGACTCACTGGCCATTTATCCGGGAAGTGGGTGGGGACTCGGTTGGGCTATCGACTACGCCGCGCGCGATATGCTTGATGGGACGGTCATCGACCTGGACATTTACAAGCGTGGCGGCACAGCAGCAGATGCGATTCGACGCATCGCAGCGGAATGGGGCTTGAAAAGCGATACGACCACAGCGCCACCGCAGCAACTCGCACGCCCCACGGATACACCCCCTCAACCAAAACCAGAACGGATTCGCGCCTCAGATAGCGATGCTTGGCAAACGCGCGCACGGGCATTCATCGACTATGGGCTTAAGGGATCAGCGAAGGCACATGAGTACCTGGCCCAACGGGGTATATCGAGTGCGTTAGCCGAAAAATTCAATATCGGTTGGTATCGCCACTCGGACGATCCGCATAAGTGGATGGTCGATCAATGGGGCGAAAAAGAGGTCAAGTTGCCGCCGGGAGGATTGGTCATTCCGTGGGAATTGGATGGCCATATCTACAACCTCCAAGTACGGCCCGATCCGCCTATCCCGAATAT
>DAOTVD010000066.1:0-10491 GCA_034437075.1 Anaerolineae bacterium
AAACGCCGCTTTGCGGCTGGTAGAGGGGGAAAACGACCCGAAACCGACACTTTTTGCCCCTCTCCCAGGGCTGAAAGCCCGTTTGGGAGAGGGGTTGGGGTGAGGGCTGATGGACAGTTCAAAACAAACACAAATGTTTTTTCTGCCAAAACCGAGGGCTTAAGCCCTCGGTTTTATACGGATTTGTTTTGCGTTCTCCATGAGTAGTTACGCAATCGGTATAATTAAATCCTTGGAAAAGCCTAATGTAACGCGCGCCTGAAAGCTGGCGGCCCATGTGGATTATCTCAGGGCGATTGCTTTGCATACACAGATACTGTACACTGAGCGCGCGATGTATAGGGCGTATTGTGATGACCGTTCGCCTCGGCTACGACGCCCAACAGCGTATCGTCGCTTACTATCCGCCGCAAAGATGACCATGCACACACTGCCGCGTTGGCTACGCTATTTAAGCCTCGTTTTGGGATATTACGGCCTGAGCGGGCTTGTTCTCAATCGCCTGATCCTCAACATCGACCGCTATGTTGGTATTGGCGAAGGGTTTCTATCGGACTACTACCACGCGCATTGGAATTACTGGTGGATGCGCGAGGCCCTGACCCAATCCGATCTGCGCGTCTACGAAACCAATTACATCCTCTTTCCGTATAACATCGACCTGAGTTTGCACACCCTGGCGGAATTTTGGTTCCCGTTATGGGCGCTCGTGGAGCCACTGACCAATCATTTCGTGGCCATGAACGTCATCTTGTGGAGTGGCCTAGCCTGGACGGGCGTGGCGACTTATTTCTTTTTGCGCCAACAGGGCGCGCCGCCTGCCGCGGCTTGGGTCGGGGGCGCGTGGATGAGCCTGATGCCGGCCTTCACCTGGGCCGCCGCCATGACGCTGCCGCAGTATGTCGCGGGCTTTTGGTTCGTGGTTCCTTTTGCGCTATGGCATCACATCGCACTAACACGTAGCGCGCCTGCTGCGTTGCTGCTGGGCGTCGTTTTCTGGGGGATGCTCCTGACGGATCGGTCGAGCTTGTTGGTGGTGGCGCTGGGCTTGGCACCCTACGCGCTCTGGACGCTATACGCTACGCTGCCGCAACATCGACTACGATTGCTGGCGCTGGGGGCCGTGCCCTTCGTCGTGCTCGGTGCGTTGGGCTGGTTTATCGCGCCCTTGCCAGATGTGCTGGCCTTTGACCGCAGCACAGTCTCGCCGGCGGATTTGCAAAGTACGCGCAATTTTGCGTTGCCGCTGCGCGGTTTTTTGGGCTACGACGGCAATACGGATGATGGGCTGGGTATTTTGCTCGGCGCGTTGACGCTCATCTCGCTGGCTGTGCCCGCCCAGGATCGGGTGCGCTGGGTGTGGTTTGGGTTGGGCGCGTGGCTGATGCTGTTATCGCTCGGCCCCGATATACAAATTGGCAACATGCGCGTTGTGTTGCCCTATCGCTTGGTCTACGAGGCCACCGACGGCGTATTTCGCGCGGTGGCGCGTTTTGCGGCCTTGGGGGCGTTGTGCTGGCTGGTGTTTATAGGGCGCACCTGGTCGCCCTATGTACGGCGCTGGGCACCGAAGTGGCGCGTCTGGGGAGCGGCTCTGCTGTTGCTGGCGGTGCTGGCCAATTTGCGCGCGTTGCAGCCTTTCGAGGCCGGGCCGCCCATCCAGCCCTACGCCTTTCACCAGACCTTGCGCAACGACCCGGATGACTACGTCCTGATTGATGTGCCCGTGTCCGTGGGGAGTGGCTGGATCAGCTATGGGAATTTTCAAGAGGCCCAATTCTACGCGCTGGATCATCATAAACGCACGACGAACGGCCTGGTCGCGCGTTTACCGGGGGATGTGTACGGTTTTTTTCTCTTTAATCCGACCATCGGCTGGTTGGGCGGCTTCCGACCCCTGGACGAAGACCACGTCCGCGCGGAACTGGGCGAATTAATCGCTGTGTGGGGCGTGGGGTATATCAATGTCTACCAGGATTATCTCGGCCCTAGCCAAGCTGAGGAGATTATCAGCTTTTTGAACACGTTGGATTATCTCTGTCCCGTGACCGTAGAACGGGATGCGGTCTTTTTCCGCACGCGGGCGCATCCCGCATTTGATGCTTGCCCGCCGCGCTGGCCCGCCAATGCAGCCCAGCAAATTGACATCGGCACACCGGGGGATGAGCGCTATCTGGGCGCGGGTTTTCATGGTGCCGAGGTTATCGGCGGGCCGCGCGCGCGCTGGATGGGCACCGCCCCCAGTGCCGAATTGTTTATCGACTTCCCCGACCAGCCCCCGGCGATGCTCGAAATAAATGTATTGGGGTTTGCCGAGCCGCAGAGCCTGACTATTTGGTTGGATGAGCTTGAGTTAGGGACGTTCGTTATCTCACCGACGGCGGGTTACCAGACCGTGCAAGTCCCCCTGCCGCCGGATTTACCCCCGCAGGATGGCTCGCGCCGCCTGCGCCTGGACTATCCCCCGCCACAAAGCCCCGCTGCACGGGGACTCTCGCCAGATGCCCGCCCGCTGAGCCTCGCGTTGGATTGGGTTCGTTTTCGCGATTAAAGGCCCAGCATCAGACGGCCAGGGCTCGCGCCGCTTCGGCGGCAGACGCCGCGCCGAGTGTATCATAAAGTTGGATGGCCTGCTGGCGCAAGGTCGCGCGCTCGGCATCACCAGCGGGCAATAGCCGGGCCAGGTGATAGGCCGCATGGGCGCGATAATACGGGACATCCAGGCTTTCGGCCTCTTGCCAGGCTTGGCGCAGGTTACGCTCGGCCCGCTCGAAAGCATCATTCAGGCGCGAGAACTCGCCCTGGTAGAGCCAGGCTAGGGGGCGGCTGAGGTCGTACAGTTGCGCGAAGCGTTGTAAATGGCGTAAGGTCGCCCGCGCGGTGGCTTTGTCGCCCTCGTCCCCCGATTGGCCCCATAAGCGCAAGTGATAATCCGCCAGCCAGGCATAGCACTCCGTCAGGTTGAACACAGCGGGCGCGTCAGCTTCGACCACAGCGCGTAAGGCGTCGCCATGCGGCGCGGCGGCGGATAAGTCATCCTCGGCCAGGGCGCACCCCAGCCATACACCATCATACAGGATGCGCAGTAACCCGTCCGTCGCGTGGGCTTGCTGGGCAAGTTCGCGCGCCTGCGCCGGGTTGCCCCGTGCCAGGGCACAACGCGCCATTCCCAACGCGCCCCAGGCGTGATAATCGGGCTGGGTGGCCAGGGCCGAAAATGTCGCGTGGGCGGTTTCCCACTGGCCCATGAAATAGTCACATTCCGCGCGCAAGGCCAATATCAGGGATGTATCATCGCCTAAGTCGTCAAACAACATTCTCGCCGCTGCCCAATCCCCTTTGCCCAGCGCATACGCGGCCTGGATGATCCCCACGGCTAGGCGCGTTTCGGGCGAAAAATCCGCTAGGGCGTCTTCCGTGGGGGCGGGGTGCTGGCGCAGTTGCTCGCACAGAGTTTGCTCCTGGCTACTCAGCAGCAAGATATTATCCGTCAGGGGGATATCGCGCCGCAGGTAAGCGAGCGCACGCAGGCTATGCTGCACCCCCAGTTCGGTATCGTGCAAAGACCAATGCGCTTCGGCAATTTCTTGTTCTAGCATGGCCAGATCAACGGGGTGCAATGCTAGCTCTAGGGCGCGCAGCAAGGCGCGGTTGAAGAACATGAGCGCGTCGCGGTAGGCGCCGATGGCCAGCGCGTATTGTCCGGCCACATTAGCGTAGTAATATTCGGCCTCGTGATTGCCCGCTTCGCCCCAATGCAGGGTTAGGGCTGCCGCGCGGGAGCGATCATAGGGGTAAATGGCCTCGATGGCTTCGGCGATTTCTTGGTGCATTGTTTGGCGCTGCGCTGTGCCCAGTTCCGCGAGCATGGCCTCACGCAGCTTATCGTGCGCGAAGCGCCAATGGTCTTCGTCGGCTTCCAGCACGGCGGCATTCGCGGCAATGGCCAGCCACCGATCAAAATCTGCGCTCGGTAGCAGATAGCGCAACACGGCCAAATCGAGTTGGCGACCCGCCACCGCCGCGTAGGCCAGCGGGTGCCAGGCTTCGTCTGGCAGCTTAGCCAGGCGTCGTTGCACCACTTGGCGCACGCCCCCCGCAAAGACGTTTTCGGGCAAGGTTTGGTAGCCGATATCTTGTAGGCTGCCCGCGGTTTGGGCCAGCGCGCGCACGACTTCGATAATAAAGAAGACGTTGCCCTCGGTTTCGCGATGCAGCAAATTAACGATCTGGGGCAGGCGTCCGGCTTCGCCCAACATGCTGACGCTCAGCGCGGCGACATGCTCGGTGCGCAGACGTTCTAGGCGTAGGAGTTGCATCGCGGGCAGTTCGGCGGGCAAGCCGGGCCGTTCGTCATCCCGAAAGCTGCCGATAATCAACAGCGGCAGGTCATCCAACACCTCCACTAGCAAGCGCAAGGGCAGCAGGCTTTCGACCGTCCAATGCAAATCTTCCAACAATAACACGACGAGATCGCGCTGGCGCTGGAAAAGCCCCACAATTGTTTGCGCCAACACCTGCTGACGACTCTCCTCGGGGCTGGGGGCTTCGGGGATGGACCGCCCCACGAGCGCCTCGACATCCGGGATGAGGTCGCGCAAAATGGCGGCTTCTTCGTCGCTGAGTCCTGTATGCAACACCAGGCGCCGCAGCGGCTCGCGCCAGATGTGGAAGGGCGTGCCCAACGACATGGTCGCCTGGCCTTTGAGCACCAGCGCGCCCTCTACGAGGGCCAGCGTGCGCAGTTCATCCAATAGGCGGGATTTCCCCACGCCGCTTTCGCCCCCCACCAACCACGCGCTGCCCCGGCCTGTGGTGGCCATCTGCAAGGCGTCCGCCAGGATATTGAGTTCGTCGTCGCGCCCCACGAAGCGCGCGGCTTGCAGGTAACTCTCGCGGATGGCGATGCTTTCGGCGGGCGGTGGCGCTTCCACCGCGCGGCAGAGTTCTATAATAGCGTGCTGGGCGGTCTCGTAGCGCGATTGCGGATCGCGCGAGATGAGGCGCCAAACGACCGCCGCCAAGTTGGCATTTTCCAAGAGCGACATATCATATTCCGCGTCCAATTTCTGGCGGATCAACGCGGTGGGGGATTCCGTCTGAAAGAGCTTGTACCCGGTGAGCATCTCATAGGCGATGACCCCCAGCGAATACAGGTCGGATTGTTCGCTAGCGGGCACGCCGTCCAGCAATTCGGGTGCCATATACGTCAGCGTACCCGCGACATTGGCCAGCCCATCTTGCTGTTGGGTGCTGCTAATCACCGATAGGCCAAAATCCAACAATTTGACCTGGCCATCTTCCAGGGCGATATTGCCTGGTTTTAAGTCCCGGTGGATGATATTCCGGCGGTGCAGGTAATCTAGCGCTTGCAACACCTGCACGATGACATCAATTTTTTCGCGAAGCGGACGTTGCCAGGTGGCGTGGACGGGGGTCTGCGGGTCGCGCAGAAAGCGCATCGTAAAGAATGGGTGCGCCTGTTCGGAAAATCCGTAGTCCAGCACGCTGATGATATGCGGATGCCGTAACGAGGCGAGCACCTTAAATTCCTGGGCCAAGGCCAGGCGCAGGTCGCTATGGGCATGGCGAAAGGGCGAGCCGTCTTCGTTCACGAGCTTGACTTGCTTTAGGGCGACCGTCTTGCTCGTGAGCCGGTCGGTGGCGCGATAGACCGTGCCCATGCCACCTGTGCCGATGACCTCTTGTATATCATAGCGATGGTGAACAAAACGACCCAAATCTACTATCATTTGTGCGGCTTTTTCCACTTTCATATATAATGTGGCCACCTTTCAGGCTATTGTAACACCAAGTCCACTTGCATGTTGGTTATTTTGTCGTGCTTGGTGGCGAACAAGCGTCGTCAAAATGAAGTTCATACGGAAATCTAACCGGTTTTTACCTTATAGATAATCGACCATCATACGCGGCGTTGGGCTAGTTGGGCTATATGAGGAGACACACTGATGGAAAATATTGATCTGCTGTGGGTGCTGCTGTGCGCGGCGCTGGTCTTCATGATGCAAATGGGCTTTCTGTCTTTGGAGACCGGCTTAACGCGCAGCAAAAACAATATCAATGTCGCCACCAAAAACATGGCCGATTTCAGCATCAGCACCTTGTTGTTTTGGGGCTTCGGCTTTGCGCTGATGTTTGGCACCAGCGAGGCAGGCTGGCTGGGCACCTCGGATTTCTTGCTCGATTTTTCGCTGGATAACCCCGATACGATGGTTTTTTTCGTGTTTCAGGTGATGTTCTGCGGCACGGCCATCACCATTATGTCGGGCGCGGTAGCCGAGCGCATGCACTTTGTCGGCTATCTGATCGTTGCGGGGGTGGTCGCGGGCTTGGTGTATCCGGTGTTTGGCCACTGGGCCTGGAACGGTATCGACACCGGGACGGCCACAGGCTGGCTGAAGGAACAGGGTTTTGTCGATTTCGCAGGATCAACGGTGGTGCATAGCGTGGGGGGCTGGGCCGCGCTGGCGGTGTTGTTGGTGATCGGCCCGCGCACGGGGCGCTTTGCTGAAGACGGCACCCCGCGCCAGATTCCGGGCTCCAATTTGCCCCTGGCCGTGTTGGGGACGTTGCTCTTGTGGTTTGGTTGGTTCGGCTTCAATGGCGGCAGCACCTTGGCCTTTAACAGCCAAGCGATTTATGCGCTGTTGAATACGGTCATTGCGGGGTCGTCGGGTTTGCTGGGGGGGCTTGTCCTCAGCCGATTTTATGCGGGGCGCGTGCAAGTGCACACCATGCTGAATGGCGTGCTGGGCGGGCTGGTGGCCATCACCGCGAGCGCCAACAGCGTAGAACCAGAAGCCGCTTTTCTGATCGGCCTGCTGGGCGCGGTTATCATGATGCTGTGCGTCAGCCTGCTCGAACGCCTGCGCATTGATGACGCCGTTGGCGCGGTGCCGGCCCACCTGGGCGCGGGTATCTGGGGCACGCTGGCGGTGGGCATCTTCGCGGATTTAGATCGGCTGGGCACGGGCTTAACGCGCATCGAGCAAATCGGCGTGCAGGGCTTGGGGATCGTCGTCTGCGGGGTGTGGACGTTTGGCGTCACATACCTGGTCGTGAGCATTTTTAACCGCTTTAAGCCCCTGCGCGTGACCCCCGAACAAGAGCAAATCGGCTTGAATATCGCCGAGCACAACGCGCGAACCGATTTGCTGGATTTATTCGCCGCCATGGACGAGCAAGCCGCTTCCGGCGACGTGAGCAAGCGCGTTCCTGTGGAACCCTTCACGGAGGTCGGGCGCATTGCCGTGCGGTATAACGCCGTGATGGACGCGCTAGAAGGGGCCATCCTGCGCACGGATGCCATTATTCGTAATGCCATGGATGCCATCATCACCTTTACGCACGATACATTCATCATCCAAAGCATGAACCCCGCCGCCGAAGTCGCTTTTGGGGTGTCCGAAAGCCAGGCCAAGGGGCGCCCGCTGACCTCTTTACTCGCGGATACGTCCGGCGAACTGGGCACGCTGTTTCAGGATTTGGCGGGCAGCAACAACCACCGCGAATTGCAAGCCCGGCGCGAGGATGGCAGTGTGTTCCCGGTGGAGGTCGCGGTTTCGCGCGGCGAGATCAACGGCGAGCCGTTCTACGCGGGCACCTTTCGTGATATTTCTGAGCGCAAGCGGGCCCGCGAGGCCGAACAACGCCAACTGGCCACTGCCGAGGCTCTGCATCAGATTGGCCTGGTGCTCAATAGCACGCTAGACCGCGAAAAATTGCTGGCCTTCATCGAGAATATTCTGCTGCTGGTGCCGCGTGTGCTGCCGCATGATTCCGCGTCGATCTGGTTGGAGGATACGATTGGGGTCTGGCGAGTTGTGGCCAACGTGGGGTTCGACCAACACGGCGCAGACACGCGCGAAAAACTGGCCGAATTGCGCTTTTCGCCCAGCGAAAACGCGCGCTTTCGCCAGATTATCGAGCATGAAATGCCCGTCATCATCCCCGACACCGGCCAAGACGCGACCTGGGTTGATCTGCCAGACATGCCGCCGATTTACTCTTGGGCTGCCGCGCCCATCGTCGTGGAAAATCGGGTCATCGGCGCCTTGATGATCGACCACCAACAGCGCGGTTTTTATAACGATAGCCACCGAACGATCTTAGAAGCCATCGCTACTCAGATTTCAATTGCCGTGCAAAATGCGCGCCTGTACGAACGCATGGCGGAATACGCCGCGCGAGCCGAAGCGGCCAGCGAAGCCAAAAGCGCCTTTCTGGCCAATGTCAGCCACGAGCTTCGCACCCCGCTAACGTCGGTGATTGGCTTCGCGAATATCATCAAAAAACGGCTGGATCAAAACCTGATTCCGAACGTCGAAGCGGTGGATAAAAAGACCGAGCGCGCCATCAAACAAGTGACCGCTAACATCGACATTATCATTTCGGAGGGCTCGCGCCTGACCTCGCTGATTAACGATGTGCTCGACCTGGCCAAGATCGAAGCGGGTAAGCTGGATTGGCACATGAAAACCATCGGCATTGGGGGCGTCATCGAACAAGCGACCGCCGCCACGACCAGTTTATTCGATGAGAAAAATCTGCCGTTGCATGTGCATATCGAGGAAGATTTGCCGCAGATTGTCGGCGACCACGACCGCTTGGTGCAGGTGATCATTAACCTGGTGTCCAATGCGGTCAAATTCACGGACGAAGGCCACGTCACCGTCCGCGCCGAACGGGTAGACGACGAATTGCGCGTCAGCGTTATTGACACCGGGCCAGGCATCGCGCCAAAAGACCACCAAACTGTTTTCGAGCAGTTTCGCCAGGTGGGCGATACTTTGACGGATAAACCCAAAGGCACGGGGCTAGGCTTGCCCATTTGTAAGCAGATCGTAGAATACCACGGCGGTAAGCTGTGGCTAGAAAGCGACCTGGGCCAGGGCAGCACCTTTATGTTTAGCCTGCCCATCCGGGGCATGGACGACGCCGCCATCCGGCCCATTGACCTGAATACCCTGGTGGAGCAACTTAAAGAGGATGACCGCCGCGCCGCTGCCAGCGACCCCGCCCGCGCCAAAACCATCCTGGTAGTGGATGACGAAGCGCCAATTCGCGAATTGCTGCGCCAAGAACTCGAACCCCTGGGCTATCGGGTCATCGAAGCCCAAAACGGGCGCCAGGGCATCGAGGTCGCCAAGTCTAGCAAGCCCGATCTCATCGTGCTGGATGTGATGATGCCGGAGATGAACGGCTTCGACGTGGCCGCCGTGCTGCGTTACGACCCCGAAACCATGGATATTCCCATCATTATCCTGTCGATTGTGCGCGACTACGAGCGCGGGCATCGCCTGGGGGTGGATCGCTACTTCACCAAGCCGATCAACACCGAGGCCCTGCTGACGGAAATCGACATTTTGATTTCGCAAGGCCCCAGCAGACGCCAGGTGATGATCTTCGACCAGGATGTATCGGTGGTCAATATGCTCTCGCAAGTCTTGCAAGAGCGCGGCTATAATCTACTGATTGCGACGGATAATCGCCAATTTTTAGAGAAAGTCTCTCAAAGCCAGCCCGATGTGATCATCGCCAAGGCGGCCTATGCGGAAGAGCACGACCTCATCCGCACGTTGCGCGTTAAAATGGGCCTAGATCATATCGTCGTGCTGCTTTTCGAATAACGTCGCGCGCTCAGCAAGCGTGTGCATACGTATACGTATAAGTAGGGCGTGCAAAAAGGGAGATAACGCATGGCACATAAAATATTGATCGTGGATGATGAAGAATACATCCGCTTGTTGATTGAACAAACGCTGGAAGAACTCGAAGATGAGGGCGTCGAACTGCTGATGGCCACCAACGGCCAGCAAGCGCTGGACCTCATCCAACGCGAACGGCCCGCGCTGGTGTTTTTGGACGTGATGATGCCCCACGTCAACGGCTTCGACGTCTGCCAACAGGTGAAGCACGAACTCGGGCTGCAAGACATTTACATCATCATGCTGACGGCCAAAGGCCAAGAGTTCGACAAAAACCGGGGCCAAGAGGTCGGCGCCGACCTATACATGACCAAACCTTTCGACCCCGACGAATTGCTAGATAAAGCGACCGAAGTTTTGGGCTTATAGGCGCGCACGCCTTAGGCTGTTCCCGAAAAATAATAACCCCTCCCCGAATTCAGGGAGGGGTTATTATGCGCACGAGTAAGTTCTCCCCCCGAATTCAGGGGGAGCGAGAGGGGGGTAAAATCAAGCCGGTATCCTTTTCGACAAAAGCAATCGGTATACTTAAACCCTTGGAAAAGCCTTAGAGCATCAGCGGATCGCCAATGCTCAAGATATACGCGCCGATGAGCCCCAGAATCCCGGCGAATAGGACATAGTAAAACGTGGGGATGAGCGTTTTGCGCAATAGCGCGCCCTCGCGGCCTAGCAAACCCACCGTAGCCGCCGCCGCGACGATATTATGAATCGCGATCATGTTCCCGGCGGCGGCACCCACGGCCTGCAAAGCCACCACAAA
>DAOTVD010000067.1:0-3324 GCA_034437075.1 Anaerolineae bacterium
GCGTGGTTGCTAGAACTGGATGATATTCTGGTGGGCTCTGCTACGGATGAGCCCGACGAGGCTTAACCGAGCGTGGCCAGGGCTGCCGTAGTAGCTGTGCCGATGTCTCATGCTGCTAGATCGCCAACGAGGCTTAACCGAGCGCAGCCAGGGCTGCTGGGGTGCCGATTTCGCGCAGGGCAGCGGCGGCGACATCGCGCACGCATTGCCCAAGTGCAGCCCGTGCTCGGGATTTGTTATGGGCGGTCGCGCACCACGTTCAAGCGAAATTTTATGCAAGTGATGGGCCAAAATTTCTGGTATCTCATCAGCGAAGACCCGCGCTTGTATATCGACATCATCGAGCCGTTGGGTTACCGCGCGCACGAGCATAACGCAGCTTTCCTGACCGAAAAAGACCGCATCATTAACTTGTTCACGATTGAATTACTCGATGATTTTTGCACAGATGGCCTCATTGATTGGGAAAAATTGGTCGCCTTCAACAGCAGCAATCTTGATTTAGCTTAAGCCGTCGGCAGGTTCAGCGTTGGCCATGGGCAGCGTAAACCCAAAGAGGCTGCCCTCGTTGGGCGTGCTCTCGAAGAAGATTTCGCCGTCGTGCTTCTCGACGATGGTGCGCACCAGGCTCAGCCCCAGCCCCGTCCCCTTGATTTCCTCTGTGCCGGGTTCTTGCGCCCGATAAAACGACTCAAACAGCCGTTCCTGTCGCTCGGGCGCGATGCCATAGCCGTTATCTTCTACGGTCAGGCACCAATGCGCGTCACCATCCGCCGCGACCCGCACGCGAATCTCGCCGCCTTCGGGGGTGTATTTGATAGCGTTGCTGATGAGGTTGCCCGCCGCTTCTTTGAGCTCCAACGCCGAGCCTAAGATGGTCATGGGGGGCGTGTCGGGGATGTCTAGGTGCAGGGTGTGATGATGCAATTCGGCGCTGGCCTGGTGTTTTTCTAGCGCCCCCCGCACGATGTCTTGCAGGGAGATGACTTTCCAGGCATCGCGCGCAGCATCCGAAGCGCGTTCCATCAGCAGCACTTCTTCTAGCAAGTCGTTTAGGTCTTTGGCGCCCGTGTGCACATGCTTCAAGTATTCCTCCACCACGTCTATATTCCCCGCCGAAAGCGCAAGCTGCATCAGTTGAATATAGCCCATCAGCACCGTGAGCGGTTGGCGCAAGTCGTGCGAGAGCATACGGAATAATTGCTTGCGGTACAGATGCAGGGCTTGCACTTTTTCGAGCAAGACATGCGTCTGCAAGGCAATGGTCAGGCGGTCGGCCAGGCCGCGCAAAAATGTATATTCGGCTTCGGAGAACGCAAATTGGTTATGGCTCTGCACCAGCACGATACCCACCAGTACGCCATCGGCGCGGCGCAACTGGGCGACCAGGCGCGTGCCGTTCTGGTCGATGGCCAACTCGCGCGCATCGTCTGTGCTATGCGCTTGGGGGGTCAGGTGGCTGGGCAGGTGGATGGTATCGCCGGGTTGTAAATCCTGGTAAAGCTGGATACCCCTGGCTTTTAGGCATTCTAAGGCTTGGCGATGTTCATCCCAGCGCGCGATCAGCGCGAAATCGGCCTGTAAGCGCGAGAGCGCCCAGGCCAGCACCAGATTCAAGACATAGTCTAGGTCTTCGCTGCGCGTCATTTCCAGGTCAAACTGGCGCAACGAGTCAATCTCGCGTTGCTGGTGGGTCATTTCCAGGCGCAGGGCTTCCGCCTCGCGCTTGGTGGCGTTGAGCGCGGCTTCTAGCTCCACGTTACGGATTTTCAGGCGTGTCAGTTCGTCCATCGCGAGGTATCCTCCAGCGTCACCTGGCCCCAGTATACAACAGGCGGGGGCCGAAAAACACAAAAGGCCGCTGGGCGGCCTTCTGTGCGAGTACAGCATAGGATATTGGGATTTGCCGCTAGTCGTCCTTGCGGCGGTAAATTGGCACATCAAAATCAACAAATGTCGCCCAGCCGTTACCGGCGGCCAACTTGCGTTGTTCTTCGTCAAGTTCCAGGTGTTTCACGCGGCCTTCCGTATGCAGTTCGATCCGCAACAGGTCGCTATTGTCTTCTTCTAAGACTTCAAAGCAGCGGCGTTCGTAGCCCTGCGGTTCTTTTAAGAATTTGCCCAGGCATTGTTCGCAAAAGGCCAGGCTGGCGTCGCAAACATCGCGGTTAATGGTGACTTTCATCAGAATACTCCTTGGTTTAGGGCCTACCTATGGCGTCCTTACGTCGATGCTAGCCTTACTGTAACATGCGCCTGCCAAGCGGGAAAAGTGACATGCGTCATCTTCCAACATGAGAAGGCTCCCCTATCTGCATCTGATCTGGGCGCCCGCTTAGCGCAGGGCGCTAAACGCTAGGTAATAATCCTGCGCGTGCCGCGCGAACGCCTCTCCGATGGTGGGCATCTGCGGCGCGTAACCCAACGCGACATCGCTCCAGGCCAATTGGCGCAGGGCATCCAGCATGGCTGGGTTGGCCTTCATATAATCCAAGATGCCAACCACCCGCGCGGTGACATCCGCCATATAGGCGTCAAACATGGCTTGGGGGGTCACGTAGCCGATGCGCGCGTGGTCGTCGCCCAGGATGCCGTGCTCGCCATAGCGCAAAGCTCGCAAGGCGGCCTCGGGATTCAGGCCCTGGGCGACCTGAAAGGCGGCCCATTCTAATTCCGTATTACCATGGTAGGGGATGTAATCATCGGCTTTGTTGATGCGGAATAGATGCTGGCTTTCGTCGGCGGGGTCTACCCAAAAATGGCTATCGAAATCGGCTTTTTGGGCTTTGCCGAGGATGTCGCGGAAGATGTGCGCCTCAAAGCGAATGGGCAGCAGGCCGTTTTCGCTCGTCGGGTCGTTGTCGCCCATATTTTGAGCCGCTTCTACGATGACCGCCAACAAGAGCGCTTCGTCTATGCTGAGCAGGTCGCTCAGATTCCCCAGCAGCCCGCCATAGCGATTCCAAGTATCCGCTACAGCGAGCGTATCGCCTTGCAGGCCCACCAGGGGGAAGGGTTGCAGCGCGGCGGGCTCGCCGGGCAGGGTCAAATCCTGGATGAACAAGCGTAGGCGATTGGGGCGCAATTCTGGCGCGTCGCGCAAGGCCACACACGCGGCGGAGTTCTCTAGCAGCACGCCAGGCCGCGAGCTAATCAGCCAGCCGATGCCGACATATAGCCATACGCCGTTGGTTTGGGCCGTGGCAATGAAGGATTCGCCGGGGCGGGCGGCATCCAGGCTGGTGAAGTTGACCGTGGACGGCCCCTGCCAGATGTTCACGGGCGCGGCATCCGGCGCGATGCGCACCAGGCAGGCACCTTCCG
>DAOTVD010000068.1:0-2909 GCA_034437075.1 Anaerolineae bacterium
ATAGGGTATTGAGCCGAAAGGGAGGATAGTTAAAAGAACGTCTTCAATACCTGCGCCATCTTGCCCATCTGCACCGCGCGGTATTTCCAGCTTCAGCAAGCCAGCGTCTAAGCTAGCCGTGGGGGCCGAGCCGGGCGGCAATGCGGCAATTTCGACACTCTCCACGCTTTGCCCGTCCTGGCCATCTTGGCCATCTTGGCCATCTTGGCCGGGTAGGCCTGGTAGGCCGTCCTGGCCATCTTGGCCACGCGGGATGCCAAGCGTCAGAATGCCAGCATCCAGGCTGGCGGTTGCGGGCGATCCTGGGGCCAGGGTTACCGCTTGCGCGCCGATGACATCCCCACTACCCGCCGCAATTGGCTCAACATCGTACCAAGCCGCATCGCCGTAGAATTTTTTCTGCAAGATACCGTTTTCTATGCGGATGTCTTCCAATATTTGCACCCCTGCACAAACTAGCGCGGGCGTGGGGTCGTTGATGTGTGCCAGCGCATCTACAACATCTATGAAGTGCTCCCCATAAGTGTTGAAGGGATACTCTTCGTACATAGCGAATTGATGAAGCGCATACAACATGCGCCCCAAGCGTTGCTGGGTGGTGCAGACGGGCAAGAGAAAGCTCCCGTCTTGCGGGATGCTTTCGGACTCTTGCCCATCTAGGCGGTATGCGCCCCAATCAAACGACATGGTTTACAGTAAGCCGCCTGTGGCCGGGCTATCGCCTGGGGTATCACCAACGCCGGGTTCTTCAAGCCCGATAGAAGAGAATGGCACCTGAACGGTTTTCTTGCCGTTCTGAATGACATACATCCGGGGCACCTGGTAGTTATGCCCAGACACATTAACTTGGTCTTGGATGTCTTCGATAGTGTCGGGTATGCTGTGGCCGATGGCATCGAAAATGAAGTTTCCCTCGTCCCGGCTGGGCACGCCGTCTTCAAAATATCCTAGGTCGGGTGCGGGGATATGGACATAAAACGTATCATCGGGATCGTTAGTGTCCTGGAAGAACAAGACTAGCTGTGTGCCGTGTGAAGAATAGGCCTCATCAAACGCTACCAGGTCATCAGGCGAAAGGTATTCCTCCTGGGTGAAGCGGAACGACTTCAGCGCGCAGTTAGTCAACTTAGAGATGGCTTCAACCATCTGGCGGGCATTGTCCATGTTCAATTCAACATCATTGACCATGAACGAATAGGTTTTTTCCTCAAGGCCAGCATCAATCATGGTGTAGCTGATGCGCGCTTTCTTAAAGCGTTGCTTGAAGCCAACGACATCAACAACAGTATTGCCGATGTTGTCCAGGAATGTTCCCTGGTCATCATAGTACGTGTTTCCCCACCAAGGCATTATTCACCTCCTGCTGGGGCTTCGGGTTGAACGGGAGTGTTCGCGCGGTACGCTACGGTACCATCACGAAAAGCGGGGTCGAATTCATAGATAGCCTCATCTGGGTCAAGATCAGGCTTGCGGCTTTGCAACCATGCCCGGCCACGCGCTTCAATCTCGGCAGGTGACAAACGTCCTTCTACCAGGTATCGAGTGCTGAATGGGCCACAAGTCAAGGTTACTTTTCGCTGATTGCGTTTGTAAACCTGCATATGAAAGGCTCCAAAAATCGAACGGTATAGTTCACGTTAGCACGCCTACGCGGTGCGTTGTACTGGCTTGTGTGGGGTTTTTTCCACATGGGGGTAAATCTGGGATAGAGACTCACGGCAAATCAGATAGAAGCGGTCAGATTGGCGATGTAGCAAGCGCCCAGACTCGATATGATGCAAAATAGCCCACTTTGTGACATGGGCCAGCCTGGCGGCTTCTGAAACTGTAAGGACTTGCTGTAGGGTTTCCATCTCTCATCGTTTCCGCGCGTGCTGTGCGTTCCGCGCTTCACGCGCAAGTTTAATCTAAGAGATTATTTATTTTGTACTACGTCAGCGTAAGTCTTGACCGGGGAACCGTATAGTTTGTGCAATTCAGATAGGGGAATGATATAGTAGCCCTTCTTGCCGGGGCTGTGGGTCTTGCGGGCTTGGATGTTGTTCTGAGTGATATGGTAGCGGATGGTATGCTGAGAAACCGAGAACATCTCGGCGGCAACGGGCACGGTTACCCAGGTTTCACCGGGGTGATGTTCTCGGCTGATGCTTTTGGGGCGGCTTCGGTCTCCTGGGGGCGGGGCGCTTCGATCACTTGGGGCAATTCGGCGCGCTGGTCGGCGTGGTGCTGCTCGTTCACCACCTGGCTGTAGTTCGTGGTTCGCTGTTTGTCTACGCCATTTTTTCCGACTTCGACCCCTCCATGAAATTGCAGGTTCATGGAAAACGGCGAGCGCGCCAGTATCCACATAACAATCAATAAAAACGCGGCCACAAAGCCGAAATCTAGCACGATGCCCAGCAGTTGAGATAAGCCGATGGCTTCGGGGAATTCCATGGTTCAGTGCTCCAATAATTACCAGTGAGTAAATGATACACTAGAACAGAACGATTGTCCGTTATAATTTGGTTCGTTTTATCTGGGTAATAAGCGACATCAAAGCCCATGCAAAATTATCTAAAGTCCATAACGGACCAGTACTTATCCGTATTTTACGCACGGTAAATATAGCTTCCCATTAACAACTAACAAAAATGTGGGATAATTCACGGTAAGTGATGTTTCGTACCGTGTTGTAGGCGTGCCCCCCCCTCACGGAAGGGGGGCACAAAACCTATTTGTTCTTCCGGTTGTAGATTTCCTCCTTGATCTTTCCTAGCAAGAATTCGGTTTCAATATCTAGCCGTATATCGTTTGTGACCGAAAGCGCGTCTAGCATCTTGTAGACAACCTTCCTTAGCTGGCTTCGGCGGTTGCTGGCGATTTTTACACATGCCTGGGTGCAAAACATCGCATCGGGGCGCTTACCC
>DAOTVD010000069.1:0-22673 GCA_034437075.1 Anaerolineae bacterium
TATGCTCAAGATCAGCTTAGGTTTTGTTCAGCCCCAGGTTAAGTTTATATGAGCCGCGCGTTGGATGAGCGCCAGATGATGAGGATGTAATCATTTGATGACAAAGCCACCCTATCCGATTGGTTTGATGGACATGTTCCCCCCTCCGCCGTATCTTATATAAAATATTGCACCGATTCCCAGGAGGTACCCTATGCACCACGCCTACCGCTTCGGGCTGGTGGCCTTGTTCGTCATTCTGGGGGGGTTGCCCGCCGCCTCGACGGCCCAGCAGGGCAACACTCCCACCGACATCACCATCAGCGGCAGCTACCACACAACCTATTATGGCTCCTTTGATGATTGGGATATTTTCCCCGTTTTATTGCCCGTCATTAACTTTGACCCCAACCTGCGCTATACCGAGCGCTACGACCTGCGCCCCGCTGGCCAGATCGTGGGCCAACTTTCTGGCGACGTGAGCAGCGGCGATTACCAGATCGCCCTCCCCACCGACCCGGCTCAGTCGTTGGCGTATGACACCGACGGCGACCCCAGCACCCCATCGAATGTGAAGGTCTTCATCGTGGGCACCGCCAGCGGGATGATCGGGCGCGATCATGTCGGCCCGTACGACTTCCTCTATACGCGCAGCTATCGCTTTAACGCCAACACGCGCATTTGGTCGGGCGAATTGCTCATCTGGACGGATCAACCCCGCGCCGAACTGCCCATCCTGAATGGGCCGGACAACGTGTATTACACCGCTGATGACCGTTGGGTGACGGTGTACCAGGGCTGGAATCTGCTGACCGTGACGCCCGGCGACGGCAACAATACCGAAACACTAGCGGTAGCCCCCCTGGGCGATACAGTCATCAACCTGACCGAACCGGCCCAATTAGAAGATGTCGATTTGCGGCACCTGGCCTACGACGAAGCCTTCTTGACCCTGTTGGACGAACTCGAACGCACATACGTCTTCACGGACTACCGCGCGGTGGATTGGGACGCCCTGCGCGCCCAATACGCGGGCAAAGCGGCCCAGGTTATCGACCCCAGCGGATTCCAAAACCTGTTGCAAGATGCACTGTTCAGCTTTCGGGATGGGCATCTCTCGATTGCGGGGCCGGGCTTGCCGCCCGCTATGTTCGGGCGTCTGGGGATGGACGTTTATCCGGTAGGTAATGAACTGATGGTGCTCGATGTCATGAGCACGAGCCCGGTCGCGCGCGGCAGCGGCATCTCGCCGGGGACGGTCATCACGCACGTCAACGGCCAGGCGGCACTGGCGTATTTTGACAACGTGCCGCGCGTCATCTATAGCGGCGGGCATATCTCGCAGGATCAATGGTTCCGGGGGCGCTTGGCCTTCCGAGGCGAGCCCGGCACCGCGTTCGACATTAGCTATCGCCTGCCGGACGGCCAAACGAACCAAACCACCCTATTTACCGACTCAGTGCGTTATGTAGAAGACGAACCGGACCTCCCGCGCCCTCGGGGCGTGGTCTATCATGATGTCTTGCCCTCGGGCATCGGTCATATCGGCGTGCGGTCGTTTACCTCCGCACGGGTCGATGATCTGTGGGACGACGCCATGCAAACCATGCTGGCCGAGGACGTGCCCGGCATCATCATCGACCTACGGCAGAATGGCGGCGGTTTTAGCGGCCTCACCAATTACATTCTGGGCGATTTCATCGACGAGGATGTCTACGTCGGCCAAGAGATTTCATCATTAGATGAAGATGGCGATGGCCAGACGGATGAACAACCCGAATATTACCTGGCCCGCGCGCAGCGCTTCGACCCCGCGCGGGTGGTGGTGTTGGTGAGCCCCAACTGCCTGAGCGCGTGTGAATTCGCGGCTTATGGCTTCCAATGGTTGGGCGCGACTGTGATGGGCCATTTGCCCAGCGGCGGCGCAGGTGGCGGTGTGGGCGCGACCTATTTGCTGCCAGGCGACACGCGCGTGTATGGCATGGCCGTCGTCCGCCGCGAAGACCCGCAAGGCAATGTCATCATCGAGGGCTCGGGCGTGCCCTTAGATGTACGCATCCCGCTCACCGCAGAGGGCTTGGCCAGTGGCGAGGATATACTTTTGCAAGCCGCCCAGGCATTTTTGTTGGCCCTGGACTAAACCTATAAGTTGGGCCTTGTGGCCCATGTCAGCCTATTGGGAATCTCGTAAAGTAGGCATATGTGAGGTACGAACGTAATCATGCTACCTTTTAACGATGGACGTACATACAGCAGATAACCCTAGCCCGGTTCTCGTCCTCACATCCCTCAACTCGGAGCAGTGAGCAGGCACCATCCCCCAACTGGGTGCCTGTTCTACTGGAAACTCAGATAACTGATCCGAAACGGCAAGGGTCGCTCCCCCCAAGGCGGCCCTTTTCCGTTTCAGCAGCCCCTACATTGTGTATCACCATAGAGCCTGTATAATGGCCGGGTAGTTAGCTTACTAACGAAGCGAGAGCTTGTATGCTAGAGGAACGTTTCAGACGTTGGCTGAACGCGGCTTGGGCCTCCCTGCACCGTGCCGATACATGGTGGGCTATCGGCGAATACTATCTGGATTGGCGCGCGCTGGACATCCCTTGTGGGGCTGCCCCCGGCGATTATATGCTGGTGCTGGGGGTTTTCCGCCCCGAGCCCTTGCGCGAACTCGCCATTGTGCGCGGCGACGACGCCGCCATCACGGGCTATCGCGCCTTTTTAACTACCCTTACTGTGCCAGAATAGGGCCAATCATCAGGCAGAAATGGGTCAGCCGTGCGTATCGCGCCAACCAGAATATTGTAAAATAGACTTAGGATGAGAGTCCATTAACCATTTGCAGGGCTCGCCTGCAAGCAGGTTACAATCTTTATAGGACGCACAAGCGAAATACTGGTGAAATGTTCTCAGCACGCGATATGCCATTTAGCAAGCTCAGACGATACCAATTGGAAGTCAAATATAGTTTTCTGGCGACGCTCTCGATTGGCGTGCTCGTCTTTCTATTCTCGCAGCAAGTGCTCGACACTCTGATGATTGACATCATGCGCAATCTGATGTATTTGGTGCAGCTTGGCTTGGTGGGGATGTTCCTGATTGCCTTTGTCGGCAGCGCGACAATCATCGTGCAGTTGCCGTATAATTTACCCCTATTCGCCATCGCTATCCAACTTTACTCACTAGAAAATCTGATCGTGGTGGGCACGATTGTCGGCTTGGGGGCTGGCTTGGGGCAGAGCTTCGGCTATTTCATCCTGTATAACGTCAGCCATCGTGTGCGTACCTTGCCCAACAGCGCCCTGGTGCGCTGGACATCGCGCGTCATTCAAAGCCGCCCGCGCTTCATCCCATGGCTTATTTTTCTGTTCGGCATTACGCCCTCCCAAGACAATGTCATTACCGTACCCTTAGCCGTCAGCCGCTATCCTATCTGGAAATTCGCCGTGCCAATGGTCGCCAGCCGCATGCTTCACAATATTGGGCTGTGCGTGCTGCTCTATTATGTGGCCGATTATATGGAAATTGGCGAGGGAGGGTCGGATACCGTCAGCGTACTGATTAGCCTGAGCCTGGCGTTGATCTTCGTGTGGGTCATCGTCTACCAGATCGAGAAAGCACGCCAGGCCCA
The DNA here is from genome assembly GCA_034437075.1 of Anaerolineae bacterium. Taxonomy (GTDB): domain Bacteria; phylum Chloroflexota; class Anaerolineae; order Aggregatilineales; family J027; genus DAOTVD01. The sequence continues at coordinate 3,611 of DAOTVD010000069.1, forward strand.
ACGCCGCGTAGAAACGGCACCGCCCGCCTGAGTGCGCCCAGCCCCGACTGTCGGGTGCATTGCAAGCGTGGCATTTATGGCTGTTCCAGAAAATAATGCCCCCTCCCTAATCCCTCAGGGCTGACGCATGAAAAATAGTTGGCTCACGTAACTGCTCAGGCTATGCCAATTCTTCCCCCTCACCCCCCTAATCCCCCTCTCCCAAACGCCGGTTTGCGGCTGGTAGAGGGGGAAAACGACCCGAAACCGACACTTTTTGCCCCTCTCCCAGGGCTGAAAGCCCGTTTGGGAGAGGGGTTGAGGTGAGGGCTGAGTCGTTACCGCAAGATTTGGTTTCTGGCGCATTTGCCGCTAAAATATGCGCACGGCAATAATCAAATAATGATTCAATAAATACATGATCTGTGTGGAGTGAACCCATGACAAGCATGCTCGAAAACCAACAATTAACCGGCTTTGATTTTCTCAAACTGGATGAAAAACTGACGGATAAGCAACGTGCTACCCGCGACCGGGTGCGCAACTTCGTGGAAACAGTCGTAAAGCCCAAGATCAACCCCTATTGGGAAAAGGCGGAATTCCCGTGGGAAATCGCCAAAGAAATCCCGAAGCTGGGCATTCTGGGCGGGCCCTTGACCGAGCACGGCGCAGCGGGCCTGGATATGGTCGAAGTCGGCCTGGTGGCCTACGAAATGGCGCGCGGCGATGGCTCCATCGGCACGTTTTACGGCGTGCATAGCGGCCTGGGTATGGCCAGCATCGGCCTGCTGGGCGACGACGAGCAAAAAGCGCGCTGGTTGCCCGCCATGGCCAAAATGGAAAAAATCGGCGCGTTCGGCCTGACTGAACCGCTCCAAGGCTCCGATGCCGTGGGCATCCGCACGACGGCCAAAAAAGACGGCAGCTACTATATTCTGAACGGCGCCAAGCGTTGGATCGGCAATGCCAGCATCGCGGATGTGCTCATCATCTGGGCGCGGGACGAAGAAGGTTATCTGGGCGGCTTCGTCATCGAACATCCCAACGAGACTGAGGGCGTAACTATCGAAGATATTCAGGGCAAGGTCGGCAAGCGCGCGGTCTTGAATGCGGACATCACCCTAGAGGATGTGCGCGTGCCAGTGGAAAATCGCCTGGCCAATGTCCGCAGCTTTCGCGATACGTCCATGGTGCTGGGCTTCGGGCGCTATGGCGTCGCGTGGGAGGCCGCCGGGGTGGCCTCGGCCATGTACGAATACGCCCTGGCCTATGCGCAGCAGCGCGAACAGTTCGGTAAGCCGATTGCGAGCTTTCAACTGATCCAACAAAAATTGGTGGAGATGGCCACCGAAGTCAGCCTGATGCAATTGATGTGCTGGCGCCTGGCCGAGCGCATCGTGGTGGGCGATTATAGCCCAGGGATGTTCAGCATGGCCAAATACAACAACGCCCGCAAAGCGCGCATGGTGGGCCACCTGGCCCGCGAAACGCTGGGCGGGAATGGCTTGGTCATCGACAACCACATCGCGCGCTTGATGCTGGATGCCGAAGTGATCTACACCTACGAAGGCACCAACGAGATTAACATGCTCATCACCGGGCGCGAACTGACCGGGCACAACGCCATCAGTTAACCCGCCTGCCTCAGCGCCTCGCCCTTTAGCACATATGCTGTTGGGGGGCGAGGCGGGCCTCGCTCGGGCCTAAATTCTGGGCTGCCCCTGCCCCGAGGCACCCTAGCGCCCAATTGCGCACCTGTTCTATCATACAGCATATGACCCGACAAATTTTGCACCTGGATTTGGATGCCTTCTTCTGTGCTGTGGAGGAAATCAACCAGCCGGACTTGCGCGGCGTGCCCTTCGCGGTGGGCGGCAGCCCAGACGCGCGCGGTGTGGTCGCCTCGTGTTCGTATCCCGCGCGCCAGTTCGGCGTGCGCTCTGCCATGCCCATGACCCAAGCGCGCCGCCTGTGCCCAGAGTTGCGCATCATTCGCTGGAGCAAGGGCGAGTACAGCGCCTATTCTGCGCGCGTGATGGCCATTTTGCACGAGATCACGCCGCAGGTGGAGCAACTCTCGATTGACGAAGCCTTTTTAGACGTTACGGGCGAAGATGGCGAAGCGCGCGCCAGGGCCTTACAAGCGCGCATCCGCGCGGAGGTCGGCTTGCCGTGTTCGCTGGGCGTGGCCACGAATAAACTGGTGGCCAAAATCGCCAACAATATCGGCAAAGCAGCGGTCAAAACGGGGGATTACCCTAACGCGATTACGGTTGTGCCGCCCGGCCAGGAAGCCGCGTTTCTGGCGCCCTTGCCCACGCGGGAACTGTGGGGCGTAGGGCCAAAAACCGCCGAAAAACTCGCCGCGCTGGGCCTGGATACCATCGGGGACATCGCCACCCATTCGCCAGACGACCTGGCCGCCCGCTTCGGCAAACATGGCGCCGACCTGGCCCGCCGGGCACGCGGGGAGGACAATCGCCCTATCGTGACAACCCGCGAGCGCAAGAGTATCAGCCGTGAGACGACCTACCCGCGCGACGTGAACGACCCCGCCACGCTCGAAGCCACCTTGCACGAGCTAACCGCCTCGGTGGGCGAGCGCCTACGCGCCAAGGGCCTGACCGGCACCACGGTTAAGATCAAGTTGCGCTGGTCGGATTTCACGACCTTCACGCGCCAGACGACCCTGCCCCAACCCACCGACCGCGACGCGGACATCCTGCGCGCGGCGCTGCGTCTGCTGCATGACCATCGCCCGCCGGGGCGCTATGTGCGGCTGATCGGCGTAGGAATCAGCAACCTGGCGCCGCCTAGCGACGAGCCACACCAATTAGGTTTGTGGGATGCGGGGTAAGCGCGGAATAGTCAGATGCCGATACGCTGCCCAAACATACCGCGCCTCCCTTGCGCTGATCGGATGGCCTAGGCTATAGTGGCGGCTATTGCGCAGCAACCCAAAGGCAAAACGATGAAAGAATTTAACAAATATGCCATCGAGGGGGCTTATCATTGGGAGCAAACCGACCCGCACAGCCCCCGTTTTAACGCGCCCTTGCTGGCGCGGTATCAAGCGGTGGTGGCGCATGTCCCCGCCACTACGCACAGCATCTTGGATGCCGGTTGCGGAGATGGCTATTTGCTGCACCTATTGCGCCAGCATACACGCCTGGCGGGCTTCGATTACAATCACCTGGGGGTAACGCTCGCGGCAGCGCGTTTGCCCGGCTCTCAGTTGAGTGTCGCCTCGATTTACACCATGCCCTATGCAGACAAGAGCTTCGATACCATCGTGCATGCGGATGTCATCGAGCATCTGGCAGACCCGCAACAAGCCCTGCACGAGATGGCCCGTGTCGCCCAGCAATGCGTCATCATCAGCACCCCCCACGCTAACCCAAACCGGCCTATTCCGCCGGAACACGAAACCGAATTCAGCCTGGGGGCGCTGCACGCTTTGCTCAAGCCATACTTTAGCGAGATCAAGATTTACGGGTATTGGCACTCGGCTTTTATGAAGCTGTGGAAAACTCCGCGCGGCAGGCGCTATCTGGCGGCGCTGGCGCGGCGCGGGATTAACGTTTTTGCGCTAAACGTTCGTAACCCGACGACACGCTACGAACAACTGGTGGCCGTGTGCAGGCCCTAAAACGCCTCAGGCCGCGATGTCGCCCAGCGTCGGATTCAGCAACGCCATTAAATCCGCCGTGGGCACGCGCAGATTCACGCCACGTTGGCCCGCGCTCAGCATCACATGCTGAAGCCGCGTAGCCGCGCTGTCCAGGTACAAGGGCCAGCCCTTCCCCTGCAACAGCAGCGGCGAGATGCCACCCGTTTGCAGGCCCGTCCAGGCTTCGGCCTGGGCATGGGCGGCCATGCTCAGCTTTTTATAGCCCGCCAGTTTGGCCAGCGCTTTCAGGTTCAGTTGTTTATCCGCCGGGATGAGCGCCAACAGCGGCTTTTTGGCCGCCGTATCCACCACCAGGGTTTTGTACACCATATGATAGGGAACGCCGACGGCCTCGGCCAGTTGGGCCGCGTCGTGGATGTTCGCGTCGAAGCGCACGACCTCGTAGGGAATATCCCGGCTGTCGAGCAGGCGCATCGAGTTGAGTTTAGCAGTCATTCTGCGCGCCCTGGCGGGGCGTGTTCTGGTAGGTGAAATCGAGTTGTTCGGGGTCGAAGACCTCTTCGCCGCGCAGGCACAGCAGCAAGTATTCTAATTCCTCGCGGGTGGGGGCCCAGCAAGCCGGGCGGTGCTGCATATGCTGGGCGGCCCAAAAGGTATGCATCACCAGCGGATCGGCCAAGTTGTCCACCTCATCATAGGAGGTCATACTCGCGACCTGGTCGGCCAGCGCGCGCGCGTCGATGTCGCCATGCAAAAAGCGCTCGATGCGTTGTTCGAGTTCATAAGAGAGCCAAGTAAGGCGTTCGGTTTGTTCAGCGTTGGTCGTCATGGTCGGTACTTCCAATATATCCGATACTTTGCCAATGCAGGTCATATAACCCGTCCCGGTCGCGGTGCCAGATGCGCTCGCGCCGCAGATCGTAGACGGCAGTTCGGCTTATATAGCCGGTGTGTTTGCCATCCAGATCATACAAGTATTCGCCGTCGGCATAGGCGAACACTTCGCCACGATAATCATAGACACCACGCTTCATACGCTTATTGTAAGGAACTTAGCGTCTGTCCACAATAACAAACGACACCAACAAGATTGACAAAGGTTAAGTTTTGGGCGGCAAGCACGTGACGACCTCGGCCCCGTCTTCCAAAATCAGCACTGTATGCTCGCTATGCGCGCACCAATCGCCATCTTGGCTGACCACCGTCCACTGATCATCCAACAGGCGGGTATGTGGCCCGCCGAAGGTGCCCATAGGCTCGATGGCTAAGGCCATCCCGATTTCGAGTTCCGGGCCCCAGTTCGGCAGGCCGGTGTTGGGGATATGCGGTGGGGCGTGCAGCCGATAGCCGACCCCATGCCCGCCAAAATTGGGTGGGATGCGCACCCCGTATTGGCGCAACACGCTTTGAATCGAAAAGGCAATATCCCCAATCCGCCGCCCGGGCCGGCTGATCTGAACAGCTACCTCTAGCGCGTGCTCGGTGGCGCGGATGAGGCGCTGCATGCGCGGGCTGGTGAAGCCGACCGGGACGGTGATCGCCGCATCCGTGATGATACCATTGTAGCGGCTGCCACAGTCCAGCGTCACGATATCGCCCAGGGCCAGGCGCCGCGCGCCAGGGATGCCATGCACGATCTGCTCGTTGACGCTGACGTTGATGGCGGCGGGGTAGGGGTGCGCGCCATCTGGCGGATAGCCTAAAAAGGCCGCTTCGGCCCCGCAGGCGGCCAGGGTCGCGCGCGCGATGTCGTCCAGTTCGGCGGTGACCATGCCGGGGTAAATGGCTCGGTGCAGGGTTTGCAAGACATACGCCGTGATGCGACCAGATTGGCGTAGGTTTTTGTAATCTTCAGGGGCGATAATCATCTTTCATCAGGCTACACTTTTAGCCAGTCAGATTGATAATACCTCAGAATGTCGTTTTTGCCCGCCGATTGGTCTGCTGATGCAGGGCTGACGCATCAAACTGGGCGTTTAACAGAGATGTTGGCGCTTTGGCGGTAATGACTCACCTAGCCGCGCTATATTTCCTAACAAGGGGCTTAAGCCCCTTGTTAGGTGTTATGATTATCCGTCAGTTTCAGCGACTAGACTACACTGGGTTTGATTTTACTTCGCCATTACTTGCCGTTGGCCCAGCGGATGTACCCGGTCAGGAAGGGGTCGGGCAGCGTCTCGTGCTTGGGCAGCACGCGCACCGAAATCCCACGGTCGCCGCTGGTGTCGAAGCTCACCATGCCTTCAAAGTCGTAGCGTGGGCCTTTTTGCTTACCATTGGCGGGCTGCATGTCGTAGGCTTCGCCCTCCACGATGTCGCCTTTGCTGTTCAACATACCGGTATACAGTTGCACGCGCACATCATCCGGCGTGAGCTTGCCCAGCGCGACATTGGCTTTCACGGTCAGTTGTTCGCCCACGGGCAATTGCTGGGCGGTAATTTGCACATCACCCACTTCGACATTTTTCCATTCGGCCTTCACGTTTTCTAGCCAATGTGCGTAGGCAGTAGCGGGTTTGATGTTCGGTTGGGTGATGGCGGCATAGCGCTCGTGGGCGGGCATGTAGTACTGCTCGGCGTACTGGCGCACCATGCGATAGGTGGTGAAGAATGGCGCGAGTTCGCGCATGCTATTCTTGACCATGCGCACCCACTCGCGCGGCAAGCCGTCGCGGCCCCGGTTATAGAAGGTGGGGATGATCTCGGTTTCGAGCAGGTTATACAGCGCGTTGGCCTCGATCTCATCTTGCAATTCTTCTTGTTCGGGCGGGTATTCTTCGCCTTTGCCGATGGCCCAACCCAGCGAGGGGTGATAGGCTTCGGCCCACCAGCCATCCAAAATGCTAGCGTTTAGCCCGGCGTTGTAGATCACCTTCATGCCGCTGGTGCCGCTGGCCTCTTTGGGGCGGCGCGGGTTATTCAGCCACACATCCACACCCTGCACCATATAGCGCCCAATGGTCATATCGTAATTTTCCAGGAAGACGATATGGTTGCGCAATTCCGGTATGCCCGTTTTTTCGATAATTTCTTTGATGAACTCTTTGCCGGGTTGGTCGTGGGGGTGGGCTTTGCCCGCAAAGATGAATTGCACCGGGCGGTTGGGGTCGTTCACCATGCGAATCAGGCGCTCGGCATCCCGGAAGATGAGCGTCGCGCGTTTGTAGGTCGCAAAGCGCCGCGCAAAGCCAATCGTCAGCGCGTCGGGGTTCAGGATACCCTCGGCGGCGGCGACTTCATGCTGCGAAGCCCCGCGCGCGATAAGCTGCTTGCGCATCCGCGACCGCGCGAAGGCGACCATGCGCTCGCGGCGGCGTTCTTTGGTGCGCCAGAGTTCAGTATCCGGGATGCGCTCCACGTCTTTCCAGGTTTCCGGGTTGGCGGGGTCTTTACGCCAAGAGGGATCGAGATAGCGATCATATAACAAGGCCATTTCGGCGCTCAGCCACGTCAGCACATGGATGCCATTCGTGACCGCGCCCACGGGCACTTCGTCCTCTGGCACATCGGGGAACATCCATTGCCACATCTGGCGGCTGACATCGCCATGCAGTTGGCTGACGCCGTTGGAGCCCGACGCAAATTGCAAGGCCATCACGGGCAACGAGAACAGATCATACCCGCCCATGTCTTCGCGGCCCAAGTCGTGGAATTCATCGCGCGTGAGGCCCAGTTCGGTCCACAGCCATTCGAAATGCTCGTCGATGAGGTCGAAGCCGAAGCGCTCTAGCCCGGCGGGCACGGGCGTATGGATGGTGTACACGCTGCCCGTCGCCAGGATGTCGCGCGCTTCGTCAAAGCTGAGGTTGGGGTGTTCTTTCATCAAGATGCGCGTGCGTTCTAGGGCCGAAAATGCGCTATGCCCTTCGTTCAGATGCACGACGGTGGGGTGAATATCCAACGCTTGCAGCATGCGATAGCCACCGATGCCCAGCAGAATCTCCTGCCGAATGCGCGTGCGACGGTCGCCGCCATAGAGGCGGTCGGTCAGGTCGCGCAGGGGTTGCGGGTTGTCGGGGTGGTTGGCATCCAGCAAATAGAGGCTGACGCGCCCGACCTTGGCCTCCCAGACATAAGCATGTAGGGTGTATTCGGCCATGGGGACTTTGATGACCAGGCGTTCGCTGCCCTCGTTGGTGCCGTCGGGGTAAACGGGCAAGACGGGCATGCGCGAATAGTCGTTCAGCGGGTAGGCTTCTTGCTGGTAGCCGCTAGCGTTTAGGTATTGGCGGAAATAGCCCTCTTGATAGAGCAAACCCACGCCCACCAACGGCAGATCAAGATCGCTGGCGCTTTTCATGTGGTCGCCCGAGAGGATGCCCAGGCCACCAGAATAATTCGCCAAGCAGGTCGCCAGGCCGAACTCCATGCTGAAATAGGCGATGAAGGGCTTGGGTTTGTCGCCATAGTTGGCCCGATACCAGGTGTTGGGGTCGTCCATGTAGCGCATGAAGCCATCCCACACATCACCGAGCTCGGTCATGAAGGAAGGGTCTTGCACCACTTCATTGAGCCGATCTTGGCCTAGCAAGCCCAATAGCTTAATCGGGTTATAGTCGGTCTGACGCCATAGCTCGGGGTCTAGGCGGCGAAAGAGACCAATCGTGTCATGATCCCACGACCAGCGCATGTTATAAGCTAGTTCACTCAGCCGCGCCAACTCATCGGGCAAGTTGGGGGTGACGTTAATTGTTGCAACAGGTTTAACCACTCTTGGAATCTCCATCTATAGATATGGATGTCACGCTAAGCATAACAAGCCCCTGAAGGGGCTGCAAGTACCCTGCTAGGCCATTTCGGGGTGCAGGTGGTTGGCTTAGGCGTCCCCGTGCGCAAAGGGGATGAGCGCCTGAAAATCTTCTTCTAGCACCTTGCGCTGGTCGCTCCGGTACAGCGCCACAGCGGGATGGTACAAGGGCACAATATGAATCTCCCCATACGCGGCCTGAGCGGGGATCACCTGGCCATGCAAGCGGCTGATTTTGTCGTTCTGTTGGGGCACGTCAAACTTTTTCAGGATGAATTCCATGCTAAAGCGGCCCAAGGTCGCGATGACGGCGGGCTGGATGATCTCGATCTGGCGGGTAAGAAAAGGCGCATAGCGTTCGATCTCCTCTTTGCTGGGGTCGCGGTTATCCGGCGGGCGATCTTTCACGATGTTCGTGATGTAAACATCGCCCCGCGCCAGGTTGATCCCCGCTAGCATCTCGTCCAACAATTTGCCCGAGCGCCCGACAAAGGGCCGCCCTTGCTGGGCTTCTTTTTCGCCGGGTGCTTCGCCAATGAACATGATGCGCGCCGTATGACTGCCCTCGCCTAATACCGGATAATAGCCGTTGCTGTGGAGATATTCGTATAGCGGCGATTCGGTCAGCGCGAAGACTTCGTCGCGGATTTCGCGCATTTTTTCGGTACGGTCTGACATAAGCTGTTTCCCAATTTATCCCAATTTTAACCCAAATAGCGCGCCGACTAGGCCGCGCCTGCCCCATAGGATACCATGTTCGGCGCTCAGGGCTAAACGGTCATCCAACCGACCGCGCCGATTCGCCAGTCGGCAGTTTCGGCATACAATGGAGATGCATATAGTTGGTCAAATGGAAAGTCGCGCATGAATAACATTTTTGGGACAATCATGAGCTTGGGGGTTGTCGGGTTGGGGCTCGTGGCGTGTAGTATGGCGGCGTGTATTATCGCCTGCGCGGGCGTCATCCTTCTGGCCGGGGCCGCACAAGAAGCCAACCAGGAAGAACTCATCGCGCTGAATGACGGTTTTGGCGCGTCGTCAAATCCCATTCCGACGGGGCGCGCGGTGGAGTTTAACGACGTCAGAGTGCAGATTGTGAACATCGTTCGCCCGGCCAATAATCTCGTCTTGGGGGCGCCCGCCAGCGGCAGCGATTATGTACTGGTGGAGTTCGCGCTGACGTGCAAAGCCCAAGCCTGCGATGGCAGCAACTTGGGGGCGCGGCTCATCGATAACCAGGGCGAAGAATGGCGCCAGGCCATCGCCATCATGACGGATGGCCGCACGGCTATCCACGATGCGGATGCTGTATCGGGCAGCACGGCGCGCGGCTTCATGCCCTTTGAATTCCCCCAGGGGCGCAGCATCGAGCGTTTGCGTGTATCCTACAACCTTAGCCCGGATGTCTTCGTGCTGTATAATCCCTAGCCGGATGGCCCCCTTCACACAAACCGAACTTGATGAGAGGTCGTAATGACGAGCCTGGACCCGAATTTGCTTTCCGAAAATCTGACGCGCGTGATGAACGCCGCCGTCGAGATGATGCACCGCCATCGCCAGCGCAATATCACGCCCGAAATGGCCCTGCTGGCGATGCTGCACGACGACGCCCACCCCGCGTATAGCTTGCTGCGGCGCTTCGCGGACGAACGCGGGACTGACCTAGCCAACCTGGAACGCCAAACCCGCTTGGCCATCGACACTCGGCGCGATGTCAGCGGCGATTTGGAATACCTGACCGGGCAAGGGCGCGCGGCCACACTCAGCCGCCAGATGCTTATCGCGCTAGATGAGGGGCTGTCGGTGGCCCAGTCGGTGGATGAAGTCTATATCGAGACAGATCATCTGCTGGCGGCGCTCACCGAGCGCGGCATGGGCACGGCCAGCATATTAGAGCAAAACGGCATCACGAAAAGCGCGATGGTAGGCGTTTTTAGCGACCGTTACAGCGCGCCTCAGCCCGCCGCCCAGGGCGGGTCAAGCCCGGCGGATTCATCCCTCGGGCAGCCGCCCTCTAACACGACCGAGGAATGGGTGAGCATGGCCCGCGCGGGACGCCTGCGCCCAGTGTATGACCGCGAAGGGCTATTGCACGACCTAACCAGCATTGTCTCGATGGCGCGCGCGCGGCACGTGGCCCTCATCGGCCCGGATGGCGTCGGCAAGCGCACGTTGGCCTATAGCCTGGCGTTACGCATCGCACAAGGGGACGGCCCGGCGGGGCTGGATAAACTGGTGCAAGTGCGCGAGGAAGCTTTTCTGGATCGCAGCATTGAGTCTATGCAAATTGGCATCAAGCGCGCGGCGGGGGGCTTGCTCTTTGTGCCACATCTGGCCCGCTTCTTCGGCCCGCGCGCGCCTTACCCCCGCGCCGGGCAGAATCTGCACAAGGCGATTTTAGGCGATGACCCGGTGATTATCGGCACGGCGACCCAAGCCGAATGGGATACTGCGCTGAGCACGATCCCGGCCTTGCGCGAGCATATGCAGCCCTTGCGCGTGCCCGAGCCGGATGTCGATGAAACGCGCGAAATCCTGCGTATGATTAGCGCGCATGTGGCCGCCGATTATCAACTGGCCATTCACGAAGATGCGCTAGATGCCGCCGCCGACCTGGCCGCGCGTTACATCCAGAACGTACCCTTGCCACGCAGCGCCGAACATCTGCTGCATCGCGCGGCGGCGCTAGCGATGATGGGCCGTCAACGCGCAGACGCGCCCACAGATGATAGGCTAGACGCCGAAGATGTGACGCTCGCGGCCAGCCAGATGACGGGCGTCCCGGTCAGCAAACTCGGCGAAGACGAGCGCACGCGCTACGCGCGCATGGTGGAGCATCTCGGCAAGCGCATCATTGGCCAAGAAGCCGCCGTGCTGGCCGTCAGCCGGGCCGTGAAGATCGCGCGGGTGGGTTTGCGCGCCGCCAAGCGCCCGATTGGCTCGTTCTTGTTCCTGGGCCCCAGCGGCGTGGGCAAAACGGAACTCGCCAAAGCCCTGGCGGAATTCATGTTCCGCGACGAAGACGCCATGTTGCAAATCGACATGTCCGAATACATGGACGAAAACACGGTCAGCCGTTTGATCGGCGCGCCGCCCGGCTATGTGGGTTTCGAAGGCGGGGGGATGCTCACCGAGCGGGTGCGCCAGCAACCCTATATCGTGGTGCTGTTTGACGAGATCGAAAAGGCGCATCCGCGCGTGTTGGATTTACTCTTGCAGGTGATGGAAGAAGGCCGCCTGACCGATAGCCAGGGCCGCACGGCGAACTTTAGCGAGGCGGTCATCATCCTGACGAGCAACCTGGGCGCGGCCCACCTCACCGAGCGCGTGATTAGCCCCGCCGCCGAAGCCGCCGCCATGGCGGCGGTCAAAGCGCATTTACGCCCCGAATTCATCAATCGCCTGGACGATGTCGTGATGTTTCATCCGCTGGGCACGGACGACCTGCGGCGCATCCTGGGCCTGATGCTGAAGCAAGAACAAGCCCTGGCGGCCCAAAACGGCCTAGACATCCGCTTCAGCGAGGCCGCCCAAGATTGGATGGTGGCCCAAAACGACGAACCACAATTCGGCGCCCGGCCTTTGCGGCGCATCATCGGGCGCTATGTGCGCGAGCCCCTGGCCGACTTTCTGCTAGAGCGCGCAGCGCCGCCCGGCCAGGTCATCACTGTGGAAGCACCCGCGCCGGGCGAGAACGCCCTGCAATTTCACCTGGGCTAACTGGGGCCTTAATCCGCCCCTAAAAAATGAATACGCCCTATACTGTTTATATAGGGCGCTATCATTGACATTAGATGCATATCAGAGAAGTGTACTTGCTAGTGTCGTTATGTTTGGTAACAAACAGACTAAGCACTAGCATGAATAAACAACTATTATGCACAAGTAGATGGCGCATTGTGAAGCCCAAAACAAGACTATTTGTGTCCGTTATTTACTGGATAGTGGAAACAGATATGTTCACCACTTATGTTAACATAAGTAATGTTTGAGATAAGAATCCTTAATGTGGGCTATATCATCTATCGTTCGAACTTAACCGCGTTGCACCCAGTGAAACGGAGAACACAGCCATGGCGCCGACTGACAAACTGCCCAAAGGCTATGATGTTCTGCGCGGGATGGTTTTGATTCGCAAGACTAATATGCATGCGATCTTGAAATCGTTGATCGAAGAACACGAAGGCAAAGTTCCGGATTTGCACAATTATTTGGATGATCACAATTATTCTATCAAGCGCAGTTCTGTGTATCGTTACTTTAGTTCGAACCAGAACAGCAAACGCACGCCAGATGAAAACTTTTTGCGCATCTTCGGCAAGTACATTGGGCTAAGCGATGAAGAAATCGAAGCCCTCGTGGATTTGAACAACTACTACCTCGATAACCGTCCCCGCACGAATTAACCTTTTTTCCCCTCTTGTCAGGGGTTATTTTTGCTCATTTTCGTTAGTATTTTCTAACTTTTTGGTTTTGCAACGCCCCTGCAACGCTCGCTATGCTATGGGTGGAATGTAATGGAGAACGCAAAACAAATCCGTATGAAACCGAGGGCTTAAGCCCTCGGTTTTGGCAGAAAAAACATTTGTGTTTGTTTTGAACTGTCCATAAGTTTGAGGCGAATATGTTTTGTCAGGCCGGTCATCGCATGGTGAGCGGCTCTATTGCTCGGTGGGCAAACGCAAACTGTGCTACACTGGGCAGGGTCGAGCATTTCTCGAAACCTATCTATTACATGAGGAGATTTTATGTTACGTAAGTTCACTTTAGTACTGGCTCTAGGCTTGCTGTTTCTCGTCCCTCTGGGCGCAGCAGCCCAAACGGCCCCCAATGCGCCCCAACCGATTGCCTATGGCGATGTGATAATGGGCGAAATTGAGCCTTCCGAAAGCCTGGCGAATGGCCAGATTGTAGGCGATGTCTATACGTTTATGGGTAGCGCGGGCGACATGGTGTCTATCCGTATGAACGCCACAGATGATGACCTCGATACCCGGGTGCTTATTTACACCGAGGCAGACTGGGTCAATAACACAGGCAATGCCCTGGCCCAAAATGACGACATGCGCGATGCCGCCACCGCCAATGAGCGCCGTCTGGATTCGCTCATCGCGTCGATAGCCTTACCCGCCGACGGCACCTATATTATTGTGGCCACGAGCTTTAGCTTCAACGAACCGGGCACCTATCGCTTAGCGCTCAGCAATGGCGCGGTTGCGCCCCCACCCGGCGCGGATGATGCCGCCCCCATGCCAGGCAACGCCGAGCCTATCGTGCAGTTTGCGAGCGGCGCCACCGCCACCAGCCAGTTTGGCGACGATAATTGGAGCGCCCAGCAAGCCACGGGCGAGCCGAACACCTTCGAATGTGGCGACATCGTCACGGCTTGGGCCTCCGCCAGCAGCACGGGCGTGGATACGCTCGAAGTGACCTTCGATACCGCCGTGGTACCGCTGAGCATCAGCATTTTTCAGACCTTCACGCCTGGCAGCATCACCAGTGTCGAGGTCGCCAATAGCACCACAGGCGAAACCGCCATCATCCCGGATAGCGCCGACCCGATTGGCAATACGCCTTGCCCCGGCACATTTATCCTGACGGGTCTCAATGTCGTGTTTCCGGTGGATACGGTACGCATTAATGTGGATCAGACCATCGGCGGTAACTGGAACGAGATCGACGCCGTGCAACTGGTGGGCACCCCTGCTGCCGTTGACGGCATGACGACCGAACCCCTGGCCGAAGCTACTGAAGAAGCGGCCCAGACTGGCGGCGAAATGAGCGCCCCGGCGGGCGGGCCGCTCGCGATTGATGATCCGGCGCTCTTTGAGCAGACGGCTACGCTGACGGCAGCTATCCCGACCGGGGGGGAATTGACTGCTGAGTACCCGGCCTCCTGGCATGGCGAAGTCTTCACCGGCGAAGGCCCCGTGGTGGCTACCAGCCAACAGACGCTTCAGAATTTGCTGAACGATAGCGAATATCGCCTGCAAGCGGGTGAGTATGCCGTGCGGACGTTCATCTTGGGCACGAATGACGAAAACGCAGGCGGCTTACAGGGCATCTACGACCAAATCGCCCCGGTCATCCCGGATGAGAATACGATGCTCGGCGAGCCTACGAATGTGATGATGGGCACCCATAACGTCATCTATGCGCCTGTCACGAGCACGCCTGGCGAGGGTAATGACGGCTATGCCGTGGTGGTCGATGTGCAAGGCAATTTCATCATCATGAGCGTAGTCTCGCCAGTTGGCACTGTGGATGATGCACTGCTGAGCTTCATGGAAGAATTTATCGCGCGGCTGAGCGTCAGCGAAGGGGACGCCGGGGCGGGTACCGCGCCAGGCGCTCAGCCGACCGACATCCCGCTGCCGAGTGGCACGCCCTTGCAACCCTCAGGCGGCGACGGCTAAACCCCCGCGCCATCCTTCTAGGAACAGCTACCAAGGTTTGGGGGCTGTTCCCGCTTTTAATCCGATAATCACATAGTTACCGCACAAGGGGCTTCGGCCCTTTGTCGTTTTTTACGCGGTTGCGGTAGCGCTAGGCCATCAATATCAATAGATAAAATCGCGGATGTCGTAGCGGCTGAGCGTCGGCGCGTCATCCGCCGCGAAACGTAACCCCGCCCGAATCTCGGCCCCTTGCGCGACCCGCGCGTCATGATCCATCATGCCGAAGACGTTCGCCTTATTGGCATAGGGTTGGCCCGGCGTGGTGACCAATTCGGAAAAATAGATCAGGTCGCCGCGCCCCAATTCCATCGCGTTAAGGGCCTCGATGGTCGCGCTGACATGGCCCGCATGGAAGATTTCGCCGCCAGCGCCCAACAACACGATCACCCCCACGGCCACGCCGCCGGCCTTCAGGGCATGCACAGCCTGGATGCTATCGCGCGGGGTGGCGGGCTTACCCAGGTCGTGCAACAGGGTCGGGTCACCGCTTTCCAGGCCGATGTACACCCGCCGTAGGCCCGCGCCCGCCAGCGTGGCATAGTCCGCCGCAGTCTTTTTCTCTCCGCTAAAGCCATCCAGAAAAGCGTAGAGCCCCAGGGCATCGACATCGAACGCCTCGCGTGTGATCTCCACCAGCGGCATGAGTTGTGGCATGGGCACCACAAGCGCGTTCGCATCCCCAAAAAAGACGCTGCGCCGCAGGCTAAGCCCATCGCCCAGCAATTCGCGCACACCCGCCACATGCGCGCGATAGGCTTGGGGGGTCTTCACATGAAAGGGAATCGCCTTGTAGAACGTACAAAATGTGCAGGTATTGAACGAACAGCCCTCTGTGGCCTGCACCATCACGGCTAAATATTGATCCGGCGGCAGAATACCCACGGGTTTATACACATTATGGTAAGCGGCTACCTCGTGGGCAGCCTGGCGCACGTCGTAGGCCAGCGCGCGCCGGATGAAGCGAAAGACCTCCACGGGTATTTCGGGCTCTTGGGGCACTTCCCAGCGTTCTAGGGCAATATACAGCGCGTTGAGTTCCGCGTGAGCACGGGTCATCACGCGCAGCGCGTCTATCGTGGAGTACCAACGCCGTTGGCGCTCGCCCGTGGCATCCCGCCAGCGCGCCAGCATCCGCCCATTCAGGCCCCGGCGATACGACACACCATCCATATAGAATGACCAAGGCCGCCCGGCGGCGTCGTAGGTATATACGCGGGCGGCCTCTGGCGGGCCGAGGCTGACGGTTAAACTGTGTGGTTTGTGGCTGATGACCAGGGGCGTATTGTCCCAGGTTCCCCGATAAATCATGCGCGGTTTTCCTATGCTGGCTTTAGCGTAGATGACGCGGCACACACGCCGCCATCTGGTATGATGACAAGCGCCTTGGGGCGGGTCAAGCCCCGGATCGAAGCGCGCTGGGTAAACGGACGACAACCGTCGTGCCTTGCGTCGTGCCTTGGCGCGTCATGCCCCCACTCGCCTATGGCTTTTCCAGAAAAATAATTACCCCTCCCCAGCCCCTCCCCGAATTCAGGGAGGGGCTATTATGCGCACGAGTAAGTTCTCCCCCCGAATTCGGGGGGAGCTAGAGGGGGGTAAAATCAAGCCGGTATCCTTTTCGACAAAAGCAAGCGGCATAGTTAAATACTTGGAAAAGCCTATACAGTTATCCTCGATACGCCCAGCGGAATAGCATGATCGTCGGAGGCAATGGCCGCTCGACAGAATCATAAAAATTTTTTTAACAAACCTTAAAAACCCTCGCCTGAACATGCCGCGCTGATGCGGTATTTTCGGCGTTTGCTCAAGCCCCATAACCATGAGTAAGGATATATTATGGCTTCGCGTAACGAGAAGACAGTTTTGCGGGTGCAGAATCTGACCAAGATTTATGATGATGGCACCAAAGCCCTGGACGACGTGAGCTTTGAGGTACACGAGGGAGAATTCCTGGTCGTGATCGGCCTCAGCGGCTCTGGAAAATCGACCTTGCTGCGGTGTATCAATCGCCTGGTAGACCCCACTGATGGCCATATCTGGTTTGGCGAACGCGACATGGCCGCCGTACAGGGCCGCAAACTGCGCATGGCCCGCCGCGAGATCGGCATGATCTTCCAACAGTTTAACCTCGTCAAGCGCTCGCCGGTCATCCACAACGTGATTAGCGGGCGCTTGGGCTATATGCAGCCCTGGTGGGCGCTGGCGGGCTACGTGCCCAAGACTATTCGCGAGGATGCCATGCAGGCCCTGCGCCAGGTGGGCATCCCCGAGAAAGCCAACAACCGCGCGGATACGCTCAGTGGCGGTCAACAACAGCGGGTGGGCATCGCGCGGGCCCTAATGCAGAATCCGCGCCTCATCCTGGCCGATGAACCCGTCGCCAGCCTAGACCCCGTGCTGGCCTTTTCCATCCTAGATTATCTGGAAAAGCTGAACCAGGAGCAGGGACTGACGGTGATTTGTAGTTTGCATTACCTAGACCTGGTGCAGCGCTACGCCACGCGCGTGATCGGCTTGCGCGATGGCCGGACGGTCTATGAAGGCACCCGCGCCGAGATCAAATCCATTACGGATGAACAGTTTCAGCAGATTTATGGTGAAGAAGCCCAGCGCCTGGGCGGCGGTATCCGAGGGGAGATGGAATCATGAACGAGATGCAACCCGAAAAGAAAAAAGTCGAAAAACCCTATGGCTATCGAGGGTTAGATATTCCCCCGCCGTTGGGCGCAGCCCTGGCGATTGTGCCGGGTTTGCCCCAGATGCTAACGGGCAATTTCACGCGCGGCTTTTTAATCCTATTCTCGATTGTCAGCATTTTTGTGCTGTCGTTGTGGCGCCTGGATGATGCCGAGGTCGATTATTCCATCTTGCCGCCCAGCGTGCAGACTGCCGACCTGAGTGTGCCCCAAGAAGAAGCCGTCACGTATGCGTTGCTGGCCATGTTCTTCGGGGTTATTGGCTACCTGTGGAATATTTATGATGGCTATGTCTCGGCGGAGACGGGGCGCGGCTCGCCCCCGCGCTTGGGGATGGTCTTCATCCTAGCCGGGACACTCATCATCGGCGCGCATATCACAGAGGTAGATGTCGGTAAAGCCGCCCGCGAAATTGATGATGTGGTGCCGCGTCTGTCGCAGATTCTTTGGCCCTGGGAGCCTGATGAAATCTTGACCCGTGACGAAGAAGAATTTGATGGCGTCGCGCTGTTCATCACCCCCTGCCCAGATGACGGCGACGTTGATGTCGAACAACCGTCCGCCGACGAGGGCCAGCCGTCGCTGAGCATGGCGCCGCAATGCGGGCAGCCCGCCGGGCCACGCCAGGTGGATGGCAGCCGCGTCCCCGGCACCGCAGTCACTATTCAAGGCTCGGGCTTCCGTGCGGATGAACAAGCTCAGATTTTCATCAAGCCGGAGAGCATCCCCGAATTTCGCCCGCGTATTGATGGCGAGCCGCTGTCTGTAACGCCCGACGCGAACGGCAATTTCGAACTCACCTTCGAAATGCCCAATTTCACCATCCCCACCCAGGCCATTGGCGCTGTGGAAGTGGAAGTGATCGCCCGCCAGACGCAAGAGGTCGGCAATCCGTATTTGGTGGAGGATTTCTGGCTGGCGCTGGAAGGCATCATCGTGACGATCTTCTTGGCGTTGATGGCCACGGCGGTGGGATTGGTGCTGGCGGTGCCGAGCAGCTTCTTGGCCGCGCGTAATCTGATGGCCACCAACCCGGTGACCTCGGTCATTTACTACGTCGTGCGCTTGGTGATGAACGTCACGCGCTCCATCGAGCCCATCATCTGGGCCTTGATTGCGATCATCTGGGTCGGGCCGGGGCCTTTCGCCGGGGTGCTGGCGCTAACGATCCACACCATCGCGGCGTTGGGCAAGCTCTATTCCGAGTCCATCGAGAATATCGACAATGGGCCGATTGAAGCCATTCAGGCCACGGGCGCCAACCGCATCCAGACGATTGTCTATGCGGTCGTGCCGCAGATCATCCCGCCCTTTGTGTCCTTTACGATCTATCGCTGGGACATCAACGTGCGGATGTCCACCATCATCGGCGCGGTAGGCGGTGGCGGTATCGGGACGATCCTGGTGCAGTGGATTCGCCTGGGCGATTATGACGCGGTGGGCATCGCGGTGTGGATGATCGCCATCGTGGTGACGATTTTGGACTATGCCAGCGCACGTATCCGCGAGCGGTACGTCTAAGGCTGTTCCAGAAAAATAATTACCCCTCCCC
>DAOTVD010000070.1:0-3635 GCA_034437075.1 Anaerolineae bacterium
TGGGGTTGGCGGTCGCCAATCGCCAGCGGTTGCTGGTCATCGTGCTGGCCGTGTTTATGTTGGGGCTCATCATTGGTGTGATCCTCGTCATCAGCGCAGGTGGCGAGGATAGCGATGAAAGCGCCGAAAACACCGCTGATCCAGTCGATGACCCCATCGGCGGCGTTCCGCAGGCCAGTGACGGGGTGGCCACAGCCACCGCTGTGCCGACCCAAACCCCCGCCCTGACGCCAACCCCCCAACCGACCATCGCGCCAGAGGTGATCGCCCGGGTGGAGTCTTTCCCACCGACGGCCACGCCCTACATCGTGCCAACGCCGGCTGGGCCTCGGCGCCTGGATATCCCCGTGCTGGATTACACCCTGCCCCTGCCTATCGTGGAACTACCCCAGGTTAATAACGAATGGGACGTCACTAACCTGGGGCATAATATCGGCTGGCTGGATAACACTACCTGGCTAGACCCCAGTTGGGGCAATACTGTCTTGGTGGGGCATATCCAAGTCTCAGACACAGACCCGGGCCCGTTCAATCGCCTAGATCGCCTAGTGCCCGGGGATGAAATCGTCATCTACGAGGGTGAGAATGCGAGCCGTTTCCGCGTGACAGACTTATTCACCGTCGGGCCGACTGAAAACAACGTTACGCACCCCTCAACCGAACCCATTTTGACGCTCATCACCTGCACGAACTGGGACGAAGCGCGCGGCGTCTTTAGCGACCGCCTAGTCGTGCAGGCCGTACCCGCAGAGGCGTACACGCCTGAAACCGCAAGCGAGTCCTAAATAACCTGATCATCAACGCGAGAGGTGCTCAAGATGGGCACCTCTTTTTATTTCGGCAGCTATCAGCGCCCCAGCCCGACGGGCTGATCGTAAACCCAGTACCACGCGCTGAGATAAACGCCATCGCCGCGCAGGCAAAAGCGCGACCCGACATCCGTGAACATGAGCTCTACCCAGGCGCCATCCAAAGCGGGCAAATCGACGGTTTGGCGCGAGTCATCCTCACAGCCTGCCGTCAACGCAACGGGCGTTTCGGCCCAAAAACGCCCCACCACAAGAAATGGCCCACTGCCGCCCGTCTCGAATTGCTCAGACTCAAGGGCCCGCGCACCGTCCCAGATGATGCACGGTTCGGCCAAACAGCGCTCATAGGCGCCCGTCAGCAAGCGTGTGGGGGGCAAAACGGCAGGCGGCGCAGCATAATCGGCGGCGCGCTCGCTGGGCAAGTCCGCCACATTGACCACCCGGCGCAACGGCGCCCCACCCACCGCCGCGATTGTATCCGGTTGCGCCAAAACATCGACGCCCAACGCCCCACGATAATCCAACTGAAGGGCCACCAGCGGGCCGACTGGCCCCAAAACCCAGACCTCATCCGCAGAGGACGGGATGCGCCGCACCTCCTGCGCGGCCCAGGCATCCAGCAGGGGGCTTAGCCGAGGATCATTTACATTCGCTATAAGGTAGCCGGGGCGGTCATGCACCAGCGCCTCATAGAGGGCGCCCGCGCCCAGGCGATAATCCGCTGCATAAGCAGGCGTCGTCAGCCCTCGGAGGTCGAGCGGCGCCCGCCCACCCACATACGCCAAGCTACCCGGCGCAGCGGTCGCGATACGTTGCCCAGGCGGCAGATTATCCGCAGCCCAGCGGGCCAGCGCCACGTGCCCGGCCTCCATATGCCCCACCTGAGCACCATAACGCAGCAAAAAGACGACATTGGTATACAACCCCAGCATCAGAATAGCTCCCGCAATTAGCCGGAATAACCACTTGTTGCTGCTCCAATCATCGAATTGGCGTTCGAGTTGGCCCAAAAACCAGCCGCCCAGAGGGAATATGAGTGCCAATAAAGGCAACTGTAAGCGTTTGTATTCATCGAAGGCGTGTTCTAGGGTCGCGAGATAGGCACTAAGCCCCAACAACCACAAAAAGATGAGCATTCCCGGGCTAACGACCCCGCGCGCTAGTGTCGTCCGCACACTATACAATATGCCCAAGAGCGCAGGGACGGTAATCAGCGGCAGCAAAAACCAGCCATCGGCAGCGCTCCAACCGGTGGCGAAATCTTGCCACATCCCGGAGAGCGCCTGCGAAGACGCATCCAGGCGCGCGGCGGGGGCCAATGTTGGATCGAGCAAATAGCTATAGACGTGCATCTCCGCTGGCCAGGGCGACCCAGCCAACAGCGCGAACATTAAAAAAGGGGCAACGCTGGCGACCAGCGGCCACAGCCAATAGATGACTGACCAAGGCTGCTCGCGCGTACCGCGCCGCATCACATATATAGCCAGAAGCAGCACCCAGGCCGCGAGTGTGCCCTCGGGGCGGACGAAAGGCAGCAGCCCTGCGATTATCAACGCCGCGCGGTAGCGCTCAGCTTGGTAAGCATACAGCCCGCCAAGCAGCGCGAACGTCAGCAGCGGAATGGCCGTGCTGCTAAACGCGCCCCATAAAAACGCACCGCTGACAGCATAACTGGTCGCGAGCAGGGTCGCGGAGAATATCGGTGTTGCGCGCGCAATCAAGAGTATGTAAATCAGCCAGGCAGCCCCAACATGCAACACCACGCCTATCAGCGCCGTCGCGATCAGCAAGCCTTGGGCGGATAGAGCCAGGCCCACCAGCCCCAAAATCAGCAGATAGAGCCAACTCGAAAACCCAGTGGAAGGGGACGCATGCTCTGTAAAGTGCCATCCAGACTCGGCGTATTGTGCCATGATGTAACCCGTATCGGTGGGCATCCGAAATGTCTCGGCTAAAGCCGTATTCATCGCCCCATAGAGCATGGCACTGATGAGTCCGCTGGTGATAATAATCCCCCAGGCGAGGTGGTGGGGGGTGAAGGTTAGTTTTGGAATCATGCGGTGAATAATGGTTACCTGAACTAAATGACCGAATAATATCGCCTTGACATGCGACGTATCTCAACCCTAGCCGAACACATCATCAAGCCCTATAGTTAGGATCATCTGCACAGTAGCGATGAGAAGAACTGATGACAGACACCCAACCAGAAAAATACCTGCCTGCTAGCGTGCTCGTGATTGCGGCACACCCCGATGACATCGATTTTGGTGTGGCCGGCAGTGTCGCCAAATGGACAGCGCATGGCGCGCGCGTCACGTATTGTATCGTAACTGATGGGTCGTCAGGTAGCAATGACCCGAACATTGATCTGGAAGAACTCATCGCCACCCGGCAAAACGAGCAAACGCGCGCCGCCGCCGCCGTCGGGGTAAATGATATTCGGTGGCTGGGCTACAAAGACGGCACCTTAACCCCCTCCTTGGAACTGCGGCGCGACCTAACACGCCTGATTCGCGAACTCAAGCCCGAACGAGTCGTTACGTTTGACCCCACGACTATCATTCCGGCTGGGCGAAATTACATCAATCATCCCGATCATCGGGCCACAGGCGAAGCGGCGTTGTACGCGGTGTTCCCCAGTGCCGAGTCGCGACCGATCTTCCCGGAATTGCTCATTGAAGGCTATGAGCCGCATAAGGTCAAAGACCTTTATATGGTGCTGAGTGACGACACGAATACCTATGTCGATATTTCTGACCATATCGAAGCCAAAGCTGAGGCCCTGGCCTGCCATGCGTCTCAATTAGATGATAAGGTCGTGAA
>DAOTVD010000071.1:0-2189 GCA_034437075.1 Anaerolineae bacterium
AGGGCGCTTTGGGCGGTGCGTTCCAGAAAATTCTCGCGTTGTTCGGGCGTAAGTTGCTCATCATAAAGCAAAAATTCCACAAATCCGGTGATGGCGTACAGTGGATTTTTCAGGTCGTGGGCGACTGTATGCGCGAATGCTTCCAGTTCGGTGATAAGCTCGGCGCGCTCGGCGTAAATGCGCGCATTGTCCAGGGCGCTGGCTGCGCGCCCACTCAGCAGGCGAATGACGTCGAAGGTCACGGCATTAAAACGCGCCGGGTCGCTGGTTTCCAGGCTCAGCACCCCGATGAGCTTGCGCCCAGCCAACAAGGGGACGCCCATCAGCGCGGCCATGCCCGGCGGTTGGGGGATGTAATCTGGGTCGGCGGTGACATCCGGCACCCATTCGGCTTGCTGAGTGCGCAGGATGCGCCCGACAATGCCGTGATGCTCGCGTAAGGCATCCGTTAGCTCGGTCAGATCATACGGGCCGATATAATGCAGCACCGCAAGCTGGTCATCGTTTTGCAGCGCGATGAGCAAGCCTGCATCGGCCAGGCTCATACGCTGGGCGGCATCCAGGGCGATGTGGGCTACGTAGGCGGGGTCGAGCTTGCGCGTCAGTTCGTCATCCATGCGGCGCAGCACTTCTAGGCGTTGATTAGCCACGCGCAAGGCTTCTTCGGTCTGTCTGCGGTGCGTAACATCGCGCAGCAGGATGAGACAAGCCTGCTGCGGCGTGGCTAAGGGCGTAATCTGGACGTCAAAATAGCGCGCCTCGCCCGGCTGTGTCTGAAAGCTGATTTCTGCTTCGCGAAAATCCTCCCCTAGCAGAGGCGCTAAAGTCGGCCAGAAGGGCAAGGCCTCGGCCCCGGGCGCGCCAATGAAGGCCCGTCGCGCGGGCACCAAGCGTTGAGCGGCAGCGTTGGCGTACACGATCCGCTGCTGATGATCTAGCACGAGCAGGCTGTCGGCCATATGCTGCAAGATCGTATCCCGCGCGACGGGCATAATCTCTAGCAGACGATAGCCCCACACCGCCCAGGTGATAAACACCATGGCGATCACCAACCCGTAGGGCGTTAAATCCAGCGGAACGAGGCCCGCCGCCGCGAGCGGTAATTCCGCCAGGCTGAGCACCACCGGCATACTCACGCCGATGCTCATCAGGCCAATATGCCGCCTATAGAGGCCCTGCGCGTTGCGGTACGCATCCGCCAGCAACCCCAAGGCCAAAAGCGCCAAGACATATTGATAGGTAATATTGACCAGATACCACGCGCCGGGGTCAAAATTCGCCAAGGTAACGCCCGCCCAGGTTTGGGTCGTCAGATTATGCCAGATGGCCCCATGAAGCTCGTTCGTTAGGGCCAACAACAAGGTAACAACGGGCACCAGCAACACGGCTACGCCGAGCGTGCGCGGCCAATCGCGGCGCGCGTCTAGCCCGATGTATACGATGGTCAGGTATAGCAGCGCGGGGCCAGCGAAGACCACGCCCAGATATTGAATCTTGAACCAGGTCAGCATCGCCGGAACGGTCGTGCTGCTGAGCTCGAGCGCATAGCCCAGCACATAGACGCCGGAGGTCAGCAAGACGGCCAACAGGCTCGGCGCGCCGCGCGCCTCTCGGTGTTGCAGGGCCACGCGCACCAACCACGCAATGATGAGGGTTCCAAGAAACAGCGGTAGGGCGTAGGGGTTAACTTGAAAGGACATGACCTATGGCATAAAAAGGTAGTAGGTTGCTCCTTACAGATTGTAGACGCTTTTGTAGAAAAGAACAGCGCCAGACCTTGCCATGCCAGGGCGATTGCATCAAACCGGGGCTTGACAGGCTTTTGGGGTCTTTTGAATACATTGCACATAAAGTTAGTTTGTGTGGGGGGCGAGGCTTGCCTTGCCCGCCACTTGATTTTTTCCGGGCGAGGCGCGACGCGGGGCCAGCTTCGCCGACCCCCTTGAGTCGTCGCCCCTACATCAGATTGTGTGCTTAGGCTTTTCCAGAAAAATAATTACCCCTCCCCAGCCCCTCCCCGAATTCAGGGAGGGGCTATTATGCGCACGAGTAAGTTCTCCCCCCGAATTTGGGGGGAGCTAGAGGGGGGTACTAAAAGTGTATTCTTTTGGACAAAAGCAATCGGCATAGTTAAAGCTTGGAAAAGCCTTACGGAAAACGGGTCAGCGGATTCAGGTTAAAGTAGCCGA
>DAOTVD010000072.1:0-3923 GCA_034437075.1 Anaerolineae bacterium
CCGACCATCGGGTTCGACATTTTGCAGTATGCCATGTGTCCCCGTGATGTCCGACTCGGCCATAAGGCGCTGTAAGGAATGCTCAAAAGCGCCGTCGGGATAGTAATCGTCAGAATCCATAAACGTGATAAACTCGCCCTGGCTATGCGCAAAGCCCAAATTGCGTGTCGCGCCTGGCCCATGATTGGCCGCATCCGGATGCTGATAAGCCAGCACGCGCGGATAGTCAGCGGCGAGCGTTTGGCACAGGGCCCAACTCTCATCGGTTGAGCCATCATCGACTAGAATGACTTCTAGCGTTTCCGGCTGGGCTAATGCGGACTCCACCGCCTGGCGAAGATAGGGCGCGCTGTTGTACACGGGCATAATGACGCTGATGGCGGGTGAAACATTTGGCTTTGACATAAAAGCTCGTGCAGTGAATATTCAACGATGTTTCAAGCATACTCAGGCGGGAGGATAGGAATAGATTACGTTCAAACGTAATCGAATTACGCCGAAGCGTAATCAAATTACGGCGACTACACTCTCAAGCGTAATCAAGTTATGCTGAAACGTAATCAAAGCATAGCAGTAACTGCTCAGGCTATGCCAATTCTTCCCCCTCACCCCCTTAATCCCCCTCTCCCAAACGCCGCTTTGCGGCTGGTAGAGGGGGAAAACGACCCGAAACCGACACTTTTTGCCCCTCTCCCAGGGCTGAAAGCCCGTTTGGGAGAGGGGTTGGGGTTAGGGCTGAGTAGTTACGCGGTACTAAAATAAGGTATCGCTATTTTGTGTCCAACTTTGTGGGTTCACTACAACTCTCTAGTTACCATCTCGCTTGACTAGTCTTATATCTTCATGCATGATTACTCTCATCGTCCAGCAGCTTCCTAAGAACATAAATACTGGGATGCCAGTTAAAGTAACCTTAAAGGCCTTAGATGATTTCAGCGGATACACAAAAACGACAAATAAGTCTTGTGCATTACATGCGCAAATTACTGGTTGTCATGGCATGGGGATTGGCTTGGTACATACCTCTGTTGATCTCCAACGAGCAAACGAATAACTTGCTCACGATGTTTACAGGTGTGGTCTTCTCGTTGGCAGGACTTTTTATCTTAGCAGCGCTGACAGATCGCGAAGAATGGACTGTTCTTGATTTACCCTTAGGTTTTATCACAACCTTAGTGCTCGTGTTTCCGGTTTCGCGTATCATTATCTTGCTGGACTTGGATGCTAATCCGAACAATTTGATTCTGTATACACTTTTCGCACTGAGCACAACAGCATTATTGTTTAACTTATATGCTCAGAAAACTTGGCACCTTACCTGGATCCCACCTCGGCAACATTACCTCTGGGTGATTCTGCTCGGCATCGCGTTTATTGCGGTCAGTTGGTGGATCGTAGAGGGCACACATCCTGTATATGACCTGATTACAGATCATCGCGATGTAATGGAGTATGAGCGCAGCGAAATTTACATTGCGAATTCGATTAGTCTCTCGGGTGGTGAGAACGCTATCCGTATTCATGAGCTTTATCGCGCGTTGTGGCTGCGGGCTAGCGGCGCGGATAGCATTTTACAAACCTTCCAAGCTCAGGCAATTTTCTTAGCGTTTCTATCGCTTTTGGCAGTGTATAAAATTGCGGCTCTATTGGGATTACCCCATCCGTATCCTTGTATAGCTGTTCTTGCACAGGTGATGTTACTACGCTCAATGACATCTCTTTTATTACCTGGGGGATTCTTTTATCAGCGATTGCCAGAAAACGAATCCGCTGCCAGCTTTATTGCTGTATTTGTGGCCATGATCTGTGTCATTGAAGCCTTAAAACAACCTTCACGCTTTACTTTTTTATTTCTGGCTATTGGGCTGCTTGGGGCAACGGTGACCAATCCCGCACAAGGTATTTTCGTGTTTGTATTGGTTGGTGTTTGGGCACTTTTGTTGCTAGTGGTCCAAAAGACCTATATACTTCTATTTATATTATTTAGCTCAGGAGCAGCAATATCTGCACTCGCGTATTATCTTTTACCAAGTTTCATTGAGCAAGAACTGTACTGGCACTTAAACTTACCAGAACAAGGTATATACTTTTATGATCACGGGTTAACAATTTTCGTTGACCAAACAATATTCTATACCCTAAAGTTCGACTATGTGCTCTATGCCGCGTATATTCCCATTATTTCATCTCTTTTGTTAAGTACAAAGCATATCAAGGACTCTCTTCTCAGCCAATATATATTTGTACACGGATCCGTTCTACTTTTGGCGTTACTGCCACTCTCCGCAGCTATTATTGGTGTATTAGTCCGGCCATACAATATGCACCGATTATTGCCTATGCTGCCATTCGGAATCGCTACAGCATTTGTGGTATACGCGCTAGGGCAACGTATATCGACACGTTACCGACCGCGTTTGCATGTGGCAACACTCTTGCTCTTGTTAGTAGTTCTAGTTACGGGCCAGACAGAGATTAATCACTATATTGCTGTTGAACGCTACGACCCACAGTTTGATCTAGAAGCGCTATCGGAGGTAGGTGTTTTTCTCGATAATCAGGTTACTTTCGAGGGCACATCGTATGCTGTAGCCGGTCAGAATATTATACTAACGGAATTGTTGAATCAGGTGACGGGTCTTGCGGTACCGGTCCACTATCGATTCTGGGAGGATTTCGCGCATTCGAGCTGGGTCAGAACGCTGACTTACCCTGAACAACGCGAGATTGCCGCCTTATTCTTTTTGGAACAGAATGTTGAATATGTTGTGTTTTATCATGATGATTATGATATCCAACTCGATGTACCGCGCCTAGCAAGAGTATACGATTACTTCCCAGAAAACTTCGAATTGGTGTTCTCAAACGACGCCTTTCAGGTGTACGAAGTCTTGAACCTGGAACGTGTGGAAAGTTGTGTATACCCATTTTATTCTGTCTTAAATGACTGCCTACCAGAAGAAGAAATCGAGGTTCTCATGCCATGGGAACCGACTCCGATTGAAGGGTTAGGCGCGTTTCCAGTTGTCGACCTAGGGGACAATACCGTACAGGAGGGCGATGTACTTGGTCCTCTGGATCACGCATTACGAGGAGCATTTACGCTAGATGAAGTTGCCGCGCGCGGTCCGGAAGCCCAGGCAACAGTTGAAGCCTGGCGGCAGGATAAATCGGCATGTCACCTATCTAATTTAGGTATTCGCTATCTGTTGGCCCCTACTTTATGGATACAATGGCTCAGTGATGCTGAATACGCCAATCTGATAGACCCCAATCAGTATCGGGAAATCCAGATGATTCATCTGTGGATGCATCCTCCGCAAGAAGACGAAGCACTTTACTTGTACGAAGTTGTATGCGAAGCGGGTCCGTAAGCCTCAATTGGGAATCTCCTGAAACCCTGCCACTGATGAAAGGGATTTGGTGATAGAGCAACCCATTACGCACGGTAAATTGGATAACCATATATCTATTCTAACTTAATGTTTAGCGTAAAAATGGTTCAAATTCTGGGGTATTTTGAGGTCAAAGCCGCTTCGCTGAGGCCGCGTTACGCAGTGCCTTAATCCTTTTTGGGCTGTCATTGCGCCATACGGCAAATTTCTCAATACTTCTCACCCCAAAACGGGAATTTTGGTCATGATTAGGGGGCTGGTAATTTTTTCGGTGCTTGATGCAGATGATGGTGATACGCGTGATTTTATTCTAGATGCTCGGATAACGAACGCACATTCCGCAGGAAAAATGGAGCGAATTGGGTATTAACGGGCTAAGCTCTGCATGTCAGTCATCAAGCGGAGCAAGCGTGCCTGGACAGCAGTAGATTACACAGCCACCGCCTGGACCACCTGGGCATCGTAGCGGGGATTTGCAACCAGATCGGGTTAATCGAGCAGATTGACAGGCAGGTCGGGCCTAACAAG
>DAOTVD010000073.1:0-3580 GCA_034437075.1 Anaerolineae bacterium
TACGCAGAAGAAAGCACCGCCGGCACAGTCGTCTTGCCCATCCTGCTAGATGGCGACCCGCGCGCGGTGTTTCCTGGCCCGCTACAAAATATCGTCCCTATTCGCATGAACGAAGCGCGCTTTTACTTCATCGGCATGTTGAATCTGGTCTTGCGCTTATACCGCATCGCGCCCACCGATCCGATCATGGGCGAAATCCGCGCGCACATCCAAAACCAAAACCGGAGCGACGACACGCCCTAACGCAGCAACACCTTGTAGCTGATCGCGCGCTTCGTTGCGCTGGTCAATCTCGCTAGCAGCATAAAACAGCAAGCCCAGCCCCAACAAGGCCAGCGCCGCCCAGCCCAGCCCACTAATCCGTCCTGACGGGCGCCCCCGCGCAGGTGGCGGATCATCCGGCGCGGTACGAAAGCGCACGATCTGCACACACACGAACGCGCCAAACGTGCCCAGCAAAACCAGCGTTAACCATTCGGTGTCGAAATAACCCCGATTACTGGCCAACACCCAATCGCGCAGGTCGTCCAGAAATGCCAGGTTCGCGAAGGTGAATGCAAACAACGGCAGCACCCCCCCCAGCCAACTCCCTAAGCGAACGCTAAAATAGGCGCCCAAGGCCCCCACCAGCCCATACCCCACCAGCCCGACCAAGCCCTGGGG
Organism: Anaerolineae bacterium; assembly: GCA_034437075.1. GTDB lineage: Bacteria > Chloroflexota > Anaerolineae > Aggregatilineales > J027 > DAOTVD01. The sequence continues at coordinate 664 of DAOTVD010000073.1, forward strand.
CGCGACCACCACATGCAAGACCGCCACGAACAGCCCCATAAACACCATTCGCACGGGTCGCGCCAACATAACCAGACCATCCCGCACCGCGCCGAACACCAAGAAGCCCAGCATCAGCGGCAAGATCGCGCCTTTATACACCACTTCGAGCGTCCAATCATCCAAACGCAGAAAACCCGGCAGATACGGCCCCATCTCCCCGGCCAATTGCTCGTTGGCCAATTCCATCAGCCACCAGGCCCCCGGCCAAATGGCCAATCCTGCCGCCGCCGCCAGCAAGATGTTCAGGGTCTTGGGCACCTCACCCAGCATGGCGCCTAGCTGCGCCGCATCATCTCGCCAGATGAGCAACAGCAAGGGCAGCAACAACACCGCAGCCGTCAGAAATACGCGCGCGATGTCATCGCCAGAGTCACGCAGGCTAAAATACACCAACAAGCTCAAGAAAAACCCGGCAAAGCCGATCCATAAGGCATTATCTACACGCTGCATCATCATCCTTACCTGTGTTTTGCCTAATCTTGACGCAATTTCATGAGAAAATTCTCATCCAAAACTGTCATATCCGCCAAAGAAACTGTTGGACTACACCCAACCAGACTGTTATAACTGGGGTAATCGCTACCTGAAGAGAAGGAGCCATCTTATGGCTAAACCTCGGATTGTTATTATTGGCGCGGGCTTCGGTGGATTATTTGCCGCCAAAGAACTTGCCAACCAACCCGTCGATGTCGTATTGATCGACCGCAACAATTACCACACCTTCACCCCTCTGTTATACCAGGTAGCCACCTGTGCGCTCAACCCCAGCGAGGTATCGTACCCCGTACGCACTATCTTTCGGGATGCAACCAATATTCGTTTCTTGCTGGGTAATGTCATCAACATTGATGCCCAAACCCAAACGGTGTCCATCGAACCCGAAACAGGCGGCGCTATTCTGCACGAAAATTACGACCAGTTGATTATCGCTGCGGGGGCCGAACCCAATTATTTTGGTAATGACGACTACCGCCGCTATAGCTACGAGTTGGATTCCGTGTCGGATGCGGTGCGCCTGCGCAACCACATCTTGCGCATGTTCGAGCGCGCCACCTGGACCCAAGACGCCGAAGGACGCCGCGCTCTGACCACCATTGTCGTGGTTGGTGGCGGGCCAACGGGGCTGGAAACCGCCGGGGCCATTTACGAGCTCTATAACCATGTGTTGAATGCCGAATTCCCGCACGAAGACCTCAGCGCGCGCGTGGTCTTGGTCGAAATGCGCGATCATCTGCTGCATCCTTACCCCGAAAGCCTGCAAAAATCCGCCCTAAAGCAACTGCGCTCGCTGGGCGTGGAAGCGCATTTAGGCGTGGCGGTCGATCATGTGGCCGAAGATCATGTCCTGCTCAGCGATGGTACGACCATCCGCACGCATACGCTCATCTGGGCCGCTGGCGTGGCCGCCTCGGATGTGGGCGACTTACTAGACATTGAGAAAGCGCGTGGCGGCAGCATCCCGATTGAGCCGACCACGCAGGTCATTGGCCAGCCGGGCATGTTCGCGGTAGGCGATGTCGCATACCTGGAAGACCCCGAAGGCAAGCCATACCCGCTGCTGATCCCGGTGGCTCAACAGCAAGGCCGCCTGGCCGCGAAAAACATCCTGCGGCAGATGAATGGCGAAGCGATGCAGACCTTTAAGTACCGCGACCGAGGCATCATGGCCACCATTGGCCGCTCGCGCGCGGTCGCTTGGATTTTCTATCGCTTTAAGGTTACGGGGCCAATTGCCTGGATGGCCTGGTTATTCTTGCATGTCATCACGCTCTTGGGCTTCCGCAATCGCTTGGCCGTGCTCATCAACTGGACGTGGAATTACCTGACTTACGACCGTTCGGTGCGAATTATCCTGGGGCGTAGCGCGTATAACGATTTCGAAGAAAGCCTGGCCCGCCGCAGCCAAAGCCGCGAGACCTATGCGCCCGAGCCCGCCGGCGATTAGTCTCCTTCTGATATGGCGGGCGGATCATCGCGCCTTACGGGCTGTTGTCCGCTCGCCACTTGCCCCCGCTGCGGTGCCGCCGACGGACTACGGCGGCTATTTTCCTCAATCGCCAACAGCACCATGATGACCTCCGCCACCACAAACCAGGTCATCGCAAAAAGCACGCCACCGACCAAGAACGTCACGCCTATAAAAAGATTGACGACCGCTTCAATGGCTATCGCGGGATGCTCCCCCACCCGTTGCGCCGTATCCGAGACGCTTAACACCCCACTGCTGACGATAAACAACATCAGAATGAAGCTAAATAACCCCACAAAACGGTAGAAGATGGCCATCGCCCTCAGAAATTGATAACGCTTTTCTAGCATCAGATTTGCCTACCCTGCTGGCGGCGGCGCTTCGCGCAACTGCATTGTTATGTCGCCAATGCGCACCGTATCCCCCACCCCCAAACGCCGCGAGCCTACGAGCCGTTCGCCATTGACGAAGGTGCCATTCGTGCTGTTGTCATCCCACACCACAATACCTTCGGGCTGAGCAGAGAAAATCATATGCCGCGCGGACACTTCTGGATCATTGACCACAATATCGCTTTCAGGATGGCGCCCCACAACCATCTGAGTTTCGCGCACGGGCATCTGCCGCCCATCGGACAACACAAGCAGCATATTCTCGGGCCGATAACGCGGATTCTGCTGGGTTTGTTCTAGTGAGCTCGGCGGAGGGGGCGCGGGCACAGACTGTTGATAGGGCACAGGCGGATGCGGGTCAAGCGGCGGCACATTGGGCGTTTGAGGCATGGCGGGCGGATTTTGATAAGCCGGATTTGGCGGCGTGGGCTGCTCGCGGGGTGGTGTGGGCGGGTAATTCGGGCTGGCGGGTTGCGGCGGATTGTAGGCCGGGGGTTGTTGGGGCGGCGGGTTA
>DAOTVD010000074.1:0-6587 GCA_034437075.1 Anaerolineae bacterium
AGGTTAATCTTTAGCGTATAAGTCGTTACATGCGCCTTTGCAGCGGGTTGACTCCCTCCTTTTAGCGCCTCAAGAAATAGGCAAGCCCCCGCGCAACTTTCCGCTTAACGCTTCTCGTAGCCAACCCTTAGCGGGCCTGTTACGCTGATAGGGTAGCACGCGATATAGTGAAAGTGCCGGAGTAGGCCAAATGACCAACCATCCGCAACAACCGCACCCTTTGACCGACGCCTTCTGTCAGATAGACGATGCGGACATGCGGGTTGATATCGGACCTCTGGAATCCGGCTACTTTCCGGTTGCGGATTTAACCACAGGCACAACCAGCCATTTGGAAGCCGAGTTGGCGCGTCAGGGGCAAGGGTATCCCGAGATGGACGTGCGCACCCAGGCGGCCTTTTTCGTGAACGAATACGCCTGGTACCTGGCCATGGCGACCGCTGCCCCCCTGCTATCTCACCAGCGCGCGCCAGATGTTGCCCCCGAAAATGTCGCTTTGCGCATAAGTCGCTACACCTGGCATGAAGATGGCGCAAGCGGCGAAGCCGAGCGTTACGATGTGCGATTTCGTAGCGGGCGTTTCGCCTGTTTAGCAAGCGACCCCGCCGCAAACCATCCCGACGCGACCTCGCTGCAAGACACCGACGCGCTCTTAGCGTGGCTACGGGGGCGTATTGAAACGCACTTCGCGCCGCTCATCGCGCGCGTCCACGCCATCCGCCACCTATCGCAGAGCGCGCTCTGGCGCTTGGTGGCGGATGCCTACGCGGGCCAGGCGCTAAATGTGGGCAAGCATACTGGACAGGTGGAACGCGCTCAAACGCTGGGGCTAGCGCTCATTAAAGCGGATAAGTCGCCCTTGAGTAATCCCCAAACGGGCTATATCACCCTCACCTGCGCCGGATATACGGATACGTTTCGGGAGCGGGGCGGCTGTTGTCGCTATTACACCGTTGCCGAAGATGGCGACAAATGCGGGACGTGTGTTTTACGGCCCCCCGAAAATCGAAAGCAATGGTTTCTCGATCATATGACGAGGACCTCTGCCTAAATCAAGCGCTACCTTAATATGTCTACCGACCAAGGAGAAATTTTATGCTGTATCGTCTGTTGAGTTTGGGTGTTTTGCTATCTTTGTTGGTGAGTGCCGCGCCGTTGATGGCACAAAATGACGACTGCGAAGATGGCTTTTTCCTCTTCGAACATGCATTCGGCGAAACCTGTATCCCCGAAGAGCCGGAGCGCATCGTTACCACTAGCGACCAAAACGGCCTCTTGCCCTTGTTAGAACTCGGCGTGCGCCCGGTGGGGAGTGCGGGGCGTCTGCTGGATGACGACACCACCCAATTCCGCCGCGTGGATGAATACGATACGGAAGGGATCGTCGGTGTGGGCGATTTCTTATCCCCCAATTTGGAAGCCATTCTGGAACTCGACCCCGACTTGATTGTGGGTTACGAATTCTTCAGTGATGAAATTTATGACGAACTCTCGGAAATTGCGCCCACAGTGCTGATCCAGGTATTTGGCCGTCCGCTGGACGAAGTGCTGCTGGACTTCGCGGCTGTGGTGGGCGAAACCGAAGCCGCCGAAGAACTCGCGGCGGATTATGAAGCACGCGTCGATACCTTGCTGACTGACCTGGGCGAACGCGCCGACAATCTGACCATCTCCGTATTGACCTCGGCAGATAACGCAGGTGAATTCTGGGATGGCGCAGATGGGCAAGCGTTGGGCACGGTAATGGCCGATCTCGCGTTGAATCGCCCCGATCCTGAAGAGTCCGAGGAAGCGCAAGACGCCCCCTGGAGTATCGAAACGCTTTCCGAACATGACGCCGATGTCATGCTTATCATCGACTTTTCTGGCGAACTGAACGACCCGGTCGTGCAAGAATTCGTCGATAGCCCGCTTTTTGGTACGTTGGGTGTCGCGCAGGCCGAGCAGGTCTATATCATTGACGGTACCCAAACCGTTGGCACTTCCTGGGGCAAGATGAACACGTTCTTGGCAGAACTGGAAACCATCTTGCTCGATCCCGAACTCGATGTCGATGTCGTCGAAGAGCCAGAAAGCGACGAGTAGTTCAGGATGATACGCAGCGCGGTACCGTTTCAGTCTATCAGCAAGCGGGTCTTGCTACCGCTCGGCTTGCTGATAGGCACCGCGTTGATCGTGGCCTTGCTGGTATGGAGTATCATGCTGGGCGCGGCGGACATCGAGGCCGAGACGGTCTTAGCGGCGATTGTCGCCTACGACAATACCGAGTTCGACCATCTGGTGATCCGCACTGTGCGCTTGCCGCGCGTGCTAGCGGGTGTGTTGGTGGGGGCGTCCCTGGCGGTGGCGGGGGCCATCATGCAGGGCCTCACGCGCAACCCGTTGGCCTCGCCGGGCATCCTGGGTATCAACGCGGGCGCGTCTTTTGCGGTGGTGCTGGCGGTGTATGTGCTGGGCAGTCCGCCGCTTTCGACCTATGCCCTATTCGCCATGCTGGGCGCGACGCTGGCCGCCGTGTTCGTCTATGCGCTGGGTTCGATGGGACGCGGCGGCGCGACCCCGCTACGCTTGACCCTGGCGGGCGTCATCCTGACCGCGTTTTTAGGCTCGTTCACGACCGCCTTGCTCATCACCGACCAGGACACGCTCGACCAGATTCGCTTCTGGACGGTCGGCTCGCTGGCCGGGCGCGAATGGGACCTCCTGCGCCTGACCGCGCCCTATATGCTGCTTGGGATGCTGGGCGCGCTGCTCATCGCTCGCCAGATCACGACCATCAGCTTGGGCGAGGACATCGCTACCGGGCTGGGCCAGAATACCGCGTTGGTCAAGGTGCTGGCGGCAGTGGTCACGATCTTGCTAGCGGGCGGCGCAGTCGCGCTGGCCGGGCCGATTGGCTTCGTGGGGCTAGTCGCGCCGCATCTGGTGCGCTTCTTCGCGGGGGTGGACTATCGCTGGATATTGCCCTATAGCGCGCTGGTGGGCGCGGCACTGGTCGTCGGCGGCGATATGGTCGCGCGGATCATCATCCGCCCGCAGGAGCTACCCGTCGGCATCATGATGGGCCTGTTGGGCGCGCCCTTCTTCATTTACCTGGCGCGCTGGAAGGTGAAAAGCTGATGGCAATCCCCCAACCGGCCTGGCGGCCCGTGCGCGCGGGTCCGCTCTCGTTCAAGCTTGACCGCCGCGCATTGCCCGTGTGGCTAGCCCTGTTGGTCATCGGAGCAAGCATCCTGGTGATCAGCATCAGCTATGGCGCGTTCGACATCACGCCCGTAGAGGTGTTGCAAACCATCGTGGGCATCCCCACCGACGACGCCGAACGGCATGAACTCGTCGTGTGGACGTTCCGCATGCCGCGTATCCTGGTGGCCTTCATGGTCGGCAGCGCGTTGGCGGTTTCCGGGACGATTTTGCAGGGCATCACGCGCAACCCGTTGGCCGACCCCGGCATACTGGGCGTGACCTCCGGCGCATCCCTGGCCGCCGTGGCCATGATCGTGCAGTTCGATTTGCCCTTGCGCTGGTTGCCTTTTGGCGCGTTCGCGGGCGCGCTCATCATGGCTTTTCTCATCTTCACGCTTTCTTGGAAGGGCGGCAGCGCGCCCGTGCGCCTGATCTTGGTGGGGGTCGGCCTGAGCGCCATCGCTACCGCGCTCACTAACTTGATGATCGTCTTTGGGGAGATCAACCAGGTGCAGCAAGCCACCATCTGGCTGGCGGGCAGCGTGTATGGCCGGGGCTGGGAGCATGTGCGCACGATTGCGCTTTGGCTGGTGGTCTTGTTGCCGCTGGCGCTTCTTCTGGCCCGCCAACTGAACACGCTCAACCTGGGGGATGAACTAGCGCGGGGCCTGGGCCAGCGTGTGGAAATTCAGCGGGCTTTGCTGCTGGTTATCAGCGTGGCCCTGGCGGCGGTCGCGGTCGCAGTGGCGGGGACAGTCGGCTTTGTGGGGCTGGTCGCGCCGCATATCTCGCGCCGTTTGGTCGGCCCCACGCATGAAGGGCTGGTGCTTACGGCGGCCTTGTTTGGCGGGGTGCTGATGCTCTTTGCCGATTTGGTCAGCCGCTGGATCATCGCGCCTTCCGAATTGCCCGTGGGCATCATCGCCGCCCTGATCGGTGCCCCGTATTTCATTTATCTGCTTTACCAAACCCGTAATCAATAAACCGAGTGATGAGAGACTGCATGTCTATTCGTAAACTGTCCCTGCTAGTTGCCTTCGGCCTGCTGCTGGTGAGCCTCGCGCCGCTACGCGCCCAGGATGACGCCTCCTGCCCAGAGGGCGAACGCTTCTTCGCGCATGAATTGCTGGCCACCGACCCGGTGTGCATCCCGGATGAGCCGCTGCGCATCCTGACGCTGGAACCGTATTCCTTCGAAGCGCTCTATACGCTGGGCGTGCCGCAAGCGGGCACCATGACCCTGGCCAAGGAATTCTTCACGCAAAACTTCCCCGAATATACCGACGACGTGGATGGCATCGCGGAAGTTGGCTTTCCGCCCAACCTGGAACTGATCCTGGCCCTAGAACCGGACTTGATCCTGGGTACCAATCTGCCCTTCTTAGCCGATCTGTACGATGAACTGTCCGCCATCGCGCCGACCCTGCTCGCGGAAGTGACCCTCAGCGGCCAATGGCAGGATGCACAACGCTTCTTCGCGGCGGTCGTCGGGCAGCCCGACGCCATGCAAGCCCAGTTCGATGCTTACGATGATCGGCTCGCCGCGTTCGCGGATGCGTTAGAGGCCGACCCGGCCAGCTTGGCGGTCTCCGTGGTGCGCGTGCGAGGGGATGGCATCGCCATCTCCGGCGCAGATTTATTCCCCACGACCGTTTTGCAGGATGCCGGATTATCCCGGCCAGCGGGCCAGCTTGAGCAGGACGGTTTAGCCATTTCGCTGGAAGAATTACAAGCCGCCGATGGCGATGTGATCTTCATCTGGATGCAAGAAGGCATCCCGGCCACCATGGACGACGCGCGCGCGATCCTCGAAGAATTGGTAAATGATCCGCTGTGGGCAGCGCTGAATGCCGTGCAGAACGATCAGGTTTACATTGTCGGCAGTCACTGGATCGGTTATGGCTTCGTGGCGGCCCATGCCATGCTGGACGATTTGTTCGTTACCCTAACGGACGCTGACCCGGCGGACGTTGCGCCCAATCCGTTTAACGCGGTGCCCGACGAGGGAAATGCTAACAAACCACTGGCGCAAACCTGCCCAGAGGGCGAACGCTTCTTCGCGCATGAATTGCTGGCCACCGACCCGGTGTGCATCCCGGATGAGCCGCTGCGCATCCTGACGCTAGGTATGCCTTCTTTCGAAACGCTGATGGCGCTGGGCATTCAGCCTTACGCCTCACCCGCGCCCTATATCCAAAACTACGCCAACTACTACCCCGGCCTGGCCGATGAGGTGGCAGGCATCCGGGATATGGGGCCGTTGGCCTTCACCAGCATTGAAGCCGTCGTGGAGGCCGACCCCGACCTGATTATCGGGCACGAGGCACGCTTCATGGAATTCTATGACGATCTCTCGGCAGTCGCGCCAACGCTGTTGTACGAGTTCGAGCATAGCGGCGTTTGGCAAGATATCGCGGCGTTCGTCGCCCAAATCGTGAACCGCGAAGCCGAGTACGACGCGCTCTTGGCGGATTACAACGCCCGCGTCGAGGACTTGCAAGCCAGCCTGGGCGATACCGCGCCGGTCATCTCGATCATTCGGGTACGCCCGGATGCATTGCGCTTGTACGTCCGCGCCTCGTTCCCCGGCGCGGTGGTGGAAGATGTCGGCTTGCCGCGCCCAGAGTCGCAAGACTACGATAATGCAACCATGCAGGACGAATTCGGCCAGAGTACGTTCTACGCCATCTCGCGCGAGAGTATCCAACTGGTGGCTGGCGACGTAATCTTCATCTGGACGTCCTCGCCGACCGCGCAACTGGCCGAAGAAGCCGAAGACCGCCAGCAAGCCCTGCTGGATGATCCGCTGTTCGGCACCCTGGACGCGGTGCAAGCCAGGCGGACGCACGAGGTCGGCGGCTATTGGATCGGGTCCAGCTTCGTCGCCGCGCACTACATCTTAGACGACCTGTTTACCTATGTCGCCGAAGCGGAGCCGACCATCCCGAACCCGTTCCGCGCAACGCGCGACGCCGAAAGCGAGCCGGATGGCGAATAGCGCCGCCTGGAAACGCGGGTTTGCCATCATCTGGGTCGGGCAGGTCTTTTCGCACGTCGGCTCGTTGATGACCGCCTTTGCCATCGGGCTGTGGGCCTGGGAGCAAACCGGGCAAGCCGCCCCGTTGGCGTTGGTGTTGCTGTCTGATCGCGGAGCGCGCCTGCTAGCCTCGGTTTTCGCCGGGCACATCGTGGATCGCTTCCCGCGCGGGCGGCGGCTTCGCGCTGCTGTTCACCCGGCTAACCTCCGCCGGGCTGTTGCTCGGCTTAGCGGGTTTCGGTTGGCGCGCCCTCTATACGCTGGAAACCAGCAAGTCGGACAGCCTGCACATCCTGGCCGCTAGCCCATGAGCACATATAGGCTTTTCCAAGTATTTAACTATGCCGCTTGCTTTTGTCGAAAA
>DAOTVD010000075.1:0-8516 GCA_034437075.1 Anaerolineae bacterium
GGCTCGGGGGCGGGTGGGACGGGCACGATGTCGTCCGGGGGCGGGACGGGTTGGCGCGTGATGGCCTGGGTATCCAGCAGCGCTTCGTCGTCCATTTCCGGCACCTCGCGCAAGGACGCTGTCAATCGGGCGGCCTGACGCCGGATGACCTTAAGCGGCGTTTCGGCAGAAAAGACCACCGTCAAGGTCAGATCATCCACGGTGCGAATGCTATACAGCAATACCTCGCCGACATCCAGACGCCGGTATAAGACGTGCGTGCGCGCTTCGCCCGCCGTTTGCCAGTGGTCGTACACTAGGCCCGCGATTTGATCCCACACTTCGCCTTCCAGGTCGCCGGATTGGGTCATGCGGGCCCCATCTTGCATAATCAAGGCGCCCCAAGCGGCGCTTTCTAGCGCGAATTGCGTAATCTGTAAGGTGTAATGCGCCAGCACGTGGGTGCTGATGCGGCGCGCTTCGGCCTCTTTTTGCAGTGATTCTTCGATGTCGTCCAGTTCGACGGCGGTCAACTGCTGGGTGATTTCGTCCAGCGAGGCGGCGCGCAACTCATCCTCGATGGGCACGGCCAGCGCTTCGGGCGGCAGTTCGGGCAATGTCGGCGGCGGCGGGATAGCCGCATAGCGCGTATCTTCCTCGGAGGGCAGATGCAAAATAGGCGGGCGCAGGCTTTCGAGCATGGAAGGCGGCGCGGTGCGCGCGATGATGTCTTGCAGGGTTTGCGGCGTAGGCTCGAAAAGCATGCTCGGTTTTTCGATGCCGCCATTGGCAAAGTTACGGATTTCTTCTAACAAGGTATCCAGCGAGTCTGTGCCGCCGGTTTCATCCAAGACCATGCGCGCGGGGCTGGGGCGCTCGGCTTCTTCGATATCTGGCGCGGGGTTGCTTAGCGGATGGGCCGCCACCACCTGAGAGGGGTCTTCTGGCAGGGGGTCGGGGTCTAGGGTAGCTTGAATCCGCTGGCTGACGTCGGGGTCTAGCGCGGCGTTGATGACTTCGGAGATGGTCGAGTCATCGTCATCAGGAGGCGGTTCGTTAATCATGGTGTTGGGGTTCCGGCGGGTTGCATCCAGCAGGGGGTTAATCCAGGCTTCGGCGGCGGCGTCTTCCATACGGATGGGTGGCTCGGCCTGAGTCGGCTGTAAGGGGCGGCTCTGCCCGGCAATGGCTTCGATATGGTCGATGAGCTCGCGCGCACCATATGGTTTGGGGATAAAACGATAGGCGCCTAGCTCGTTGGCTCGGGTTTCGTCTTCGGGGTAACGGCTGCTGACCGCCACGCGGGCATCGGGTTGGGTGGCCTGAATGGCTTTCATGAGATCGGCGGGGTCATCATAGGCCAGATGCAAATCGATAATGACCACGTCATGCACTTTTTTGTGTAATATGCTCAGGGCCGGGTTGCCTCGGCTGACGGCTTGCGCGTCGTACCGCCCGGTTTGGTTTAGCGCGCGTTTGATGTTCAGCGCGTGCGAAAGGTCGGGGTCTATCACTAAAATTGTCTTGACCATAGTAGTGCTATTGTAGACGCACAGGCGGGCCCGGCGCAACGTTCGGCATATCGCCGGGTATGATTCAGCAAAACCTCATTTGCTTCCCATGCCGGAATCCAATAGTATAAACGGTAAAGTAACCCCTAAAAAAAGGATTATTGACCACCATGACCGAACGCGCAGGCAAAGTTGGTGAAGTTAAGGGCGGCAAAAGCGGCCAAGTTTTCGATGTCTATTATCACCCCATCAGCGGAGTGTATCGTTTGAGCAAACAGGGTGAAACCACCTCGGATATTGCCTACCGGGTGGTGGGTTCGCCGGATGAGGCCATGCGGGCGGCTCAGGAAGACACCCGCGACAAATAAGCCCCACAGCGGCACGGGGCAAGACGTGCCCATCGTACACCCGACCCCAAACGTGACGCCGGGCGGCGTTTGTCGCCTACAGGGGCAAGGGCAACACGCGCACATCGTAGGCGGCATGGTGCACATAGCCCACCACCGCCAGCGCCGCCCCCCCCAATACCCATAAGCCGGACAACCCAAATAACACACCATAAGCTAATACGCCGCTTTCGGTTTGTTCTAACGCCTCGGCGGAGAGCGTTTCCGGGCCGGGGTCGAATACGTCTAGGTCGGGGTAAGCGGCAGCAAGCTCGGCCTCGTAGGTTTGCACGCCGTATACCCCGACTGCAACCATCACCGCGAACCAGATGAGCGCCAGGCTGAAGACCAACAAGCCGATAAACCCCCAGCGGCGACCCTCGCGCGCCTGCGCTTTGCGGTTGTGGGCCGCGCCCGACCCATCTTCGTAGAGCGTGCCGTCGCGTTCGATAATCAAATATACCCGGTCGCGGCTGAAACCCGACGCCACCAAGATCAGAAAATACCACAATGCGCCCACGCCACTGAACAGCGCCACCAACCATCCGAAAAAGCCCAAGGGTTTGCCATACATCAATGTCACTTGATAGGACGTGTGCGTATCCAGGCGATAGCCGCCCTGCTGATAAAGCGCTTTGCGCTGCTCCAGGTAATAGTTGGATGGGTAGGAGTACGGCTGCTTGGAAAGCGTGCCCTCGCGCAAGGGCGGCGGCGTATACGGGGCAGGCGGGATGCGATAGCTATCCCCCGGCGCGCTGCTGGGGGCAACTTGCGGTGCTGCTTGGGCGGGGGGCGGTGTGCTGGGGCGTTCCGCCGTGGCCTCCAGGGGCGCACTAGCGCCGATCTTGCGCGGGTCTACCGCGCCAGTGGCGGCGTTTTCTAAGTCGGCTGTGTCCGTGGCAGATTGTTCCGCTGCCGGGGGGGCTGTTGCGGGCATCTCCGGCACTGACGCCGCTTCGACCGCCGCCCACACCGAAGGCTCAGCGGCAACGCGCATAGGGCATTCTGCCAGCGGACAATCGTCCGGCTCGCCAAGCAGGCCAGCACCACACTTTGGGCAAATTCGGATCGCAGACGGCACAGTTTCCCCTTACACTTGCGGAACGTTTTTTTGATGAGACTTGGGTATGATTTTACGCATCCTGGCGCTGGGTGCCACTTGGGGGGACGGCACCAGGCCCAAACATGAGTATAATGCAGATATGCGAACTTTGTACCTCCTGTTAACCAGCCTGATGATGTTGGCTATGTTGTTTGGCGCGCTAGCGACACCCGCGCCGCGTGCCCAGGCCGCGTCCCTGGCCAGCTTTGGCGCGGTGACGTTCCAGAATGATTATCCGTTTGGCATTATCAGCCGTGTGACGGTTACCCCAGGGACAACGCTCGTCGGCGCACGCTTGCACCTGACCATGGATGGCGTGACAACCTACGTGCAAGATGCCATCATCCCCGCCCATATTACCGGCCAGGTCATCACGCTCGAAACGCGCTGGAACGGCCAAACCGTCACCCGCGACCCCAGCCCGCCCTGGATGAACGTGCAATTCTGGTGGTCGGTGACGGACGCCAACGGCCACACCCAAACCACCGCACCCCAACAGCACACCTATGCCGACACCCAGCGCCGGCCCTGGGTCGCTACGCAGGGCACCCACACGACCGTTTACACCTATAGCCAAAGCGCGAGCTTTAATCAGCGTGTCCTAAACATTGCGGAGGCGGCGTATGGGCGTTTGCAGAATACCTACGGTTTTGCGCTGCCCTATCGCCCGGCACTGGTGTTTTATAACACGGCGGCCCATGGCGATGCCGATTTTGGCCATGGCCCGGCCCCACCTTTTGGGGCCTTCGTCGTCGGGCGCGCGTACCCCGGCACCAGCGGCGTCGTGATGCTCGCGCGGAATGATACGGCCTATTTGGAACGGGTTATCACCCATGAAATGGCGCATTTATACCAATATCAGATTGGCATGCAGCTATTTGAGGCCCCGCATTGGTGGATCGAAGGCGATGCGCGCGCCCAAGAGCCGAACGCCTCGGACCAATTCAGCCTGAATTACGCGCGGGATGTCGCCGCCAATGGTGGCTTGCCGCGCCTCATCGGGTGGGACACGCGCGATTACAGCACCGAGGCCGAACTCAATCATGCGATCTGGATTGGCGCGTCGTTCGTGCTGTTTTTGCAAGCGGAATATGGCACCGCCGCGCATGCCCAGTTTTATGGCAATTGGCGCGCCAGCGGCGATTTTTACACCGCCTTCGAATTAACCTATGGCCGCTCGTTAGAGACCCTGAGCATTAACTGGCAAGATTGGGTGTTCAATCGGCCCGCCGGGGCCCAAATGGCCGAAGCACCCGCCAGCGCCAACGCCGCCCCCATCATGCTGCCCCCTGTGCCGGACGGTATGGCCCGCGTGAATGCGTATTGGCTGAACTTCCGCGATGGGCCGAGCCTGGATCATGAGGTGGTGCATCTGCTGAGCATTGGCCAGCTTGTGTTGCCCATGGGGCGCGATGAAAGCGGCGAATGGCTCTTGGCCGAACTGCCCGACGGCACCCAGGGCTGGTTGTTTAGCGAATACATCGACCTGAGCCCCGCGTTAGCAGCCATTGATGAACTGACCGTGTCGTTTTATATTGACCCCGAAGACCCTACGCCTGAAGCAGAACAAGAGTAAGCGCGCTTATGTCTGATGAACGTATTCTGGTGATTGACGATGGCAAAGAAAACCGCGATTTCATCGTGGAATACGTCCTAGAGCCAAACGGGTATGCAGCCCTGGTGGCGCGGGATGGTCAGGAAGGGCTGGCCATCGTGCGCGCCGAAATGCCCGATCTAATTTTGCTAGATTTGCAAATGCCCCGCATGAACGGCATGCAAGTGCTGGATGCGCTCAATGCCGAAGGGTTGGACATCCCCGTGATTTTGATGACCTTTCATGGCAGCGAAGAAATCGCCATCGAGGTCTACCGTAAAGGCGTGCGCGATTATGTCAAAAAGCCGTATACGGTCGAGGAAATGGTTATGGCCATTGACCGCAGCCTGACCGAAGTGCGCCTGCGCCGCGAAAAAGAGCAGCTTACCCAGCGCTTGATTGAATCTAACAGTGCGTTGAATCAGCGCGTGCGCGAACTCAATCTGCTGTATGGGGTGGGCAAAAGCGTGACCGCTGCCCTGGATGCCGCCACTTTGATGATGCGCATTGCACAGGCCGCCGCGCAGTTGACCTCCTGCGAAGAAAGCAGCTTGTATTTGCTGGAAAACAACGCGCTGATCTGCAAAGCTATCACGCGCCAGACGGACGGGCAAACTTACCTCATTGACGAAGCGCGGGATGAGCCCTTGGCCCGGCGCGCGCTGGAAAACGGCCAACTGGTGGTGCTCGGTGCGGCGGAAATCGAAGCGGCGCGCCGCGTGAATCCCTCTGCGCCGGCGGCGGCTTTGGCCGCGCCCTTGGTCATTGGTGAGCATGTCATGGGGGCGGTGGTGGTCAAGAATCTGACGCCCGGCGCGCGGCTGTTCACGCGCAACGATGGCGCCTTGCTCAGCGCGTTGTCGGACTACGCGGCAATTGGCATAGAAAATACCCACTGGCCCACCGCCCCAGGCGGCCTAGACCCCTCGGGTGACGGTATTCATCATGCGTTGCGGCGCGCGGTGCGCACCGATGTGATGAATCAGATTATGGCCGACCCATCTCTAGCAGCGCAAAGCGGGCAACGCTGCGAACTGAGCGTGTTGCGCGGGCATCTGCATGGCCATCTGGGCTTTGTGAAAAAAGCCCCGCCCGAGCAAATCGTGGCCCTGTTAAACGAGTATATGCTGCTGGCCGCCGAAGCGATCTTCGCGGCCCAAGGCACGCTCGAAACCCTGCATGGCGATGCCTTCAGCGCTTTTTTCAACGCGCCCACGGCCCAGCCCGACCATCTGGAACGCCTTATCCACACAGCCTGGGACATCCAAGCGCGGGTGGCCCAATACAATGCCGCGCGGGGGGGCGGTTTGCAATTCGGGCTGTGCTTGCATGTGGGCGAGGCGGTCATCGGGTATATGGGGGTCGAACGGACGATGAATTATGTGGCCGTGGGCAAGGCCGTCTCGCAAGCCGCGCGCTTAGCCTGGTTGGCCGAACCTGGCCAGATATTGGCCTCTGCCACGGCAGCGGATGCGTTGCGCCCCTGGGCCGAGTTGCGCGCTTTGCCCCAACCGCCCGGCACTAGCGAAGTCGTGGGGCCGCGCGAAGCCTCTTAAAACCCGCCTGGCGCCCTCAGCCGACTTGTTGCAATTTCACTCTGGCTGGTCTATACTATTCTCGGTCTTGAAAAGTGCATATCATTGGCAGATGAAAACAAATAGGCTGGTGCACATCGCTCGCAGTAAGCCCCTTACCATTCGATACGCTCCCTCTCATCTGCGCCAGCATGAGGTGATTCTTGAGGGGACGCGAGGTGAGCGGATAGCACATCTTCATAAATTGGAGGAATAAGCAGAATGGCGCCGGAGAAAAGCGGTTACAACTATCCTAACAAATTCGCGCGAATTTACCTGGAAGCAATGGAAGAAATTATGGGCAAGAATGGCCTCAACGCCATCTTGAACCTGGGCGGTCTCCAGGACTATATTGGCAATTATCCGCCCGATAACCTAGAAAAAGCTTTCGATTTCGCCTATTTCACGGCCCTGCAAACCGCCCTAGAAGAAATGTATGGCCCTCGTGGCGGGCGCGGTTTGGCGCTGCGTGCTGGGCGCGCGACATTCGCCGAGGGTCTGCGCGGATTTGGGGCGCTGGCTGGCGTGGGCGACCTGGCGTTTAAGGTCTTGCCTCTGGCAGCCAAGTTGAAAATCGGTCTACCGGCCATGGCCAATATTCTAACCCAGTTCTCCGACCAGATTTCCAACGTTTATGAAGAGGGCGACAAGTATATTTATACCCTAGAACGCTGCCCGATGTGCTGGCAACGCAAAGCCGATAAGCCGGTGTGTTACGCGGGCCAGGGCTTGCTGCAAGAAGGCTTGCGCTGGGTGTCTGGCGGCCATGAGTTCAAGGTCGATATGGCCACCTGTATCGCCAAAGGGGATGATATGGGCCGCTACGTGATCTACAAAGAGCCCATCGGCTAAGCCGACCGTGCCCGGGTGCGCTCCCGCCCCCAATTGATGCGATCATACAGGTTGAAGCCTCATCCTTGCTGGTGAGGCTATTTTGGTTAGCTTACAGGGATAGGAAAAAAGAGAGCCACCATGCAACAGCCACCCTCAAACCAACCCCCCCAGGGCGATTGGCAACCCACCCCTGGCGGCGGTTGGCGCCAACCTGCCGAGCAACAACCCCCCCCCGCCGGATGGGGCCAGGCGCCCCAGGGCACGCCTCAGGAGGGTAGCTACGGTGGGGGGTATGGTTATGAACCGCCGCCTGCCCCACCCGACCGGGGTTGGATGGTTTGGGGTGCGGTCGTGGGCGGCGGGATGTTCTGCCTATTGGCCGTGCTAAGCGTCATCTGCGTGGTGACGCTGACCACAGGCGAAGACGATGCCGACCCGACCGCCGTGGCCGACACCAGCGCGCCCACCGTGCGCATCGTGGAACCAGCATCCGGCGAGGTGTTCGGTGTGGGCGATACCATCACCGTGCAAGCCGTGGCCGAAGATACTGGCTCGGGCGTTACGCGCGTGGAATTGCTCGTGAATAACGTCATTGTCGATAGCCAGATCTCGCAAGACCCCACCGGGCAAGCCTCCCTGACGGTGTTGTTAGATTACACCCCGGCAGTGCCCTCGCCCACGTTAACCCTGCGTGTGCGGGCCTATCGCGGACGCGGAACGGAAGCCATCAGCGAAGACGCGACCCTTAACGTGACCGTGACGGATGATGACTTGCCAGCCACGGCTACCCCTGCGACAGGGGGCGTTACGGCTGGGCCAACCGCCATCCCCCCGACGCTGGACCCGCGTTGCCGGGCGCGCGTGGATGTGGCCGCGCTGAATTTCCGCGAAGGGCCAGCGGTGGATTATGAGGTGATCCGCTCGTTTCAACTGGGCAACGAACCCCTGGTTGTCGGTCGCTTGGGCGATAATTCCTGGTGGCAAGTGACCAGCGCCGAGCGGCAAGGCTGGGTTAGCGCGGCGTTTACGACCCTGCTGGGCAATTGCGCGAATATTCCAGTGGCGACACCGCCGGTTTCGCCCACGCCCTCCCCCACGGCGACCGAAGCCGGGCCCGCCCTGCCGAATCTGCAAGTAGCGACCCTGGCGGGCGCGAATGAAATCGTGCTGACGGGTGGGCAAGTCTCGGCGGTGTATTTGCTGCGCGTAGAAAACACGGGCGGGGGCGCGGCCAGCGCGCCCTTTAACGTGACCATCACGTACCCTTCTGGCGAGGTGACCGATTTCACGGTTGAGGCGCTGGCGCCAGAAGAAGCTGTCGAAATCCCGAATGTGAACGCCAGTTTTACCTCACCCGGTACATATCGCCTGGCCGTGCTGGTGGATTCCAGCGGGAATATCGAAGAAAGCAACGAGAATGATAACACCGCCTTCCTGGATATTACCGTCTCTGAGCCGACCCCCACGCCGGCAGGCCAATAGGGTGCGCTGGGTCGCCTGGCTGGCTTTGGCCTTGGCCGCGCTGGCCTGTAACCT
>DAOTVD010000076.1:0-2338 GCA_034437075.1 Anaerolineae bacterium
ACATCAAAATTTACCCCGATAACTTCGCGTTTATCGCGGGCACGCTGACCGTAGATGACCTGATCGGTATCCCGTTGCTGAGCGTGCGCGATGTCGCCTTGCGCGGTTGGAAGCTCAGCCTAAAGCGCATGGTGGATATTGCCGGGGCGGCTTTCGGGTTGGTCGTGCTCAGCCCCATAATGTTGCTCATCGCGTTGCTGATCTGGCTGCAAGATCGCGGCCCGGTCTTTTTTACCCAAGAGCGCGTTGGGCTGGATGGCAGGCCCTTCCCGATGTTGAAATTCCGCACTATGGTCGTGGATGCCGAACAACGCGCCCAATGGACGACCGCCAACGATTCGCGCGTGACGCGCGTGGGCCAGTTCATCCGCCCGCGCAACCTGGATGAACTGCCGCAGTTGGTCAATGTACTGTTCGGGCATATGTCGCTGGTGGGGCCCCGCCCCGAGCAAGTCGCGTTTGTGGAGGAATTTCGCAAAAAATACCCGCGTTACGGCGAACGGCATCGCGAAAAGGCGGGCATGACGGGCTGGGCGCAGGTGAACGGCTATCGTGGCGACACCTCGATTCAAGAGCGCTTACGCGCGGATTTGTACTATGTCGAAAATTGGTCGTTATGGCTGGATTTCAAAATTATCATTCGTACAGTCTGGCAAACGCTCAGCGGGCGCAGCCCGAATGCCTATTAACGCCCTATGTCCTTATCCTTAGCCGACCTCACCGCGCGCATGCACGCTATGGTCTCGGACAAAGGCTGGGATGCGCCCCACAGCGCCCGGCGCCAAACCCCGCGTAATATCGCCATCAGCTTGGTGCTCGAAGCAAGCGAAGTGCTCGAACACTTTCAATGGGGCGAGGCCAGCGCCGACCGCGATGCACTGGCCGCCGAGTTGGCCGATGTGCTGCTGTATCTGATGCAGTTGGCCAGCGTGCACGATATCGACCTGGAAGGGGCCGTGCTGGCTAAAATTGCCCATAACTATACCCGCTCTTGGGACGACGAAACGCTGAACAGGTAGGCCGGTGACGTTTGCTGCATATCCCTTTGGCCATGCGGCATTGCTTGCCGGGCTGCGACGCTATTTGGGGGCCTCTACTTTGCGCTTGGTGGATATTCACCCCTTGCCGCCGGCACCCGTCATGCTCGGGCAATATGGCGATGTGCGGCCCGAAGAAACCCAACAACGCCTGCGCGTAACTATCGACCTAGACGGGCACGGCACCCATCACGATTTGGGCGTGATGCTCTACCAAGCGCCCAGCGAGGCCATCGCCCGCGAGATTGGCTGCTACCAAGTGCTGGATAACCTGGTCTTGCCCGTCATCTTGCCCGGTTTCATCGCGGGGGATGACCTAGAAGGCTGGCTGGTGCTCGAAGACTTGGAAGACCTGCGCGCGCCGGACGACTGGACCGTGGACGATTATCGCGAGGCGGTCGATAATCTGGCCCTGTTGCATGACCGCTTTTGGGGCCTGGAAGAAGACCTGGATAACTTCATCTGGTTAGCCCAACCCCTCGCGCGGGATTACGCCGCTGTGGTTGAGCGCGTCGGCACCGCGCACGATGCCCTAGCGACGTTGCCCCATTTCGCCAGCCTAGCCCAGATGCACCCCAGCGGTCTTTTTGCTACGCTCGTCACCGCGCTAGATGACATCGCCGCGCCCTTGCGCACCGCGCCGCAAAGCTTGGTGCATAATGTCTATTGGCCCGGCACCATCGCGCGGCCCCTGGATGGTCGTCAGATGATTACCCATTGGCGCGAAGCGGCTATCGGCCCGCCCATGCTCGATCTGATCAATTTTTACCAGACCACCCTCGGGCACCTGAAACCCAGCCTGCCTTTAGAAGCCGCCCTGGCGCGCTATCGCGTGCAATTGGGCCAGCGCCAACGCGGTTCGGTTTGGTCGGACACAGCCTGGGCCTTACAATGGGATCATGCGCTATTATGGAACCTGGCGGTTGAATGGTTACCACGCTTGCCGCATCTCTCCGCCGAAGCATACACGCGCCTGCATGACCGCCTAGCGCGTTTGTGGTATACGCCGGCTCAATCGGCCCTCAAACGCCGTTTAGGCGTACAATTGCCAGAATAGAGCGTTCGCATAAAATAGGCGAAAGGTGAATCGCTATGCAATTGCCGTTTAAAATCGATATTTTCCAGGGAGATGTGACCGCCTGCCGGGGCGATGTGCTGATGGCCAAATATTCGCCACGCTCGGGGGGGCTGGATGCCCGCGTGCGCGCGGCGCTAAAACAAGCAGGCCATCCCGATTACACGCCCGAGGTCGGCGATTATGTGCTGGTCGCTGGCATTGAGGCGTATCCTTACGACCATAT
>DAOTVD010000077.1:0-4428 GCA_034437075.1 Anaerolineae bacterium
ATAACCGTCAATTTGAACGATGGCGCGAGCGTGGATAACCGCATCAATGGCAATAACGGTACCAGCAGCAACAGCACCCTAAACTTTAATTTCGCCAGCGAGGGCACCAACTTCTCAGGCGATGCCGCAAACGGACAAGTGAACATCAATGGCGAGACGTTCTTATGGGAGAATTTCGATCAATTGGTGGGGCTAATTCTGGCGGCTGTACAAGCTGACCCTGCCGCAAATATCGCGGTGACCGTCAGCAGCGGGCCATCCGCGCCGCCCGCCCCGCAAGAACTTTGCGACGTGCCGAATGTGGTGAAGGTCTTCCGCACGCCAAGCGGCGCGTTCGATATCTACGCCGGGTTCCCCGCAGCACCGCCCAATGGTTTCCAGATTGCCTGGTTCCAGAACCCGCAAGCGGGTGAGGTCTACGGGTTTGAGGACAACGCCTGGCGCGTGCGCCTCGCCGAAGATGGCGCGATTGAAGTCTTGCGCGACGGCCAAGTCATCGACCGGACGTGCCGCTGGCGCTAACTGTCACCGGATTCTGGTTAGCGGCGACATGCGACATGTAACACATACTAACTATCGCCTATCGCGCATACCCAATCAATGCAACACGCGACAATGTGACACGCCGCGCGCGAGGGCGACAGCCTGCGACACCTTGCGACCCGGCGAATCGTGGCCCATCGGTCAACCTCCGCCGGGGGGCCGTATGTTATACTGAGCATGGTGTGAGACAGAAAGAGAACTCCATGGCCAAATCGAAAACCACCGACACCCAAGACCCATTAATCGTCATCGCCAGCAATCGCGGGCCGTTTTCGTTCACCCAACACGAGGACGGCAGCTTTAGCAGCGAACGCGGCGCGGGGGGCTTGGTCACCGCCCTGAGCGCCCTGGCCGAACAGCACGACGTGCTCTGGATCGCCTGCGCGCTGGGCGACGATGACCGCGCCTGGGCCAAAGCCCAAGGGCACGCGCCGCAAGATGTGCAAGGCACGCGCCTCAAGCTCGTCATACCCGATGACGAAGCCTACAACAAGTACTACAACACCATCGCCAATCCGCTGCTGTGGTTCATCCAGCACCAACTATGGGACGCCACGCGCGCGCCGAGCATCACCGCCCAGACCATCGACGCCTGGGAAAATGGCTACGTAGCCATGAATCGCCTGTTCGCGGATGCCATCATCGAGGTCGTAAAAGCTGAAGAACGCCCGGTGATTATTTTTCCGCAAGATTATCATTTGTATTTGACGCCGCGCATGTTGCGCGAAGCCTTGGGCGACACCGCCCAGATTGCCTCGTTTTGCCATATCCCCTGGCCGGGGCCGGATAACTGGCGGATTTTGCCCACCGAAATGCGCCGCCAATTGCTCGATAGCCTGCTGGGCGCGGATCGGGTCGGCTTTCAGACCAAAAAAGACGCCTTTAACTTCGTGCAGACTTGCCGCTTTTACCTGGAGGGCGCGCACTCGCACGGCGCGCGCGATAGTATCCATTATGAAGGGCGCAAGGTCGGCGCGTATGCCTACCCCATCAGCATCGACGCGGACATGCTCGACCAGATGACCGACAGCAACGAAGTTCGCCTGTTCAAGAATAATTTGCTGAACACCGTGGGGGATAACAAGCTCATTTTGCGCACAGATCGCATTGAGCCCAGCAAGAATATTTTGCGCGGGCTAGAAGCCTTTCGTGCCTTGCTAGAACATCACCCCGAGCATCAAGGGCGCGTCATGTTCTTGATGCTGTTGGTGCCCTCGCGCATGGAAGTCGATGAGTATTCGACCTATCTGCAAGAAATTATGGCCTCGGCGGGGCTTATCAATGCGGATTATAGCGATGGGTTTTGGGAGCCCGTGCGCGTGATCGTGGGCAATAATTACGCGCGGGCCATCGCGGCCATGCAGATGTACGACGGCTTACTCGTGAATCCGCTGGCGGACGGCATGAACTTGGTGGCCAAAGAAGGCGTTTTAGTGAACCAGCGCGCTGGGGTGCTGGTGTTGTCAGAAAACGCCGGGGCGTTCTTCGAACTGGGCGACGCCGCGCTGACCGTTTCACCTTTTGATGTGTACGGCACTGCCGAGGCGCTACACATGGCGCTGACCATGCCCGGCGACGAGCGCCGCGAACGGGCCGAAAAACTGCGCACGCTAGTACGGCGCAACGATATTCGGCGCTGGTTCCACGACCAAACTCAGGACGCCCTGCGCGAGATGGCGTCGAGCAACCAGGCTAAAAAGTCCTCGACATCGTCCGTATCGGACAAGAATAAGTCCGAATGATCGCGGACTTCTTGGGCCATCTCTGGCGACCGAACGCCCAGGTTCAGGGCCGCGCAGCGGCCTTCGTCGCGCAGGTTTTGCGCCGCGCGCATGGCGTCTACGTCCGTCACATCATCCCCCATGACGATGACCGCGCCCAGGTTATAATCCTGCGCCAGGCGGGTCAGGCTGGTGCCTTTGTCGATGTCCACGGGCGGCTTGATCTCGAAGATCATACGGCCCTGGTTGGCACGCAAGCCCAGCTTGGCGGTGGCCTCTTGCAGGCGCGGCCAAAAAGCCTCGGCGGCGCTGGGGGGGTCGTTGGCGCTACGGTAATGAATGGCCAGGGTGGCGCTTTTGTCCTCCCATTCCATCCCGGCGGGCAGGCGCACGATGCGCTGTAGCGTTTGCAGGCTCTCGCGGTGGGCCTCGGCTTCGGGCTCTAAAACAACATTGCCATTCACCCAGCGTTCGAGGCCATGATTACCCACGTAAACCAGGTTGGGCACCTCCACCCGGCGTTGCAAATCGGCCACGCCGCGCCCCGAGATGAGCGCCACCAAGGGCAAATAGGCGGCGATGGTAGCCAGCAATTCGCGCTTATGCGGGCTGATGCTAGCGCGTTGCGGATCGTTTACAATCGGGCTAAGGGTGCCATCGAAGTCGCTGATAAGCCCCACGCGCGGATGCGCGATGAGGTCTCGCAAAGAAGTTTCGGTCGCTGCTTGCCAATGCAAAGTGCTTCATCCTCTATAATCAAGATAAGTCGGTACCAAGATATGCCATCATTTGACGTGTCATTACCGGCAACGTGGAAGGCTCTTTACAACTATACCAAAGAGCCACACGACAGAACACACAAGCGGAGTAAACATTGCTATGAAAACCATCACCGTCACGGTAAACCCCTCGTTAGACCGCATAATGGTCGTGAATTATCTCAACGTCGGCTACCATAACCAGGCCACCGGCGAAACGCACCTGGCCGCCGCTGGGCGCGGCATGAATATCGGCCTGGCCTTGCACAAACTGCACACCGATACCGAAGCCATCGTGCTGCTGGGGCAAGATGCGCTCTCGCATGCCTATCAGTTTCTCATCGAGCAAGAAGGCTTTCCGGTCAATGTCGTGCGCCACGATAGCAGCATCCGCAGCAATATCTTTCTGAAGGACGAAGGCCAACACGCCGAAACGGTCATCAAAGAGAGTGGCGCGTCCGTGGACGAGGCCGCCTTGGCCGAAGTCGGCCAGATGCTCGTCTCGCGCATTGACGAACACGATTTCGTCGTGTTGGCCGGGTCGTTGCCCAGCGGCGCGCCCGATAGCACCTACGCCACCTATTGTCGCCAAGCCAAAGAGGCCGGCGCGCGCGTTATCCTCTATACCGAAGGCGACATCCTGCGCGAGGGCTTGGCCGCCGAGCCCGATCTTGTGGTGCTGACCCAGTTGCAGACCGAAAGCTATTTTAACTTCCCCGTGCGCGTGGCCGAGGAGGTCTACTACGTAGGCGAAAAACTGCACGAAGAAGGCGCCCAGCGCGTGCTCATCTTGTTGGGCGAACGGCGCGGCGCCGTGCTCGTGACCGCCGACGCGCGCTATTTGGTGGAGTTCCCCGACGATATTGACGATGTCGGCACGCGCACCGGCACCGCCGAAGCGCTCGTGGCGGGCTATCTGGCGGGGCGCTCGCGCCAGCGCAATGTCGAAGAATCGCTGAGTATGGGCGGCGCGGCAGCGTTGTTCACTGCCGAGCAAGTCGGCCAAGAATTCGGCACGCTGAAGGATGTGCAAGAACGTATCGAACGCATCGCCATCACGAGCGTGAGCACCGCCTTTGGGGAATAGCACAACGCGCGTGGCTATACAAAATCAGGCAGAATACACGCACAAGGCGCTTGTTGACGATGCCTGCTTTAACCCGATAGCCACGCGCTGCCCAACAAGGCGCTTGTTGACTATTCCGCATTTAATCGGATAACCACATATTTGCCCAACAAGGGGCTTAAGGCTTTTCCAAGTATTTAACTATGCCGCTTGCTTTTGTCGAAAAGGATACCGGCTTGATTTTACCCCCCTCTAGCTCCCCCCGAATTCGGGGGGAGAACTTACTCGTGCGCATAATAGCCCCTCCCTGAATTCGGGGAGGGGCTGGGGAGGGGTAATT
>DAOTVD010000078.1:0-2090 GCA_034437075.1 Anaerolineae bacterium
CGTGGCCCCTTTGTGCCATAGTTCACCTCGGCTCCGGCTCCAAAAGACGGCCTCGCCCCGCGCGCGTGTTTCATCCAGCGCGGTTTGGTTCATCCAGGCCATCATTAAGACCTGGCCGGTTTGCGCATCTTGCACGATAGCGGGGATCAAGCCTTGGGCATCAAAAGTTAAGGCTTCAGCGACGCCTTCGCTCATAATGAGACCTCTGCTAAAGGACGCACGGGCACACCTTGCGCCGCGAGGTAATCTTTCACTTGGCCGATGCTGAGTTGTTTATAGTGAAACAGACTCGCCGCGAGGGCTGCATCCGCACAGCCGACCGTCAACGCTTCGCAGAAATGCTCTAGCGCACCCGCCCCGCCGGAGGCAATCACCGGGATATTGACGGCCTGGCTGATCAACTGCGTCAATTCGATGTCGTATCCGGCCTGGGTGCCGTCGCGATCCATGCTCGTGAGCAGAATCTCGCCCGCCCCCCGCTCTTCGACCTCTTGGGCCCATTCCAACGCGCGCCGCTGGGTGGGGATGCGCCCGCCCGCGATATGCACCACAAATTCGCCATTCACGCGGCGCGGATCAATCGCCACGACGATGCATTGACTGCCAAACACGCGCGCCCCTTCGTTGACTAAATCGGGATTCTTGATAGCCGCGCTATTGATACTGACCTTGTCGGCCCCAGCGCGCAGGGTCGCGCGAATGTCTTCCAGCGTGCGCAGGCCACCGCCCACACAAAACGGAATGTGAATACTGCTGGCGACGTCTTCTACGACATGCAGCATCGTATCGCGGTTTTCGTGCGTGGCCGTGATATCGAGCAGGGTTAGTTCGTCGGCGCCTTCGGCGTCGTAGACGGCAGCTTGTTCTACCGGGTCGCCTGCGTCACGCAGATTCACAAAATTGACCCCCTTCACGACTCGTCCATTTTGAATATCCAAACAGGGGATAATTCGTTTTGCGAGCATATTTAGCCCTCCATTTCGATGAAATTTTTCAACAAACGCAAGCCGACCGCCTGGCTTTTTTCCGGGTGAAACTGCACCCCCATGACGTTATCGCGCCCAATGATTGACGGATATTCGTAGTCGTAATCTGTCTGGGCGATAATGTGGGACGCATCCACCGAGGCGGCGTGATAGCTATGCACGAAATACGCATAACTGCTGCCCGAAGGCAAGCCCACCATCAACGCATGGATGCCGTCATGATGCAGTTGATTCCAGCCCATATGCGGCACTTTCTCCTGAATAGCGAAGCGCACACAGCGCCCCGGTACGAGGCCTAGGCCACGATGCTCGCCATCTTCTTCGCTGGCATCCAGCAAGAATTGCATACCCAGGCAAATTCCCAAGATGGGCACTCCGGCGGTGGCTTTGCGATGCAAAAAATCTTCAAAGCCCGCCGCACGGATATTCTGCATACCCGGTGCGAAAGCTCCTACCCCCGGCAAGATAATCTTGCGCGCGTCCTCGATCTGTTTGGGCGCTGTGGCCAGGGTCATGTCATACCCCAGAAATTTCAGCGCATTGGCCACACTGCGAATATTGCTCGCGCCATAGTCTATTACGCCGATCATGGATTATGCCTCCCGTAATTGGCCCTTGGTGCTGGGGATACCTGTACCGCGTCGTTCATCATAGCGCGTGGCAGCATCCAGCGCGCGGCCCAAGGCCTTGAACAGCGCTTCAGCCATATGATGATCGTCCCGGCCATACAGCACTTCGGCATGTAGATTCAAGCGCCCGTGGACGCTCAGGCTTTCGAAGACGTGTTGCACCAGCGCGGTGGGCATCGTGCCCAACATCGACGCGACGAACGGCGCGCGGAACACGCAAAACGGTCGCCCGCTCAAATCCACCACCACACGGGCCAACGCTTCATCCATCGGGACGTAGGCATGCCCCATGCGCGTGATACCCCCGCGCGTATCCAGCGCTTTGTCTAGGGCTTGGCCCAGGGCAATAGCCACATCTTCGACCGTGTGATGGGCATCAATGTGTAAATCGCCTTCGGCCTGAACCGTCAGATCGAACAGGCCATGCACGGCCACATGATGCAGCATATGATCGTAAAACCCGACCCCGGTATTG
>DAOTVD010000079.1:0-11060 GCA_034437075.1 Anaerolineae bacterium
CTGGGAACATATCGAGGATGGTGGAACCTGGGTTGCTGCTCAACGGCGTAAGCGCCGCGAGAAAAGCCAATGGTAAGCGCTTTATTGGATACGAGTGTGATTATTGATGTTTTACGTGGTTATCATCCAGCACAAGCTTGGCTGCAAGATCAAGCTAAATTAGGCATAACGCGCCTGGTCTGGTTAGAAGTCTTGCAAGGAGCCGCAAATCGGCAGGCCGAAGCCCAGAGTGTACGCTTACTCAAACGGTTTGATATAGTGCCTATCGAGGAAAATGACTTTATCTGGGCCATTGAAAAGATGCTAAAAGTTCATTTAAGTCATGATGTTGGGGGAACCGATGCGCTTATCGCAGCGACTAGCTTTCGCCTACAAAGTCCGTTGTACACGCGCAATTTGAAGCATTTTCAACCACTCTTGGGCGATCTAGCACATCAACCGTATTGATAAAACCAACTTTTCCAGCGTCATGCTGCGGATTGCGCGCATGGCCTAAACGCGAGTATTCAGCACGTCAACCGGAAAGCGACACCCTAGGCAATGTTATAATCTGGAAAATAACTTGAGGTGTGATGATGTCTGTCAAACTGAAGAAAGCCATCACAATATCTGAATTCCAGACGTTTATTGAGCGTGACGAAAACCGCGAACAGCGCTTTGAACTGATCGATGAAGAAATTGTTAAGGTGCCATCCAACCCGCTTGTATCCGTGATTGCCATGCGCATCGTCGGATTTATTTTTATGTTTTTGCGGGAACAGCAGGTCGCCGGACATGTATCAGGTGAAGGGGGCGGCTTCATCATTGACGGACAAGTGTTTGCGCCAGATGTGGCGTATATACGTGATCTGCCCACCGATAAAGGGTTTGAACATCAGCCACCTTTATTGGCGGTGGAAGTGATCTCAGACCCGGGTAATAATACCGAACAAACCGACTTACGCCGCAAACTGGCCCATTACATGCGTGCGGGGACTCTGGTTTGGGTGGTGGATTATATGGCGCGACAGGTGGAAGTTCACCAACTCGGGGAGCGGGTTGTGTTGGTAGGGGAAACGGGCCAGCTTACAGCACCGGATATTTTGCCCGGTTTTGAACTCGCAGTCAGTGACATCTTTCCGCAAGATAAGCAGCAAACCAGTGAGGCGCTATAAATCGGCTGTTTGAGTAAAGCGTGGCGCAAGCTAAACAGTAGCGTACAGCGCCGCAAGCGCGCGAATATGGTTTTCTGTGCTACAAGTTTCCGCCAAAAGCGTACTTTGCTCGGCGGCGGTTTGATAAGCGCTTGGCTCGCTTAGCAAGGTCTGCACTTGGGCCGCGAGTTCGTCATCTGTGCGGGCCGCCCCGGTGATGCCCTCCCGCGCGACCAAGGGCAATCCTGCGGCGGCGGCTTCGATAACCGTCATGGGATGGTTTTCGCTTAGCGATGCACTCACGTAAACATCCGCCAGGCGGTAGACATTCGGCATTTTTTCCCACGCGAAGCCCCCCGGCACATGCACCTGAGCGCCAATTCCGGCGCGGTGCGCGTCCCGTTGGATCGCCGAGCGCAAAGGGCCATCCCCCACAAACAGCAAATGCCAAGCGGGATGATGAACCAGCAAAGGCGCGAGCGCGGCCAACAATGCGCGCGGGCGTTTCTCGCGAGCCAAGCGACCTACGCTCAGCAAGACGCGCTCCGCCGTGCCTAATCCGACATCCGCGCGGGTGAGGCCATCCAACGCCGGACGAAAGCGCGCGACATCCAACCCATTGGGGATGAGAAGGGTTGGCGTGTCGGTTGCGTGGCGTCGTACCAGGTTCTGCATGTTCTCCGATGGGCAGACCACCGCCGCGCAGCCGCTCAGAAAGTGCGCCCAGGCACGATATGCCCAGCGCGCGGGAAGCCCTGGCGCGTAATGGCGATAATGATCGTAACGAGTATGCGCGGTGTGGATATGCGGCAGGCCCCGCGTCCGCGCCAGATGACGCCCCATCCAACCTAACGTAAATTCTGTATGGGTATGGATTAGATCAATATCAGAGGGTAAATTCAGCCGCGCTGGCAGGCCGATCCATAAGCCGTGGAAATAGGGCACGGCGGGCACGCGCAATGTATCGGTTGTGGGGTTGCTCCCTGGTAACTTGACCGTCACGAGCGTCACGCGATGGCCGCAGGCCAGCAAGCCCGCCCGCGCATTGTGTATCGCCGTGGCGACCCCGTTGCGCGCGGGCAGGGCTGTATCCGCAAAGAGGGCAATATGCACTAGCGCTCGAAGGTTGTCCCTGTGGCCAGGGCGACGCTGTTATAGGCCCCATCGTAAATGCCGATGCTCTTGTTCTTGATGATGTGCTCGCAATACATCGTCAGCAGATCATCCGCATGAGTCAGCAGATCGATGGCTTGCAAGGTCTGCGGGATGGTACCGACCTCTACGGTACTATCGCCAATTTCCGCGCCACGGATGGCGCCCCATTTTTCATGTCCGCCGACGCGCTCATTAAAGATTTTCGGCACGGGATAGAAGGCTAGCTCGCTAGGTTTGGTAATCATCACATCAATGACGCGCATCAGATAATTGGTGGCGTATACCGCATGGAAGATATTGTCGTGCAAAAAGACATGTAGCCCGCTGGCCGAGTTCTCGCGGATGTCATCCGTGAAGGCGCGCGTATCCTCCCAGGTGAAATGGGTCTGGAGCATGTCTTTGTAGCGCGCTAATTCTTTGGAGAGCCATTCCCAGTTATCTTTGTGATCGCCCAGGTTGACGAACAGCGCGATTTTGTCTTGCTTAATCAACGGGATGGCGTGCTCGATGACCGCCTTAAACAATTCGCGCTGTGCGCCCGCCCCGCCCATGGTAATCAGGAAGCGGCGCGGCTCTTGGGCGCGCATCCGACGCAGACGGGCCTCGCAGTCGTGCTCGATATTTTCCACCAGTTCATGATCGACATGATGCCCGGTGTAGTGAATCGCGTCTTCGGGGATGGGTTTCAGCATCCGGCCCTGGTCATCAAAGTTGCGCATACTGCGAAAACCATAATACCCCGATGGCGACTGAACCGCGTGCTTGGCACCTTCAGTCAGTTGGAAGGCCATCGGCCAGTTATCGAACATCATATCCACGACATTGGTCATGCCGCCGGAGACCGCCCCCATGCAATTCCACATATGCGCGGTCAGGATGGGCATATCGCTAGGCAGGGCTTCGTGCAAGTTCTTGAACAACTCGCTCATTTTGTAATCTTTGACGTTCGTCTTCAAGAAGCGCCACGGCCAGCCGACCGTCCACCAGTTCAGGAATTGCCACAGGCCCGGTAGTGTCCGGTCGCCCGTGGTGACGGATTCCCAGACGAAACGGTTAAACCAATCATAACGCTGCGATGTCCGCGAGAAACGGCTATACCACGTGTTGCAGTAGTTGATGACGTCTGTAGTGATGCCAGGAATCGCCAGCAAGTCCAGCCACAACGGCTGATAGCCCATCGCACGGGCCGCCGAAACGCCCGCCATAGCGATGCGATAGTGCCCGAAGCCCATGCGGATGGTGCTGATAATCACGGCATTCTCGTTAACGATGGGCTCGCCAGTGCCATCCCGCACGATGTCCTTTAGCCCGAAGATCGGCCCTAGATAGGCGTTGTCTTTCAGGCTGAGGCTATAGCGCTCGTTCGGGTCATAATTAAAACGGCGGATAAAGCCTTGTTGCCATTTGTCGGCCTTATCCGATTGCTCTTTGGTGATGGGATTGCCATAGACGGTGTACCGCCCGTTTACTTTTTCCATTGCGTTGTGTGTCCCCTATCAGATACAAGGGCGCTCGGGGCGCCCTATACGTTGGTTGTTTACGATAGCCCTAACATGGGGCAACTATGCATTTTGTAGGGGTTAGGCCCGCCTAACCCGCAAGATTGTTTTGGGCGAGGCAGACCTCGCCCCCCTACGGATGAAAACAATGGCGCTATATGCCCTACCCTTTCAGGCCGCTGGTCGCGACGCCTTCGATGAAATAGCGCTGAGCGAGCACAAAGATGATGATGGGCGGCAGAATCGCCACAGCGGCCCCAGTCAGCACCAGATTCGGCTCATCGGCGGCGATGTTCGACAGACTAATCAGCGCCAAGGTCAGAACGCGGTTGTTTAGGTCGCCTTCGCCGATGATGAGCAACGGCCACAGGAAGCTATTCCAAGCATACAGGAACGAGAAAATGCCCAAGGTTGCAATCGCGGGCGTGCTGAGCGGAACGAAGATCGTCCACAAAATACGGAATCGGCTACAGCCATCCAGCAAGGCGGCTTCTTCGATCTCGCGCGGGATGGTAATGAAAAATTGGCGCAGCAAAAACGTGCCATAGGCCGTGAATATCCAGGGGATAATCAGCGACACGAGCCGCCCCTCCCAGCCAATGACCACCATCAGACGATACATGGGCACGATGAGCACCACAAACGGGACCATGATACTGCCTAGATAGGCCACGAAAATGCTATTACGGCCCCGGAAGCGCACCCGCGAAAAGGCATAGCCGCCAAAAATTGACGTGATGAGTTGACCGAGCGTTACGCCGAAGGTCACGACCGTGGTATTGACCAGTGCACGCTCCAGATTAATGTCTCTGCTATAAAAGACGGTATTGTAGTTTTCAACTTGAAATTCCACCGTTTCGACCGCTTCGGCGTTGCGCAGAAAAGCATAGCCGGTGACCTCTTCGCCCTCTAGCGTGCGCAGTTCATCAATGCGCGGCGAGCGGATGAGCAGCAATTCTTGGCCATCCAGTTCATAGATGGGCAGTTCTTCGGGTTCCTCTTCGCCGGGCGGCGTGAAGGTGTAGACCTCGCCCGTGTCGGTGGCATTGCTCAGCACGGTTTCGGCCACGACGGGACTAGCGCGCGGGTCGGCTTCGTCAAGTTGTTCGATGGACGTAAATTCGCCATAGGGTATTTTTTCGCCCGTGGGCGCCATTTCGTAGGTCTCGCCATCGACTTCAATATCGTAGAGCTCGACCGTTTCGCCATCCACTTCGGCGGTTTCTGGGCTAAAAGGCAAAATGCGCGGTGGATACTCGAACACATCATCCGAAGTCTTAAACGAGGTGGAGAGCATATAAATAAACGGGAACAGCATCACCAGCGCGAAGAAGGTCAGTATCGCATAAATGATGATGCGCGAGCCCCACAGCCGCAGACGGTCTCCGAAACTAACGGTATAGTCTTGCATGGTCGTTCTCCTAATCCTCGTAGGCGGTCGCGCGTGAGAGGCGGAATTGGGCAAGCGTAATCACAAAGATGACGCCAAACAGCAACCAGGCCACGCCGGAGGCATAGCCAAATTGGAAGCGGAAAAAGCCCTGATCATAGAGATAGTACACGGCGGTCATGACGTGTTCGGGCACGGGGCGCGCGGGGAACATCGCGAAGATGTCCTCGAAGACTTGCAAGCCCTGGATCACCGTCGTGATGATGACGAAAAACGTCGTCGGGGCCAGCATGGGCACGGTCACATGCCGGAAGCGCTGCCACAGATTCGCGCCATCTACATAAGCCGCCTCGTAAAGCGTGCGCGGGATGCCCTGTAAGCCTGCCAAAAAGAGCACCGTGTTAAAGCCCACCACGCGCCAGGCCGCCAAGAGCACCACCGCCGGGAGCGCGGTCGCGCGGTCGTTCAGCCATTCCAGTTCGGGGTCAGGCTGGCCCAAGAACATGGTAATCTCGGTAATGAAATAGTTGTAATAGCCGATTAGCGGATCATATAGCCAGCGCCAGATCAGCGCCGTACCGACCACCGCCGCCACCGATGGGACAAAGTACACCGCGCGGTAGAATTTCATGCCAGGGATTTGTGAATTCAAAATGGTAGCTAGCAACAATGCCGGTAGCGTGCTCAGCGGCACGAGCAGCAAACAGAAATAGAGCGTATTGCGCATGCTCGTCCAGAATAGCGGGTCTGTGGCCCCGATGAGGACTTCGGTATCGCCAAAGTTAATGCGGGTCAATTCACGGTAGCCCTCCGCGAGTACCTCGCCGGGGAGTTGGCCTTCTTCAATGGTGGTGAGTTGCAGCGCCAGCAGATCGGCGTAATTGCCCAGGCCGATGACTTCCGGCACCTGGCCCACCGCCGCATCCGTAAAGCTGAGATAAAACGAGAACAGCAGCGGCCCGGCGAAGAATAGCGCAAAACCGACCATATTCGGCGAGAGCATCAGCCACCCTTGCCAGGCTTCGCGCTGTTCGGTCGTTTCGCCAAAATAAGCGCCCATCAGCAGCACCCGATACGAAAAGACGCCGAAGATCAGCATGGCGACCGTCACGGCCCAGGCGCGCGGGCTGGTATAGGTGCCGATGATCGACGAGAGCGCATCCAATAAGCCGGAGGCCAGCAACATCCCAAACAGCGAGAGCATCGCCACCGCGACGCCGACCAACTCGGCGCGGCTGACTTCGAGCATGTCAGCGGGCTTCAGGCGTCCAGCGGCCCAGTAAATCGCATAGCCTGCCGCGATACCCAAAAACCAGATCGTATTACCCAGCAAGGCGGGCGTAACTGCGTCAAAACCTTCATACACGCCCCACACATGCAGCAGATACGCGCCGCTGAGCACCGCCCCCACAAAGTTAAGCGCTAGCGCGATATAGCGCCCGTTGTTGTCACGTTGGTAAATCAGGTAATTGCTCAATAAGGCCAAAATGCCCGGCGTCAGGATGACCAGGCCCAGAAAATATTGTACGGGGTCGCCCAGGCGATAAAATTCGCCAGGCTCATAAAATTGTATAGCGTCCGGGATTGCAATAAGTCCATCAAATAGTTGAATGCCCACCACCACAGCCGCGACGAATAACGCCACATGCCAGACCATCACCCCCATCAACAAGGCGGGTAGAGGCTCGCGGGCTTGGGTGTTGGAGGCGGACTGCGAAAGTGTCGCCATCAGATTTTTCCTTTCGTATCTTGCGCGGGTACTCCGTCCGGCCCCCTAACCAGAAAGGAGAGGCCAAAGCCTCTCCTACCGGATTTAAGATAAGCCGAGGGGGCTTATTCTTCGAAGAACCCTGCTACATCATCGCAGATGGTGTCAGCGAATTCCTGCGCGGTGATTTCACCAGCAAAGACGCTGTTCACGGCGGTACCGTAAGCCTGGTCGATGGCGGGCCAGTCGCCGTTAAACAGCGGGGCTTCGGTCACGCCCACAGCGGCGCCATCCACAAAGGCTTGGTTGTTGACATCGGTGCCAGGCAGCGTGTTCAGGAACAGCTCAATGGCCGCGTCCGTCTGGCGGCTGGGGATGTTGGCGCCCAAGGAGGCGATTTCGCCCTGAATTTCGGCGCTGGTCAGGCGGGTGATGAGGTCCCAGGCTTCAGCGGGGTTGTCGGTGTTGGCGTTCACGACATAGGCACCCCAGAACAGCCAGTTGGATTCACCACCGGGACCTTCGGGCAACGGGGCAACGTTCCAGTTGAAGTCGGCATTCGCGACGGTGCCAGGGGTGGCCCAACGACCGTTCATGAACATACCAACATTACCGGCCAGGAAGGGCGGTTCAGAGTCGGTGCCCCACGGCACGGCCCAGCCATTTTCGAACAGGGTCGCGGCAGCGTTCAAACCTTCGACGGTGGCTTCGTTGTCCAGGCCGCAGGCGGTGTAGTCTTCGTTGAAGAAGCTAGAGCCAGCCGCGTTGACGAAGTAGCCCCAGTTGGCCCACCAGGCGTTCATGCCAAAACCGACGACTTCATCGCCCAACGCGCTGATTTCTTCAGCGGCTTCCTGGAAGCGCGCCCAGTCCCAATCTTCGCCGCCGGGGTATTCTAGGCCGGCTTCGTCGAACAGATCAGCGTTGTAGTAAATGGCGAACGCGGAAACGTCGCGCGGCAGGCCCCATAGCGCATCTTGGCCTTCTTCAACGGGGGTGGTCAAGAAGCCCATCGGCCCGGCGTAGAAGTCATCTTGGCTATAGTCTTCGTCAGCGGCGGCGAATTCGGCCAGGTTCAAGATCAACCCGGCTTCGGCGAAGCGAGCCACGTCAGTGCCAGGAATCCAGAAGACATCCGGGGCGGTACCGGCTTCGATTTCAGCAATCAGAACGTCTTGATAGCTGGCGGTTTCCGAACCACCGGGTTGGTATTCCAGGCTGACGCCTTCCCAACCTTCGTCGATAGTTTCGCTAGCAGCGGTGTAAACGTCAATTTCGGCTTGGTTATCCGGGCGGGTGCGCCAGGTGAGGGTGATCTCCTCATCTTGGGCCAAGACGGGTAGCGTCAAGGACGCAATAAGCAGAATCACGATACCGACAATAAAGCGTTTGGACATGTTATGCACTCCTTATTTTTCTTGTTAATTCCACATTGCCAACGGCAATGGCTTGTAAGAATGGTTTAGTTTTTTAATTTATACCGCTCAGGCGTAGGTGATACAGGCGGCTCCTTTTTTTTACACGTCGGCGATTACCTGAGCACGCGGCGGCGCACACGAACCCCGCACCACAAGCTGAGTCGGGACGGTAACCGCTGCGGGAATATCGTCATCAATGAGTTGCAGCAATATCTGCGTGGCGATGCGCCCGGTTTCGGTCGCTTGTTGGTTGATCGTCGTCAGCGGCGGCGAAAACAACGCGGCCATGGGAATATCATCGTAGCCCACCACGGTGACATCACGCGGCACGTCGCGCCCGGTTTGGTGCAAATACTGGATCGCGCCTAGGGCCATACGATCATTCAGGGCTACCAAGGCCGTGATGTGTGGGTGCGCGTTCAGCAACGCTTGGGCACAACGCCACCCGCTCGGGCTGCTCAAGTCGCCTTCGCAGTGGGGCCAAGCATCGAAATCCAAGCCATATTCGGCGGCTGCATCGCGCAAACCCTGCATGCGCTGCGTAATCGACAGATGAGAGCCTTCGGGCAAGGTGATGATGCCGATATGGCGATGTCCTAGGCCCAAGACATGCGCCATCAGCAGCGCGCCGCCGCTACGATCATCATTACGCACGATGTAGGGATGTGGATGGTAACCAATGGCTACCGCCGGAATCTCTGCGACGCGCACGGGTTCCAGCACCGACATGCTGGGGAAATATTCCAAACCGACGACGCCATCCAGGTAACCACTTTGCACCAAGCTGAGGTAGTTCACATCAAGCCCGTTGCCGTTCAGGCGCGGCGTGCTCAGCAACATGTTATAGCCATGCGCATTGCATTCGGCCTCGATGCCTTCTAGCAAAAGCTCGATAAGCGGGTCTGTGAAGATGTGGTCGTAAACGTAGGGAAAGACAATACCCAGGATGCGGGTTTTGCCACCTTGCAGCGCTCGTGCGGCGAGGTTCGGCACATAACCGAGCTCCTCCACAGCCCGCAAAACCTTGGCCCGGGTCGGCTGAGAGACATAAGGTGTATTGGAAAGAACTTTAGAAACGGTCGCGATTGACACGCCCGACCGATCAGCCACTTCTTGCAGCGTCGGCATACTTTTTGGCTCTCGAAAAATAGTAGTTAAACCTTTAACTATCTGCCGGATAGTGTAACGTGCAGGAGAACACTTGTCAATAAACTGTTGTATTTTGTCGGTTATCGCGCGGGGTTAAGGCGTAGCGATTTCCTCGCCGGGGTGCCCTTGCAAGCTTGCGGCGAGTTGAAGCACATCTTCGCGCAAAGTGGTTTCGTCACGGGTCGTTAAAGCGGCTAACATATCTTGCGCAACGGTGAGCACATCAATATCAGGATTCTCGGGCCGTTCAATCGTGGAAATAAAATCAAGTTCGGTCGCGTGCTTGTGCTCACCTGGTACAAGCAAGCTTTCGTGCAATACCTCGCCGGGGCGCATCCCCGTAAAGATGATCGGAATATCAATATAGGGGCGTAAACCCCGCATCCGAATCAGACGCTCGGCGAGTTCCAGAATACGCACGCTTTCCCCCATTTCCAGCAGATAGATACTGCCGTCGCGGTTATGCAGCGAGGTCTGAATGATTAGTTGTGCGGCCTCGGAAATGCTCATGAAATAGCGCGTCGTGCGTGGGTCGGTAACGGTCACAGGGCCACCGTGCGAAATCTGTTTTTCGAATAGCGGAATCACACTGCCCCGGCTCCCCAATACATTCCCAAAGCGCACCACCGCAATACGCGGGCGGTGGTCGGCGTTTTTGTAGGCCATCGCGATACATTCGGCAATGTATTTTGTCGCGCCCATCACGCTCTTGGATTTCGCCGCTTTGTCCGTGGATACCAGCGTAAAGGCCCGCACGTCATACTGCTGGGCCAGGCGCACCACATTGAATGTGCCCCCAATATTGACCCGTACCGCTTGGTACACATTATCTTCGAGCAAGGGGACATGTTTATACGCTGCCACATGAAAGACATATTTCGGTCGCCATGTTTGAAAAACCCGTTCCAAGGCATAGGTATCGGTGATGTCACATAAGCTCGTTACCAAGCCAATGCTACCCGCCAAATAGCTTAATTCGTGCTGTATATCATACAATCCGCTTTCATTGTTATCTAACATCACGATAGTATGCGGGTTATGCTTGAGCAATTGCTGGCAGACCTGCGAACCAATCGACCCCGCCGCCCCGGTGACCAAAATCGTGTGGTTCCGTAAGGGGCTATTGCTGATGAGTTCCAGCAATTGATCCATGGGCGTGCTACGCCCGATAAAGTCATCGAATGTGACTTCACGGAGTTGGGCCGGCTGGCTGGCATTGAAGAAGGTGTTTGCCATATCCGGCATCACGCGAATTTGGGCGGGCGTTTCCTGGATGATGTCGAGAATCTCACGGAATTTCGCCTTAGAAATCTTGTGCAGCGCGATCACCACTAGTTCAATCTTGTATTCCTCAACCAGGCTCGGAATATCGGAAACTTTACCTAGTACGGGTTTGCCTTCTATAATCTTGCCCTGTTTTTCAGGTGCATCGTCGGCATATCCGATAATATCGAGCGTATAACGATGGCGGTAACGCTGATATTGCATTACCAACATGGTACCGGATTGCCCCGCACCGACGACTAAAGTAGACATGCGCCTGGCGTTTTGGCGTAAGGACTCCGGTAAACGGCTCCGCCAGATGACCTCCCAGCGCCAGGAAAAACC
>DAOTVD010000080.1:0-8783 GCA_034437075.1 Anaerolineae bacterium
GCGATCAATTCTTCGATTATATAGTGGCCCACCGTCTGGCCGACTAGGCTTTTTCGAACCATGTTTTACACCATATCATCAGCCTCAATTACGATACGTAGTGTAGCGGGGCCGGGCAGTTGGGGCAAGCCCGCCCGCTTAGACGGCGCCCGAGCGTAAACCGCGCAGGGCCTCAAGCCACCAGATACAGCACCACAAACCCGGCATACGCTCCGCAAAGCCCGCCAAATAGCGCCCGGCTGAGCCACGAGGCGCGCTGCTGCGCGATATTCGCGCTGATGACCCCTGCGACGCGGCCACTGAGCACAAAGGCCAGCGTACTGGCCACCAGCCCCACCCCCACCCCCAATTCGGCACCGCGCCCCAAAAGCGCGACGAGTAACGTCATCGCCAGCGCCAGGCCACCGCACAACCCCAGCGCCACCACCAGGGCCAAGCTATCGGCTGTAAAGTCTTCGTCGAAGCTCTCAGGCGGCGGCGCGGGGATGGTAGGGACGAAAAACGCTACCAACAGACAGTAGTTTAGCAGCATGACATAGGGCGCGATGCTGTTCGCGGGGGGCGCGGCCCCCGCCAGGGCCGCCGCCAGCATGATGATTAGAGGCCAGAGCAGCAACGCCCCCGCGCACCACGTCCCCGCCTGGGTTAAGTCGTCGCGATGGTCACTTTTCAGATAGCGCAGCAAAGCGGCAGGCCGCACCAATAACCACCACAGCAGGCGCAATTGGTCGAAAGGGTGCCACATGATGAGCGGGCGCGGTGACGAATGGTCTTGCATAACAGGTCTTTCTTTGGCTGGTCTTGTTTACCCGGCGCGCTGGGTATTCAGCCATTCTACCGCGAAATCGACCAGGGGCCGTTGGCGCATCAGGCGCACGGTGGCCTTGCCGAGGGTACTCACTTGCACGGCCTTAGGAAAAGCTGCCTCGTAAGCCGCGCCAAGTTGCACAAAATCCGCATCATCATAATCGACCGTCTCAAAAGTCACCCAGTGACATGCCCCATCCACCCACATCGCGCTGCCCTGGGGCGCGCGTTTCGGGTTTTGCCTGCGTTCTTCGGCCAGGTGCAGCGATGTGTTGTTGCCATGCCCTACCCCCAGCAAGAAAACATGACCATCTAGCGCGTAAAGACGCCCCAAGGGGGACGCCTCCCCAAATTGCTGCACCAGATCATGATCGGCGGTGAGCGTGTCGGCGTGGTGGCCCCACGCGGCGAATGATCCCTGAGGGTGCACGCTGCGCCGGATACCGGGCCATGTGCGGAAGTGCTCCGCCAGAATGCCCATCATGCGCGTGGGCGTGGTTTGCGGATTGTAAGCTGGCGTAGCCGCGCGCACAGTGGGCCACCACGCCGCAGGCACGGGGGGATTCTGCCAGTAGGACGGCTCGCTATTGTCCATGGTGAAGGTCGGCATCATCAGCGTCCCCGTTGGGCCGAGGACATCCAGCATGGCACCGATAATCGCCCCGGTGCCGCCGGGTACCCAGCCCCCGATTTGCTTCAGACTAGTGTGCACCAAAATGGCCATGCCCGGTGCCCAGCCGGCTTGGCGCAGTTGCTCGGCTACATCCGTTTGGGTCAACATAAAAGCTGGCATCGTGTTCAACATCCCTGCGCCTTTCGCTATAACCTAATGATTGACTGCGCATTGCAGCACATCCGATTCTAAGCATTCTAACAATTACCCAACAAAAGCAGAAAAAGTTTAATTTTTTTTCAATGGGCAGGGGCTAGGGCGTCCTGTAATATAAAATGGTATGAGAACATGCTTGGTGATGTCCCCTTCCTGGCTCCCACCCAAAGACATCACCAAGAAAACGCCCCTGTGGCGTCATCGGAATGCGTTCTATGGCTTCCTCTCTATTGGCTCCCACCTATACTGAGCCATAGAGCGCCTTTTCAATCCTGTCGAACATTTTGCGGTATCTCCGCCTGAGTCGGAAAATCCCAGATCGAGCGCTGCGGCGTTGGTATCTTCAGCGCGACATCCGCCGTTAAGGGCAAGACAAACGTGGCGCGCGTCCCCTCCCCCAGGCGTGAATGAATGCTCAGCCCGCCACCATGCGCAGCAATGACCGTTTGGGTCATATACAGCCCCTGCCCCGTGCCGGGAATCTCCAACACGGAGCCATCCGCGCGGCGCGGCGTCCCCCGGTAGAAACGGGCCTGCACATGGGGCAAATCATCCGCCGCAATACCGACCCCCGTATCCGCGATAGTCAGCGAGAGTAATTGGTTGGCGGGGTCTGGCGCAGCAGCGAGGCTCACCTGGCCCGGGCTTTCGGTGTATTTGATGGCGTTATCCAACACATTGCCCAAGGCCCACAGCAACCGTTTATCATCCCCCAGGACGTGCAAGCCATCCGCCTCACCCGCTTCTAGATGAAGCGAAATGCCATGCGCCGCCGCGATGGGCTGCCAGGCTTCCGCAAGATTAACGAGTAATTCGGCCACCGGAATCGCGCGTTGGCGGGTGCGCAGTTCGTCCGGGCGCAACATGGCAATTTCGCGATATTCGGTAATCATGCGCTGCATGGCGCGCGCGTCCCCTGCAATTTCTTTGGCCAGGCGATGCATAGTTTCCGTCTGTGCGCTCCCCGACGATTGCGTACCGGCTTCTAGGGCGGCGGCCTGGGCGCGCTGGGCCAGGCTGACGTTCACATCATTCGCGATGGCGTCAATCAGCGAATCGCGCTGGGCATCCCGCGCGATGGCCTGCGTCACGTCTTGCAGGGTTAACACCGTGCCAATAGTTTTATCGGCGACACTGCGCAGGGCGGCGGCCTCTACGCGCACGACGCGCTCATCGAGCTTAATCTCCGTGCTATCCCCCAGCGCGACCAAGCCCGGCGCCAGCACGCGCTCGGCGCGCCGTTGAAGCGTACCGCTCCACGCGCGGACGGCTTGCGCGGTCGGCGTATCACCGCCCGTGCCCAGCAGCGCGCGTGCGGCGGCATTCATGGTGATGACGCGCCCCATATCGTCTTGCACGACCACGCCATCGGGCAGGCTTTCCAGAATGGCTTGCAAGTGGGCAATTTCGCGGCGCTGTTGGCGCACGTCCTGCTGAAGTTGGCGCACATGCAACTGCGCCGCCGCCGCGTAACGGTCTAGCGCGACGCCCATCTGCCCGATTTCATCCGCCGCGCGCAAGCCCGTGCGCACATCTTCGCCCGCCGTCAGGCGCTCCGCCGTCTGGCGGATATGTTCCACGCGCGCGAGTTGGCGACCCACCGCCACATAGCCCGCAATGAAGACCCCCGCCACGACCAGCGCAAAGACCAGGCTCAGCAATTGCTGCCCGGCCTGCGCGCCAAATGTCGCTGTATGGGCCTGGTAAACTGCCAACACGCCCAACGGCGTTTCGCCCACAATAAAGGGTAGATACACCGCCTGATAATCCGCCTCATCGAACGCGATGCGCTCGAAGCTCGTTTGGCCGGGGTCGTTCAGGGCCGCGTTAAAGCGCGCATTATCAATGCCGGGCGCGTCCGCCGCCGCGAAAGTATCGCCCAGAGGCTGCGCTGCGCTCCCAAAAAGCGCCAATTCGAGATTCGCGCCCCCGCGCATGGTGTCCAAAACGCGGCTGATGTCTTGCCCAACCAACACCACGCCCGCGACCTGGCCCGCTTCGATGACCGGCCCAGCCGTGACCAGCATCGGGCGGCGTTGGACGGTCACGAGCGCGCTCGCGCTATCGGCCCCCGCCAAAACACGCGCCACCGGGGCAATGGATTCTAAATCGGTGCCCGTCGTGACGGCATAATCCACCGCGCCGGAAGCCACGACCCGTTGCAAGCCCATAATTTCGGCTTGGTCTGGCCCGGCGATCAGCACCAGGTCGAGGTCGGCCAACGCGGCCAAAGGTTCGGCGCGGTCTTGCAGCAAGGGCGCATCGCCCGCCACCACCGCCTGGGGGACGCCCTCGGTAAACGCGATGCGATCCACTTCGGCCCGTTGCGCGCGCCCGATGTCTAGCGCATTGGCGGCGGCCCCGCTGGCGGCCCCTGCCAGATCATCCCGCGCGACCGCGTCATCGCCTTGGGTGAAGGCCAGGCCCAGCCCATACGCCCCACACATCAGAATACTCATCAGAACAGCAAAAATGGGGGTCAGGATGCGCCAACGCGCAGACACATAGCCGCGCGCGCGGGATGGCGTGGCGGCGGGTTGTAAATGGGGCGCGGTGCGGGCGTTATCGTCTGTCATGCAACCTATTCATTTCTAGCCACGTAACGATCACCTTTAGCCTACACCGCTGCTCGCCCTGGGGCAAGGTAGCAAGCCAACCACAAACGCGGGTTTGAGGGGGCGGCGGTGGGGGGAATATGTCTCTGTATGGACATTTGTGCTTTCTAACCGAATTATATCCCTTAATCAGCTTGACAGCTTCGGCCATGTGTTCTAGCATGGAGGGGCAGATGATGAAATGAGGACGGAAATAATGCGCTTAAACGATGATGAACGAGCGGTGGTCGCTTTTATCCGACAATTTGAAGATAATCCCCGTTTGCAAATCGCGCTGTTGGATTTTATGCATCGTTGGCTGAGCGTGGATAATCATGTGCAGGCCGAATTACGCCGAATCCATGGGGACCAACGCATTGAGGGCGTCGAGCAAGCGGCGGCGTTGCTCCTCCGTGCGCGCACGGCGCAGGGCTTGCACGGCCTCCAACTCGATGGGCGAGAGGTCGGAATCGCCAGCGGGGATGGGCTTGGGATGGTGGCTCAGGCCCAGGAGATAATCAGCACTGACCTCGAAGACGCTGGATAGCGCGGCGATGGCTTTGCCACCCGGTGCATTTTGGCCCGTCTCATAGCGGATGATTGACTTGCGTTCCAGGCCGGTTTTGTCAGCAAGTTCGGCTTGGGTCCAGCCCCGGTGACGCCGTAACGCGAGTATCCGTTCCGCTGTTAAGAGGTGTGGGGAGGCTTCGTTTTTCATCGTCTATTATCATCCTCACTTGTCACACGCATGCCCCATTATAGCACAACCCGCGCCGCACAATGCCCCCCCACAAAGCAACCCCCACGCCTCAGATTGCCTCCGATTTTCGGATTGAAATCACCGACTCGCTATGCTATGATGCTGTGCTGCTTTCAACGTGATACACCATCACCCAGTAGTCGTTAGCCAGATTTTTTGTGATGTCATTGAGTAAAGGTCAACATCCCCATGAAGCTTGATCTGATCCAAGCTGTTGAGAACATGAATGAAGATCGCGGCTTCCCGGAGATTTACCCCGGCGATTTCGTGCGCGTCCATGTGACCGTTATCGAAGGCAACAAGAGCCGCGTGCAGGTCTTCCATGGCACCGTCATCCGCGACAGTGGCAATGGCCAGAACCGCACCTTCACCGTGCGCCGCGTCGCCAGCCATGGCATCGGTGTAGAGCGCACGTTCTTGTATAAAAGCACGCGCATCGAGAAGATCGAAGTTGTGCGGCATAACAAAGTGCGCCGCGCCCAACTGTATTACATGCGCAATCTACGCGGTAAAGCCGCGCGCCTGGAAGAAATCCGCCAGGTGAACCGCAACAAACCCAAGCATAAAAATGTGCTGAAACAACAGACCGAAGAGGCCATCACAGCCCAAACGGAAGAAAAGCGCCGCGCCGAAGAAGCCGCCGCAAAAGCCGAAGCGACTGCCCAAGCTCAAGCCGCCGAGGCCGAAGCTCAAGAAGGCGATGAGGCCGAAACCGCCACAGCGACGAGCGACGACAAGAGCTAACCTGTGCCGCCGCTCGTCGCTGTCAGCACGTACCGCGCCCGCCGCAGCGAAAACGGCGTCATGTATCACATGCTGCCGCAAGCCTAC
The DNA here is from genome assembly GCA_034437075.1 of Anaerolineae bacterium. Lineage (GTDB taxonomy): Bacteria > Chloroflexota > Anaerolineae > Aggregatilineales > J027 > DAOTVD01. The sequence goes on from DAOTVD010000080.1 coordinate 5,822, forward strand.
ACGCACGCGCTGACCCAAGCGGGCGTTGTGCCTGTGTTGCTCCCGTCTACATTAGACCGCGACGCCGTGCGCGCTGTATACGAGCGCGCCGATGGTCTGGTGCTGTCTGGTGGCGGCGACATCGACCCCGCGTTTTTATCCGTGGCGCAGGATGAAGCCCGCCTGGCCACCGAAATCGACACCGCGCGCGATGGCGTAGAGATTGACCTGGTGCGCTGGGCCGAAGCCGATGACAAGCCCTTACTCGGCATCTGTCGGGGGCATCAGGTGATAAATGTCGCGCTGGGCGGTTCGCTGATTATGGATATTCCCAGCCAACATAGCGCCGAGATCACCCATCAGCTTGACGCCACGCAAGCCAACCGCGCGCGCTTTCTGCATGATGTGGATGTGTTGCCGCAGACGCAACTGGCCAGCATCATCGGGGATGGGGTGCACACGGTCAACAGCATCCATCATCAAGCCGTGCGCGAGCTTGCGCCGGGTTTACGCGCCAGCGCATTCGCCCTAGATGGCATCATCGAAGGTTTGGAACTGCCCGGCGCGCGTTTTTTCGTGGGCGTGCAATGGCATCCAGAAGAAATCTATGCCGATAGCCCCGCCGCGCAGGCGCTTTTCGAGGCCTTCGGCGCGGCAGTACAACCCCACCCATGACCATCGGCGTGCTAGACTCGGGCATCGGTGGCCTAGCCATCTTGCGCGAGATACACGCGCACTTGCCCGGCGAAGACCTACTTTATATCGCAGACCAAGCCCATTTACCCTACGGCCCGCGCCCCTTGGAAGAAGTGCAAGATTATACCGAAGGCATCACCCGCTATTTACTGGCCCAGGGTGCCAAGCTGATCGTCATTGCTTGTAACACCGCCAGCGCCGCCGCACTGCATCCCCTGCGCGCGACCTTCCCGACGACGCCCTTTGTGGGCCTAGAGCCTGCCATCCGGCCCGCCGCGCAAGCTACGGGCAACGGCGTCATTGGGGTGATCGCCACGGCGGCCACCTTTCAGGGCAAGCTCTACGCCAGCCTCATCGAGCGCTTCGCCCAGGGCACGACCGTCATCGCGCGCGCCTGCCCAGAGTTCGTGCTGCTGGCCGAACGCGGCGCGCCCTGGTCGGCGGCGGATTATGCGCTGGTGGCGGATACGCTGGCCGGCATACGCCACGCCGGTGCCGATCATTTGGTGCTGGGCTGCACGCATTTCAGCTTTCTGACGCCGTTGTTGCAAGCGGCGCTCGGCCCTGCCGTGACGATTGTAGACCCCGCCCCGGCCATCGCGCGGCGCGTGGGGGCTGTGCTAACCGAGCGCGCGGCCCATCAAAAGGCCGAACGCCCCCCCAGGCTGACACTCTGCACGACGGGGAATGTCGGCGTGTTTCGCGAGCAGGTCGCGCGCCTGGTGGGCCTGGCGCATGCGTCCTTTTGTGGGTTGGGCTGGCAAGATGGGGTGCTGCGATAGCCTAAACCTTGTGGTCTAACATTTTCCTTACGACCATTCCGCAAAACGCTATCAGCCTGTAATATTTAGGGTGCAGATTGCGCAACCAAATCGCCCCAAAACCGTATACCCTATGTGTAAAGCTTATATGCGAGGGATCACCATGGCTAAACCATTTATCAAGGTTGAAAATCTTGAAAAGACTTACCAAACACCCGCCGGGCCGCTCAACGTCCTGCGCGGCGTCGATTTAGAAATTCAGAAGGGCCAATTCATCTCGCTGATCGGGCCATCCGGCAGCGGCAAAACCACCTTTCTGAACATGATCACGGCGATTGACCGCCCCACCTCTGGCACCATCTTTGTGAATGATGTCAACGTTACGGGCGCGCGCCAGCGCAAGCTCACCCGCTGGCGCGCGCGCAATATCGGCATTGTGTTTCAGTTCTTTCAGCTATTGCCCACGCTCAGCGTGGTCGAGAACGTTATGGTGCCGATGGACTTTGCCGATGTCTGGAAACCGAGCGAACGGCGCAGCCGGGCCATGGCCTTGCTCGACCGCTTCGGCATTGCCGACCAGGCCCACAAAACCCCGGATATGCTTTCCGGCGGACAGCAGCAGCGCGTCGCTATCGCCCGCGCCCTGGCCAACAATCCGCCGCTGGTGATTGGTGATGAACCCACCGGCAACCTGGATCGCATGAGCGCGGCCAACGTCTTCAACCATCTGCACGACCTGACCAAAGAGGGCACCACCGTTATTATCGTGTCGCACGACCGCGAACTCTCGCAGACCGTGCCCAACGTCTTGCAACTCTCGGATGGCATGATCGGCCATACGACGATTGAAGCCGCCGCGCATCGTCGCACCGCCGAACTGCAAGCCCTGCGTTTGGAACTCGCGTCTAAATAGACCCGATTCTGGCAGGTAGGGTCATACATGGAGATGCCATGTTTAAGACACGCGTACGTAAAATCTTTGGGGATGTCGCATCCCGCCGAGGGCGGACGCTCTTGGTCGTGCTGAGCATCATGATTGGTGTGTTTGGCGTGACCAGCCTGGCCAGCGCCACCGATTTGCTCGTAGAGCAACTCCGCGCCGATATGCGCGCCGAGAACCTGGCACAAGCCCACATTTTTGTCGATACTACCCAGCAGCACATCCCCCTGGCCGACACCCGCGCGGCCCTCGCCCAGTTAGCAGACCTGGACGCGGTGGTGGATGTCGAAGGGCAAGCTTTTTTCCCGGTCGATTGGCGCTCAGAGCGCGACGATAGCTTTAACAACGCGGTCATCCTGGCCTATACCGAGGCCTATGGCGGGATCGACCTAGAAGGCCCCATGCGGGTCATCGACGGGCGCTACCCCACAGGCGGCGCACAGGAACTTGCCGTGGATATTCGCCTGGCCAAAGCCTATGGCGTCGCCGTGGGGGATACGCTGCGCTTGCGGGCCATCACCGCCCAGGGCGAAAGCATCCAGGCCTGGCAGGTGGTGGGCACGCTCTTGCAACCCCACTTCGCCTT
>DAOTVD010000081.1:0-19535 GCA_034437075.1 Anaerolineae bacterium
GTGCCGAACATGATATTTTATTGGCTTCAGATAATCCCTATTTTGCTGTTGTATTCGACGCTGCGCCCTCCGTGAGTGCCCTAAGTGCCCAGGGTGCCAAAGATCGCACGGTGGAACTCATGTCCCTGTCCAAGTCACACAATATGGCTGGATGGCGCTTGGGGGCAGCCGTCGGCAATGCGGATATGCTGGCGGCCCTGCTGCGGGTCAAAAGCAATACGGATAGCGGACACTTCATCCCCATTTACGAGGCAGGCGCCACAGCCTTAGACGAAACAGCGCCAGAATGGTTGACGGCGCGCAATGCGGCCTATCAACATCGGCGTGACCTGTTGCTGGCGGCCATGGATGATATATGCTTGGCTGTGGATTTTATTCCCCAGGGCGCGCTATACCTTTGGGCCAGGGTGCAAGATGGAGATGATATCGCCTATTGCCAGCGCGCCTTATACGAAGCTGGGGTTTCGATTGTGCCCGGTTCGCTGTATGGCGACGCTGGGGTCGGACATGTGCGCATCAGCTTAACTCAGCCGGAAGAACGCCTTAAAGAGGGCCTCCAACGCCTGGCCGAAACCTTCAAATCAAGTGCTTATCCCAAATAATTTGGGAAATGTTGGGATATTTTATTGAGGTGCTATATTGGAAGAAATTAATGCTCGCAAAACGGAATACGCTTATCTGGTGGGTATCCACGTCCGAGGGAGTCGCCCGCTTTTATCCGTAGCGCAATCTCTAGATGAACTCGCCCAACTCGCTGATACAGCGGGCCTGCAAGTAATCGGCATGGCGGATCAAAACGTTGATCGCATTGACCCTAAAACGTTTATCGGCTCTGGGAAAGTCGAGGAAATTAAGCTTGAAATTGCCGAATACGAGCGCATCACAGTCATTTTTGACGATGAACTTTCCCCGCGTCATCAAAGAGAATTAGAAAACGCTTTTGGCGAAAACGTGAAAGTGTTGGATCGTTCCGCGCTAATCATCGATATTTTCGGCCAACATGCCCATACGCGCGAGGGACGTTTACAAATCGAACTGGCGCAATATGAATATCTGCTACCGCGCTTGACCCGGCAATGGACACATCTGGAACGGCAAGCCGGGGGTGGGGCGATGCGCGCAGGGACGGGGGGGGTTGGTCTGCGTGGCCCCGGTGAGAGCCAACTCGAAGTTGACCGGCGTGAGATCGCGCGCATCATCGCGCGGTTGAAGCGCGACCTGAATCAGGTGCGCGCACATCGGGGGCGGCATCGGAACCAGCGCGACAAAACCGGCATTCCAGTCGTCTCCATGGTCGGGTATACCAATGCTGGAAAATCCAGCTTGATGAAGCGCCTCACCAATGCAGATATTTATATTGCAGACCAACTCTTTGCCACGCTAGACCCCACAACGCGCAAAATTACGCTCCCCACCAATAAAGAAATTCTGATGACCGACACTGTCGGTTTTATCCAAAAACTGCCAACAACGCTCGTCGCGGCGTTTCGCGCGACACTGGAAGAAGTCAACATGGCTGATATCATCCTGCTTGTTGTGGACAGCGCCCATCCGCTAGCGCTGCAACATATCGAGGCCGTCGAAGACACCCTGGCAGAGATTGATGTGCCGCGCTTGCCACATATCCTGGTGCTGAACAAATGCGATCTATGGGACAACCCGCATGAGGCACAGCGCTTTCAAGACCTAGGCTACGATCATATCGTCACAGTGTCTGCTCATACGGGTGAGGGCCTGGGCGATTTACTCCAGACCATTAGCGATGTTCTACTAGAAAGCATGGTGGCCTTCGATGCCCATTTCACATTTGCGCAAGGCGACATTGTGTCCCAGATTCACCGTCAGGGTATTGTCGAAGAAGAACAATATGATGCGGAGGGGGTTCAGCTACGAGGACATATGCCCACCGCATTGGCCGATTATTTGATCCAACAAAACTTAATTCGGGGGACGACAAACCATGCAAACCCTTCTTCGTCAGATTGACCGTAATGTATGGCTACGGAATGCACTCAATCGTTTATCCAATACGCTTGCCATTAACCGGGGCCTACCTATGGTCGTGGGCCTGGGTTTGGTGATTCTGAGTTTAATTACTGTGTCTATAGGTATCCCATTACTCGTTTTTTTATCGGATGATGTCGTTATGGGGTGGCTCTTTCTATGCATCCCTGCGTTACTGCTCCACTTAGGAATTATTGTAGCGTTGGTCGGGTTTATGCTCGTCACACCCCTAGGCCGAGGGTATCGTGAATAGGGGCTCATGTATAACATAAGACCGCCAAAAAATGCAGATGAACTGAAAACTATCGAACAACTACAACACGCTACCTGGGGTGGTGCCAATGTAACGCCGCATAACACCCTGCGTGCCTGGATGCACACTGGGGGGATCATCTTAGGTGCATTCGTAAATGATGACATGATCGGATTCGTCGCTGGGTTTGTCGGCTATGTGGGGGGCAAACTGGGGCAGTGGTCGCATATTGCCGCAGTCCGGCAAGAATATCAGCGCCAGGGAATCGGGCGGGCGTTAAAACTCGCTCAACAGCGCGCTGCGCGCGAACAAGGTTTCAAAGCAATTGGCTGGACATATGACCCCCTGCGCTATGCCAACGCTATCTTTAATCTAAACGTCCTTGGGGCAAGAGGGGTTATGTTACATCCTGAGCACTATGGCACCATGACGGATAGCCTAAATGTAGGACGTCTTTCAGACCGTATCGAAATCCACTGGCCAACAACGGTCGAAGCACAGCCCAAGCATACGACAATCCCCGCATCTTTAAATTATGTGCTGCGCATACACCAGAGCCAGCCAGATATTGCAAAACCAACTGTAGCCAGCGACCAAGAGCTATACGGGTTAGAGATACCAACCACGTTTAACGAGGGTGCGCCCAGTAGCATGCTAATCTGGTATCGTGCTTTTCGGGACGCAAGCCAGCCCCTGTTTGAGCAGGGTTATACCCTATGTGGTGCGCATCTGAATGCAGACCAAACTCGGCTAACGTATATCATGCAAGCCGAGCCAATCTGGTATATTTACATTTTGCGTTGTGCGGACGATAGTCTGTATACGGGTATCACAAAAAATATCGAAAAGCGCTTAGCTGCGCATAACAATGGGCAAGGCGGCAAGTATACAGCGCCCCGCCGCCCGGTCATGCTCTTAGCGGCCTGGCAAACCCGAGGGCGTAGCCATGCTAGCCAGCTAGAACTTCATATCAAACGCCAGTCACGCGCCGCGAAAATGCAACTAGCCGAACACAAAGCGTCTCTTGCCGGGGCACAGCGTATTCTCTAGCAGGCCCCAGGCCGAAAACACCCAGCGCTACGGATGAACACCTCTACATCTTGCTGCCCGGTTTGAATATCGGCAAAACTGCCCACAATCATGATTTCGTAAATGGTAGCAGCCTCTAAGTCAACTTGTACAAGATCAACTACGGTTTGCTCAGGGCGATCAGCCAAGGTCAAGCGCCAGTCGTATTGACCTGCGGGGAACTCTAATGTCGCAGATTGTGCACCATAGGATAAGTTTTCGGCTAATACGGCGTTGTCTTGCGAGATAATGTCCAGGGGTGGCGTATCTGGCGACAGATGGAACACACGAAACATCGCATTGCCGCCCTCCGTGAGCAATTGACGTGTAAATCTGTGGTGCGGTTCTTGCAAAGTTAGCACTTCATCGGTATCTGTCACCAACCAGGTATGAACCATGCCTGGCAGGAAGCGGGTCGAGATTGGAATCGGCTCGGCATCTGCGACAGTCAACTCGAACGCATAGTCACCGATTGGATACTCATAATAGGCAAAATCTTCGCTGAGAACGCTGGTGGCAGATGGGCCGTTAACAAGCTGAAGCTGAATTTCATCCCCGGACGGCAGCGCATTCAGAACACGCAATTCCACGCCCAAATAGGTTTGAAATGTCACAAGCTCTGGCGTATCTCCTACGGGGCTATTCACCAGTAAGATTTCCTGAAATGGCGAAAGCATTATATCTTGAGAAACTGATCTGCCGTCTGCTAACGCCCAACCGGGCGTGTATGCGCCTGCTTCCAAGACTGTGCTAGCACCTGTAAACGGTGGCAGATCATCGAATGATGATGTCCCTATATCCGTCAATTGAATAGCCCCACCCGGAACCGCATTAAAAATGCGAAGCCAACCATCATCTTCATTCACGGTATTAAGTTCATGGTCATAAGGGATAATCGTCAGTCCCCTCACATCATTGCGCGTAAATACCAACGTCGATAAGGGTAGTGCGCCGACATCCACAACTTGTGTCAAGAGCGGCGCTTCTCCCGGCCCACTGTTAAACGGATACACCTCCACCAGAAGCAAATCCGGCGCAAATGTCCGGTAATCTGCCAAGCCATTCGGGGGGATGTCATTCCATATCAGTTCGTCGTTAACATAAACATCTACAAAATCGGCATCGTCCGCGACATGCATAACACGCACACTTTTTAGATCGGCTGGCAGCGGCTCATCTTGCGCCATCACGCTGACATTTACCCACAATACAGCCCCCAATACGAGCAACACTCCACGCTGCATGGTTGTCTCCTGTCCCTATTTTCGTTTCATTATTGTAACAAACCCCAGCCAAAGCATTACATATAGATCATGATCAGGTATAGTTAGCACTCCATATATCCACACGTATATAAGGTTACGAGTTGAGTTTTATGACCATCAAAGCAGATCATTGGATACGAAAAATGGCCACCGAGCAGGAGATGATTACGCCATTTTCGGAAAAACAGGTTCGTGACGGCGTCATCAGCTACGGGGTATCGAGCTATGGGTATGATATTCGCGTCGCGCCTGAGTTCAAAGTGTTCACAAATGTGTATAATTCGGTTGTTGACCCGAAAAGCTTCGACGACTCATCTTTTGTCGATATTCGCGATGATATTTGCGTGATTCCGCCCAATTCATTCGCGCTGAGCCGCACGGTAGAGCGCTTCAAAATCCCGCGCAATATATTGGCGATTTGTGTAGGCAAATCCACTTATGCTCGGTGCGGGCTGATTGTCAATGTGACCCCTCTGGAACCAGAATGGGAAGGCTACCTGACCTTAGAAATCAGCAATACGACGCCATTGCCAGCCCGTATTTATGCCGGAGAAGGTATCGCGCAATTACTTTTTCTGGAAAGCGCTGAGCCCTGCGAAATATCCTATGCTGACCGCCAGGGGAAGTATCAAGGGCAGACGGATGTGACCTTGCCCCGGCTTTAATACACCTGGCGGCTAACATATGGGCCAAGCTGAGTTGCTAGGGGCACGGGGAGCCGACGCCATACGGAACGAAACGCCTTGTATAAGGCTTCGGGTTCTTGGGTGCGGGCCTGCCAGTCTGTAGCCGCTCTTTCAAGCTCTTGATAGGGTAAGGCTACAGACTGAGCGCCGAACTTTTCCTTAAATCGTTCATGCCCGCCGCCGGCTTCGCTGCGCCCAAGGTCTAGCCAAGCTAAGCCTTGATCAATAGCCCATTGGATAGCATGCCAATAGAGCAGATCATTCACATACTGATCTCGGGCAGCGATGCGTGCCGCCGTCCATCCATTTTCCGCGCCTAGGACAAAACGCAACAAGATCATTCCACCTAAAGCGTGGCGATTGTTGACAACTGTAATCAGGTGCGCACCCAAAGCAGGGGTTGTGGCCAAACGTTCAAAAAAACGATAGGGCAACACCGGAGCACCCAAAAAACGCATATTATCCGCATAGGCTCCCCAGAAACCATCTAGCCCCCCAAAACCATGCGCGATCTGCAAGCCGCTTTTTTCTGCCTTGCGAATACGATTGCGGGCTGTGGATCGCATTTGATCCCAGGCGGCTTGGTGTGTGGTGGGCAAGGGAATAATTGAAACCGAGCGGCCAACTCGCACAGGTATACCGGGCAAGGGCTGCTCTCGAAAGCGCATTTCAATCGAGTCGATCTTATGTTGCACTCCCCAGCCGCAAATATGCTCCCACAGTGCTTTCTGTGTAGCAGCATCATCTGCCAAAATCCCGCCCGTGTTCAGATAGGGCACAGAGGTTAGACGCGCGCCCAGCCCCAAATGCCGTCTTAGAAAAAAGGGCGCAACACCCATTAAACGATCACCCGCTACCGCTATCCAGTAGTACGGCTGAATCCCGAAGACTTCACTAAGCACACCACGCCAGATAAATTGGTGGCCGATTTGTGCCTGGGATGAATGCGCAACATACGCCTCCCAAGCTAAGCGCGTACTATCATCGGCTAGCTGAATACGAACCATGCATCATCTTTCGCTGTATTTCGTTTCGCCGCTCGATTATAATCATCCGGCGCAATATATCACAAGGAAAGCCTTTGTCTACGCTCTTACAACATCCCTGGCGTGTTGCAGTCGGGCTGTTTGTTCTGGCACTCATCCGATCCACCATCATTGCACTAGTCTTACCGCCGTCCTACGGTGCCGATGGCTCAGGATATCTGGCGTATATCGAAGCTTTTCGGGATTATGACAATTTTCCAGAAGCAAATTGGATTATCCGGGGTACGACCCCCGTTTATCCCCTTTTTGCTTATACCGTGACGCTCTTCGGGCAAACTAGCGGCTATATGCTGGCCCTTATTCAAATCATTTTGGGAGCGACGCTCGGCCCGGACATTTATGGAGCGTTACGTCGCTTACATGGCGAAGGGGCGCTAATCACCGGGGTTCTTATTGCGCTAGACCCACAAACCGGGCTGCTTTTCCAACACGTCGCCACCGAAGCCTTGTATATTATCCTACTGGGCTTGGGCTTCGCCGGGTTTTGGTGGCTGGCCCAAACGGAAAAAACGCGCCCCACAACCATCTTGCTCTTTGGTATTTTTTTGGGGTTAGGTGCATTTGCGCGCCCTGTTGGCGCATTTCTGATCGTACCTTATGTTGTATTTTGGATTATCCTGACACGCTCAGCTTGGCAAGCCGTATGGCTTAGCGCGGGTTATGGAATTCTGGTCACAGGGTTGGTGCTGTTAAACATCTGGCGCTTTGATGTGGTCGGCACCCATAACAATAGCGGTCTTTACCTGGGGACGCGGCTATTTGGGGTTGGGCAACTTTACGACCGAGAACATGGCCCTGCTTCTGAACGATTATTTCAGCGCGCGATGACCTGCGAGATTAACCTGAGCAATAGAGGACAAGACGAAAGCCTGCAAACCGCCCAAGATTTGCGGCTTTGTTTATACTTTACGCACGATATGTCATTGGATGACATCAGCGCACTCTATAGCCAGGTCTACAGCGAAGCGACGCGCGCCCGGCCCCTGGCTTTTGCCCAGACGATGGTGATCCAACTAGGACATTTTTTTATCGGCCCGAGTGATCCCTATGATTACCCGAATGCGCAGGCTTATGTTACAGATTGCGGGAGAGATGATACATCGCTCTATCGCGACGAGTGGTTCTCGCCGAATCATTTTTTCTGCCCAGCGCCAAGTTGGCTACCTCGGCTACCCATGGGGGAAATGTTGTTTTGGGCTTTGTTTTTGTTTAACGCATTTGCCACAGCGATTTATTTCGTCAGCGCAGCGTTTTTTGCACCCCGCTGGGTGCCCTCAGCACGGTGGATGATGCTAATGGCCCTCGGCCTATTTTCGTATCATGCCGTTGTGACGGCGGTTGCTGGCACGGTGCTAGCGCGTTATATCACTGTGACCAATGTCTATACGCTCATTGCCTGCGGTTTTACCTGGGGCGAAGCCTGGCGCTGGTATCAAGCACGTACCCAGGTGGCAAGTGAAAAACAGTTGCGCTAAATTCGACCATATCATCATGCATACACAACCAGTTATCCCTGAAACCTCTCAACAGTAAAAGGAGAACAGTATGAAAGTCGTCATCACTGGCGGAACCGGACTCATTGGGTCAGCCTTGACCGATAACCTATTGGGCGCTGGACACGAAGTCATCGTTTTGACTCGTAATCCAGATGAATACCGCAGGAGCATGCCCGAAGCCGTGCATCTTGTTCAATGGGACGCCAAAACAGCAGGGGAGTGGGTCGCCGAGGCCGATGGCGCGGATGCGGTCGTAAATCTGGCGGGTGCTTCCTTGGACAATCGCTGGACAGACAGCTATAAGCAACGTGTTCGCGATAGTCGGGTGAACAGTGGCACGGCTTTAATCGAAGGTTTTAAGGCTATGGAGACCAAGCCCAAAATGCTCGTCCAAGCTTCTGCGGTAGGGTACTACGGCCCCAGCGGCGATAAGGTCGTTACAGAAGCAACCCCGCCGGGTGATGATTTTCTGGCGGATGTCTGCCAGGCTTGGGAAGCCTCTACAGCAGACGCCGAAAAGATGGGCATCCGCCGGGTGATTATCCGCACGGGGATTGTGCTTTCCACCAAGTCCGGCGCTATGGCACGCTTAATCCCTATTTTCAAGATCGGTGCGGGTGGCCCGGTGGGCTCTGGAAAACAATATTACCCCTGGATTCATATCGGGGACGAGGTCAGCGCGATTCGTCATTTAATTGAAGACGAAAATGCCCAGGGCGTTTATAACCTCAGCGCGCCCAATCCGGTTCAAAATCGTGTATTTGTCAAAGCATTGGGCCGCGCCCTCAGCCGTCCTGCCATCGCGCCCGCGCCAGGGATTGCCCTCAAACTTCTGTTTGGCGAAATGTCAACGATTGTTTTGGATGGCCAACGCGCCATACCGGAAAGACTCCAAGAAGAGGGGTTCCAGTTTCGCTTTGTGGAACCCGAACCCGCGATGCGGCATCTGCTCTACAGCGGATACGAGGATTAATCCTCCAACATATGACCATAAAACGCGCGGACTGTATATAACGAGCGATGCCCTAGGGCCTGGCGCACATCCTCCAGGGTGGCACCGCTCGCGATGAGCTCCGCCGCGCGCCAATGTCGAATATCCTGGGGCGAAATACGCCCCAAACCCACTGCCTGCGCGGCACGCTGGATGACACGCCAAGCAATAATTCGACTCATGCGCTGGCCTTGATATTTCGCATCATGGCTGATGAATAGCGGCATTTCGGCGGGCGTAGCATCTATGCTCCGCGAGCCCAGATAGGCTCGAACAGCAGAGAGAGACGCCCCGAGGGTGATTTCGTAAACATGTTGACCCTTGCCGGGCACTGTTATGCGCAATGGCTCCGGTTTACCCAACACATCCTGGGCATTCAGGGCGAGTATAGCACTCACTTGGCCACCCGTTTCACCTAACACGTTCACCAGCGCATGGTTACGCAAGCGGGTCAGTTCCCACCGCCGGAAGCGGGTGTCGCTTTTGCGAACCTGCTCTGGCGGTGATAAGGCCGCGTAATATGCCATTAGCGCGACCAGATCATGAATTTCAGTGACGGCTGTGGCACTCTCAGGCGCATCATGATGGGTAAGCACGTCATGCTGGTACTTTTTGAACCGATCAACGGCCTCTTGCAGAGAAAAAGCCACGGGCAACCAGCCCTGATCCGCCATATAAATGAACCAATGCTGTATACCCGCCATGCGCAACAGAATTGTAGACACCGAATAGGGCTTGTTATGCGGACTAATCTCTGATGGATCGGCGAGCCATTGCGCGAACTGCTCAAAAATGGGTGCATCGTCTGCGGTCAACACCAGTAAGGGGGTTCCAGACGGTTGCACTTGTGTCTGGTTGTGCACGGGCAATCGATGTGGGGTGCGTTGGTCCCCAAGATAAGCCAAAAGCAATTCAATAGCGCGTAGATAGGCCTGCAACGTATGATCGGAGCGCAACGCCGCACGCTGTGCGTATATGTCCCGCGCTTCCCCAAACGTCATCCCCATGGGTGTTTACTCGTCACTCAGTCCGACATCGCCCTGTGGCAAATCGACCCAATATATCTCGGCCCCAAAAATCGTATGCACGAACAACCTCATCTCGGGCGTCACGACCAAACCCGCCAACGGTGCCGAAAGTTCCGTCCAGAGGACTAATTCAACATCCACAGTGGTGCAACCACCTGCTGCAATACAGGCCGCTGGGTCTACCCGACCCACAACGCCGCGAGACCCGAGCGCATAGGCCATGTACAAGCGATTATCCGGCCCCATCACCAAGTTTGTGACCTGTTGCAAGCCACTCACCAAGGGCTGAGGTGTCCGGTCGCCATCCTCGGATATATCTAACCATTCGACGGCCCGACGGGCGCTGCCGTTATTCGCGATGTAAATATGCTCTTCAGTGACAACTAACCCCGAGGGGTCTTCAAAACCTGAGGCAACCACGCGAATGTCTCCGTCGCGCGTCATATTGATGAGGTTATCACTTTCCCATTCTGTTAAGAAGAACGTGTCGTCACTGGCTGATGGCGCCATACCCCAAGGCGCGGCGAGGCCATCGCGCACAGGCACAATGCCGGTCTCTTCGCTAATGCGTACCAGCTGATTATCCTGAAAATCGGGCGCCCAGACGATTGGCCCATCTTCTACATATAGGGTATGGGCATTTTTGACACCAAAAATGTATGTAATGGTTTCTCCCGTTTCGGCATCCAAGCGATACACCGTCCAATCTCCCGTGCAGCCTGTATACAGATAACCATCATGATAGTAGATTCCGTTTGGGCGCAGAACATCGCCCGTCAGGATACTTAAATCCGCCTGCAAAAGCGGTTCCATAAGCTCTGGCTCGGTGCTATCCTGGGCTAGGACAGCCCCCGATTGCAGAAGTAACCATGCAACAATGCCTAGACCCAAGCTTCTATGTATCATCCACCTCAACACAATGCTTGCCTCACCACACATGAACGTTCGATAAAGCAATGCTAACCTATTCGCTTACATTCAACAAACGACTTGACATGCTTGGATGTCATGGCTACAGTCTACAAGGTTATATTTAACTCAACCGTTAAAAATTCAGCGCAACTGGAGTCACCGTGAGAGCTGTCTTTAATTTCATCACAACACTATCGCTGCGCCTTTGGCCCCTGACAGTAGCTTTGTCATTGGCGGTCATCGGCGGGGGTGTCTATGCGTTCACGCAATTCAATCAAGAATTGCTGCCAGACATTGCCTTCCCTCAAACATTCGTCGTCATGCAAGATGGCGGCGCCACCAGCGACCAGATTTTGACCATGTACGCCATTCCGATTGAGGAAAGGGCTCAGGAAGTCGATGATGTGGTCAACGTCGAAACCACATCCAACCAAGGATTTGGCTTTGCCATCATCCGCAACGAATTTGGCGTCGATCAAGATCGAGTGGTCAACGAACTCGAAGATCAGTTTGATCAGATCACACTACCCACACGCCGCATTACCCCTCCCGAAGGTATGGACGCAGAGGCATTAATTGGGGAACTTTCCCCCGAAGCCGTCTTGTGGCTATATGACTGGGCCAATCGCGAAAACAGCGGGTTTATCCCACAGTTGGACTCCGAGGTATTGCGCGCGTTCTCAGAGGATGCCTTAGCCGTCCTGCCTGAAAGCGCCTTTAATGATTTACCACGACAATTACGCGATGATGTGCAGCCCGATACCTTGCGAGAGATCGACGTTCCCGAGACAGCACCCGAGTTGCCAGACAGTTGGCAGGGCGACCCGCGATTTCAGACGACTGAAGATATTGTGGAGCTCACAACAACCCGCAGATTGGCTACGTTATTTAACGACCTCATTGAAAACGGTGAGCTTGTCGGACCGCTGGGCACGGTAAGTGACCTAACAACAGAAGACGTCCAATTCTTCTTAGCCTCGGCTGAAGACTGCCGCGCCCTCGACCGCCCGGAAGCAACTGACAGCGAAGATCGGTGCTCGTTTATCGCTGCTTTGACGGCTGAGGAAATCCTGGCCATGGACGGCGAGTTAATCGCTTTGTTGCCTGATAATTATGTCCAGCAACTGGGGAGCATCGAACGCAGCAATGTTGCAGCCGTGCGCATTGCCGAAGCCCTAACGGGTGAAACCTTCGAGGCCGAGGACGTGCTGCTGCCGGATTCCTGGCGGGTCAGCAAGCCCAGCATCATTACCTTTAATTTCTCAGACATTCCGCTAGGACAAATCAGCATCGACTCGGACACGATGTCGTCCGAGGAACTGCGCGATTTCGTAGAAAATGATCTGGCACCACGCTTACGCGAGGTTGAAAACGTCGCGAGCGTTTCGATTGATGGCGGTGAAATTATCCCCATTCCGATTCAAAACGCCGCACGCGAAGAAATCGGCTTGCCACCTTTAGGGGAAAGCCAAATCGGTGATAGCATCGTAGAGGAAACGCAAGAGGCCACGTCCGAAGGCGAAACGGATGGGGATGCAACAGACGAAGCCGCTGCCGAATCCGAGGATACGGCTGAGGATGATGCACCTGCGGACGAACCTGAAACCGATGATGATGCCTCAATGCAAAATCAGCAGACGGAATACCCCGAAGGCCCCGCCTTACCGCCGGTGTGGGGTGCCGTCGCCGACATTGCGGGCACAGATGAATTCGATACAGCCGACGATATTTTCCTCGTCGTGGGTAGCGATATTCAGGGCGTAGAGATCAACAGCGCAGCAGACTTCATTAACGCGCTGGGCGAACAAGCCACTGCCGCGCCCCTGTTAGACAGTCTGAATCAAGAAATCCTTGATTACCTAGCCGAACAAGAACCCGGCTTTTACGATAATCTTGACGATAACATCGCTGAGCGCTTCCTCTCGCCGTCTCTGGGGGATGCCTGGCAACGACTTTCCGGCAATGAGTTGCTGTCGGATATGCCGCTGACCAATGTTGCGGAATTGCAAGCCGCTGGCCCAGTCGAAACCATCGCAACTATTATGGAGGCGACCCAACAAGACGGCCTGCGTACCTTTGCTATTCAATTGATGAATGACATCTCGCCCGAGGCGCTGAATGCCCTGGTGGCCGAAAACGAAAATTTCGTCAGCGAGCTAGCAGAAGCTAGCCCCGATGCTTTGCGCTTCATGTCGGCTGAAACGCTCTCGACGCAGCCCGTTATGGACTTTATAGCGTCTACGGATAATCGCGAACTTGCCTCCGAGCTAGAGGCTATCGCGAGTGGTGAACAACTCAGCGTAGCCGAAGCCCGCCTAGAAACGGAAGGAGACGAAACCTTCGAAGACCCCAATGCGCCGCCGCTTGCGCCGTCATGGGCGGGGGTTGCGCCTTTCGTCGGTGCCTCCGAACTGGACACCACAGACGACCTATTCAACGTACCGGGCTACCCGGATGTTGCGTCACTCATCAATAGCTTCGCCCTAGGCCAAGGTTCGAACGTGGTGCGCGACTTGACCGCAGAAAATTGGCTTTACATTGCAGAACAAGAAGAAAACTTCTGGCAGAACGTCAGCGCCACCGCCTTGACGCTCATCAACGCCGAAGAAGTCGACATCAGCCAATTCCCGAATAATGTGCAAGCCACCATTGAAGCAGGCGAAACCTACGAACCCGAGGCGACTGTCACGCGCACGAACTTCAATCCTAGCTTTTTGATGACCATCTTTAAGGATGACGAAGCCAATACGATCGAGACATGGGACGATGTCAATGCCGTGCTGCAAGATTTCAATGCACAGGATGATGTCTCGGTTAATGAAGTCTTTGAGCAGGCCACATTCATCACGGACTCGTTAGAAGGTGTCCAACGTGAGGGCGGCACAGGCGCTATTATGGCTGTCGTCATTATCTTGATCTTCATGAACCTCAGTTTTCGGAGTACCGCTGTCGTCTCGGTCAGTATTCCGGCATCAGTTATGTTCGCTTTTATCCTGATGAGCATCTTGCCGGGGCAGATGAACGCATTGTTGACCCCTGTGCTGGAAGACGTCGGGCGCGACACGGCCTTGGGGAGTATTTTAGTGGTTATCATTCGCTTATTCCCCGAGAGCATCACCCTTAACATCATGACCCTCTCGGGCCTAACCGTGGCCATTGGGCGCGTGGTGGATGACTCTATCGTTGTTCTGGAAAATATCTACCGCAACATCGGTCTGATCCCGCCCGGCGAGGAAACCGCCGCCTTAAAACAAGAAGCCGTTCTGACTGGAACACGCGAGGTGTCCTTGGCCATCTTCTCGGCCACACTCTCGACCATGGTCGTTTTCTTGCCCCTCGGATTGTTCGGCGGCATCACTGGCGCGTTTTTCCTGCCATTTGGCTTGGCGGTAACCTATGCGCTCATCGGATCATACATTGCCTCCATCACGATTGTTCCGGTGCTTGCTTACCTATTCATTTCGCGCGATAGTATGCCCGAGGAAGGGCTCATACCAATCAAGGAAGAAATGCCCGCAACGGAACGCACCTGGGCGCGTATCTCGAATGTGTTTATCGGCAGCATATTGTGGTTGGGCGAAAAATACTCCATCCTCATCCGCATGGTGCTTGCCACCCTGGTGAATCGCTTAGCGTTCATTGCTGGCGCGATTGCCTTGCTGGTATTTGGCCTTTTCTTGCTGGCTAATCGCCCCGTGCAATTCTTGCCAGACTTCGGCGAGCCAACCATCAGCGTGACAGTTGCCTTGCCGTCCGAAGTCGAAGGGCAACCTGTGGGTATCGCCTTCACAAATGCTAAAGTCAACGAGTTTGAGAACTATTTGCTCCAACTTCGTGACGATAACCCTGAAATCACGAATGTGCAGGTCACCATTGGTGGCACCGGAGATGGCGACTTTGGCGGCGGCGGCACTGGCAATGTAACCGAAACCGCCGCATCCATCACCATTGGGGTCACCAATGCTGAAGCGCTAGAAGAATTCACGCCGATCATCCGCGAAGAAGCCGAAAACATCTTCGATGATCTGGATAATGATGGACAACTCGACTACGCCGAAAATGGCGAAAGCCCAGATGTTGTAGCATCCAATGTTACCGTGTCCGGCTCTGGGTTGCAGGGCGGTGGCTTCGGCGGGTTCTCGCTGGTGCTACAAGGCGCAGATGGCGATAATCAACCTAGCTTAAGCGAGTTAGCCGAATACAATGACGTCGTTCTGTCTTCACTGGCGGAGGTGGACGGGCTGGTGAATGTCGAGCTCGAAAGCAACTTTTCTGGCAGCGACGGCGCAACCTACATCCGCATTGATGGTGTTCCGGCGTTACGCTATACCGGTGAAGTAGAAGCAGATGACACCATTGGTGTGACACAGCAAGCCGTTACCGAAGCCCAAGAGGCCATTGATGACCTGCGGGCCGAACGTGATGACTTGACCGCACCCGTGGAGATTGGGCAAGGTTTCGAAAGCCAAGAACAAGAAGAAGGTATTCAGGATATTGTCGTTTCGATGGGTATTGCGACGCTTATCGCCTATAGCATTCTAGTTCTCACCTTTGGCAATATCATCTGGCCGCTGGAAATCCTCGTCAGTTTGCCCTTAGCGATTGTCGGCGCCGCAGTAGCGTTAACGGTTACGGATCGGGTATTGGGGCTACCTGCAATGGTCGGCTTCCTCTTGCTTATCGGGATCGTGCTTACAAATGCGATTGTTTTCCTAGATCGCGTAAAACAAAACACACGTGAACGCAATATGCGCACTTACGATGCGCTGGTGGAAGCAGGACGCACACGTTTACGCCCCATCTTGATGACGGCGACGACTACCACCATTGCTCAGTTACCATTGGCAGCCAGCACCGAAAGTGGTGCCATCATCGCAGCGGAACTGGGCACCGTCGTCATCGGCGGCTTGGTCAGCAGCACAATTCTGACACTCCTCCTGCTGCCGGTTATCCATAGCTTAGTCGATGGCGGGCTATCGGCCTTGGCCAATGCGGTAGGTCTGGGCAACCGTCGCCAGAACACGGCAAGCAGCACCAGCGCTTCGGACTAGCTTCCGAGCCAACACCGACTGTTTGAAAAAAAGATGCGGCCTAGGCCGCATCTTTTGCTATCACCGAGCTTACGTCCGGCCTTGCCAGGTAATATCCGCATGCCCGGCTTCATGATTAGCAAGGCGCGCTGCCATAAACAACCAATCCGATAGACGGTTGGTATACTGCAACGCTACCGGATTAACATCCGCGCCAAGTGGCACAATCCAACGCTCGGCGCGTCGGCAAACGGTACGTGCTTGGTGCAGAAAAGCTGCCGAGGGCGTGCCACCGGGCAAAATAAACTGTTGCAAAGTGGGAAGTACCGCCGTAAATTGGTCTATCTCATCTTCAAGTTGTGTAACATAACTTAGGCCCATGCGTTGCAACCAATCCGGCGTATGCTCCATTGGTGTGGCCAAGTCAGCACCCAGCGTAAACAATTCACCCTGAATACGATTAATGGCTGCGACTAGCATCTGTGGCGGCCCTTGGGTGACAACAATCCCAAGAATCGCGTTCAATTCGTCAATAGTTCCATACGCATGTAAGCGGGCATCGTTTTTAGATACACGCCCCCCTGCTAACAAACTCGTTTGGCCCTTATCACCAGCTTTCGTGTAAATTTTCATTGTCTACACCTTAAGATTCTCTTGAATATCACCCTGAGCAGTAGGCAAACGAACATAGAATATGGTGCCAGCGCCTAAGCGACTTTCTAACCAGACGCGCCCCCCATGGGCTTCGATAATGGCTTTCACCAGGCTAAGGCCCATGCCCGTACCACCAATTTGCTCAGTACCGGATTGCTCAACACGGTAGAAGCGATCAAAGACACGATTTTGCACATCCGGTGGAATGCCAATACCTGTATCACACACTTCCAAAATTGCGTGCCCATCTGAGGCGGAAACCTTCACCTGCACTTCACCCTGAGACGGTGTGTATTTGATAGCATTATCCACCAGATTATTGACAACTTCCATTAATTCCCCAAAATCACCGCGCAGCGTTGTTGAGGGGCTCGAAAAATTTGTACGCAATGCAATTTGTTTCTTTTGCGCCTGTGGCGCCAGTGCTTCTACCGCGCCACGCACAACTTGAATGAAGTCAACAATTTCACTGCGAGAGGTGGAACGATTTTGTAACCGTTCAAGATTTAAGATGCTTTCAATGAGGCGCCGCATGCGCTCCATTTGTTCCCATACGACGCTCAAGTCATAGCGCATGTCTTCGGTCAGAATGCCTTGGCCGAGGTCTTCCAATTCATCCAGATGCAACATGGCGCCCTGTAGCGGGTTTTTGAGTTGATGCGTGGTCAATTCGATCATCTGGCGCTGTAGCCGATCTAGTTCTTTGAGGCTTGTGACTTCGTTCAATACAGCGATCCAGCCACGTTCGGGATGGTCGATGCGTGCAACATGGGAGAGATAAATCCGCCCATCAATTTCCAGTTCGTAAACATAAGAGGAGTCTTGACGTAAATGAATCAGCAGATGACGCAAGTTGGAAGGTAAATAGTGCACTGGAACAATCTCGCGCAAGGAACGCCCTCGAATATCGTTGATGCCATCCACGAGTTTAGCCGCTGCTTCGTTGGCAAAGATAATGTCCAGTTGGCGATTGGTCGCGATAACCGGATTATCTGTACTTTGCAGAAAGGCTTCGAGGCGTGTTTTTGCAAGTTCTAGCTCGTTAGTGAGCGCGCGTTCTTGTTCAAAAAGTCGGCTGTTGGTAATGGCTACGGCAGCTTGGGGAGCCAATAACTCTAGCAACTGCACATCTTCACGGTCAAACAAGCGGCTAGCAGCACCATTCACGACAAACAGCACACCGACCACTTCATCGGCAAAGATTAGGGGAACGGCAATTACCGAGCCAAAGCCGTCTTTGGCATATGGCGCATCTGGCATACCACGCCACTGGTGACGGTAATCGGTTAATAATTGGGGTTTGCGTCCGATGACCACCTGCCCAGCCAGACCATCCCCCACTGGTAGACAATATCCCAAAATGTCATAGTGAATGTTATACTGCGCAGCCAATACCAGATCATTAGTTGGTCGTGTCAAGTAAATTATACTGGCGTCGGACTTCAGCAACACGGCAGCCTGTGCTGCGATGGTCTCTAGCACACTTTGCAGAAGTAGTCGACTGGTGATGGCCAAGCCAACATCGCGAACGGCTTCAATTTGGCGGGATTGTCCGGTTAAGGGTTGGATTATTTGCGTTTGCACCAACGCGCCCGACATGATCAACACGGCAATAGCCCCTGTGTCTTCTGCCACAGACAGTTGGCGTAATCTGGGGCTAAACAATACGACAAATTGACCAAGACAAAATAAAATAGTCCCAAACGCAAGTGCGGGGCGCTGCAATCGCCGAAAACCTTGCCACACAACCGCAATAGTCACGGCATTGATTGCCCCAAAGACAACCCGAGTTGGGAGCGGAAATTGAAAATCAATCAGCCGTTGTTCCAAGATGACAAAATCTGGGCGAGTGCCAAATTGAATAAGAACCACATAATATAACGATAAGCCGCTGATGGATAACAGGCTTGCCAGATGAAAAAAACGACTGCGGTTTCCTGTTAGGGTGATGACATAAAGCAAGAGAGCCAGCGCGGCATTCGTAAACCCGAATTCCAGCATCAATAAGCCTAGCTCGATATAGTCTTCACCCACATTGGCAATTGCCGCTGCCCGCGAAAGAATAGAACCGGATAACCAAATACAGACAGTGAGTAGAAACCAAGAGAAGTAGCGATTCGTGATGCGGGCCGCATCATGCCACATCAGCAGAATGAGCAATCCCAGGGCCAGGGGAACGGTGACAGCGGAGACAAGCAGCGTTATCGTGATGGGTGCAAGCACGGTGACGACGATAACAACGGATAATCAGGCACTGGGTTGTTTTTCAAAACGATAACCAACCCGATGTTCAGTCTGAATATAGGTAGGATTAGAAGGGTCAGGTTCGATTTTACGACGCAATTGACTGACATAAACACGCGGATAATAGACATCATCGATGTATTCGCGTCCCCAAACCTGTTCTAATAATTCGCGTTGGGGTACAACGCGCCCAGCATTTTCCATTAATACGGTGAGCAGCTTAAATTCTGTTGGCGTAAGGTGCACTTTCGCGCCTGAAGCATGGACTTGGCGGCGTTGCGGATCGACGATCAGATAACCATCATTATAACCATTATTGATCTCGACGGAGGACATCTGAGCGCGGCGCAAGAGTGCCTGCACTCGTGCCACAAATTCATTCAGTCTCACAGGCTTGATTAAATATTCATCAGCACCTGCATTAAGACCTTCAATGATATCTTCTTCTGTAATTGCTTTGGCGCTTAACATCATCACAGGCGTTTCTGCAATCTCACGAATCCGTTGGCAGACTGTAAGCCCATCCATTTCCGGCATTTTATAGTCCAACACGACTAAGTCTGGTCGCTCTTGGTGAAATGTCCGCAGACCCTCCAAACCACTCGCGGCTAACATCACCACAAAGCCTTCACGGCGCAATTTGCGCCCGAGCGCTTCACGGATTGGTTGCTCGTCATCGACAATCAAGATTTTCATAAATTAAAGTGTATCACTACATATGTTGGGAAACAACTTCCTATTTATTAAAGAAGAACACTTGAGCGCCAGCCTTACCAACAAGCGAGCAACCCCGACGCGAGCGTCAGGCGAGCCAAAGGGGTTAGCGATGGTTGTTGGTAAGGCGGCTTACCGAGCAGG
>DAOTVD010000082.1:0-5351 GCA_034437075.1 Anaerolineae bacterium
TTGTCGTCGATCTGTTCGATTAATTGATGTTCGCGTTCTTCTATTTGAGCCATGGTGCTCGCTTTGGCCTCTGCAATGACTTCGGCCACATCCACCTGGGTAAGTTCGACGCGCAAATTGCCGCTTTCGATGCGGCTGATGTCGCTGAGGTCTTCCACCAGGGTTTGCATGCGCGTCACACTGCCCTTGATGCGCCCGACAAAATCCTGGCTGCGCGCATCCAGTTCGCCGAATTGTTCGAGCAAATCCGCGTACCCCCGAATGCCCGTCATCGGGACCTTCAGTTCATGCGCGACTGTCCCTACAAATTCGGACTTAGCCGCGTTGGCTTGTCGCACAGCGTCATATAGCCGCGCATTTTCAATCGCAATGGCGGCACGGTCTGCGATGCGCGCGAGCAAGGCTTGTGCGTCCGTGTCAAAAGGACTTTCGCCCTGGGCAGTGACGATCATCACGCCAATGATGGTATTCTCGCGGCGGATGGGCACGCAAAACGTCGCGCGATGATTTTCTTCATCGATCTGCAACGCGGCCTGGTCGCTTTCTAGCATTTTGGCCACGAGTGGATGCGAGGCGTCAATCAGATTGGCAGTGTTTCCGGTGGTAAATTCGCCTGTTTCGCCTACCTGAGACATCACCTGGAAGACTTGGCTATCGCGCTCGCGCATGGCCAGGTTAACGCCCTGCGCCTGTACCATGCGGTGTGTCCATTCCACGGTGACATCCATAGCCTTGGAGACATCCAGATTTTCATTTAGTTGGCGGTCGATCCATTGCAAGGTTTGCAATTCTTCGACACGCCGCGAGAGTTTTTCATCCGTTTCACCGAACAAGCGCGCGTTATCAATCGCTACCGCTGCTTGCCCCGCGAAGGCTTCGAGCAATTCTAGGTCGGTCTCGCGGAATAAGCCCGTGCGCACCCGGTTATCGACATAGATAACCCCGATATTCGAGCCGCGCGAGCGCAAGGGAGACGCCATAATGCTGCGTAAGCCATGGGCTACGATGCTGGCTTGCCCGGCATAGCGCGGGTCTTCGGCGGCGTTGGTGGTAACGACGGGCTCGCCAGTTTCGAAAACCTGATGCGTGATGGTGCGGCTCACGGCAAATTCGCCACTATCGAGCGTTTCTTGGTCCAGGTTGCGCGCGATGCGCACTTCGAGTTGGCCATCATCGTTGAGTAACATCAGAAAACCCCGTTCGGCCCCCGTCAGCCCGATGATGGCATCCATCACGCGATTGAGCACTTCTTTCAGGTCGAGCGAAGAACCGATCACCTGGCTCACATCATACAGCCGCGAAAAGCGCTTGGTGTCGGCTTGCGATTGGCGGTCATCGGCCAAATGATTTAAGAGCGTTTCCAGGTTTTCCAGGCGTTTTAAGAAAAAATCGGCGTCAATCTGCCCAGCCTGCACCTGGCTACGTAAGAGCACCAGATTTTGGCGAGCATTGGTTAACGACCTTTCCAGGGCTTGCGCATCTTGTAGCGGTGTCTCGTCGGTCATGGCCATTCCTTATCGCTATCATCTTGGTCAGTATAGTGGCCTTGCGGGCAATAATCAAAATTTCGCGGTAGGCTCCCCACACTTTATGGGCTAGGACAAAGCGGTGTAATAGGCACAGTGATCTTGCAGAAAACATTGTGCACATTTCGGCTGACGGGCTTGGCAAATCTGGCGCCCATGCCGGATGAAATTCAGATGATCAGCGTAATAATCCGCAGGTTCGGCCAGCGCTTCCAGGATCGGATGCGCTTTTTCGGCGTTGGTTTTCGCTGGCACCAAGCCCAGGCGTTTGCTCACACGATGCACGTGTGTATCCACGGGGAAAGCCGGGCGGTTAAAGCAAAAGAGCAGAATAATGGACGATGTTTTGCGCCCGATGCCATGGATATTCGTGAGCCAGGTGTGCGCGTCTTCCACGGGCATATCTTCCAGAAAATCGAGCGAGAGTTCGCCGCGCGCTTCGGTGACATAGCGCAGCGCATCTTTAATACGCGGGGCTTTCTGTTGCGCGAGGCCCGCTGGGCGAATCGTCTCGGCAATTTCCTCTACGGGTGCATCACGCACGGCCTCCCAATCTGCGTAGCGTGCTTTGAGCGCATAGAAGCCTTTGTCCCGATTTCCATCGGATGTGGCTTGGCTGAGGATTGTGCTGACGAGTTCATCCAGCGGGGGCAAATGTTGGCGCCAAGTAGGGTAGCCGTACTGCTCGCGAAGCAGCGTAGAAATGATTTGATAGGTTTCTGTGGTGTTGGTCATATCACCAAACTTTCGTACAGTTTCTCAGTGGTTAGGTTAGGGGACACGCTATGCATCGTTTGCAGCGTGAGCGTGGCAGCGGTCACGCCCAGGCGCATGGCATCGTCTACCGGAATATCGTTTAATAGACCGAAAATGATGCCCGCTGTCAGAGCATCCCCGGCGCCGTTAGTATCGACAATCGGCCCCAGCATGGCCGGGATGGAGCCGCGCCCGGCGGTATCAGCGTATGTTAGACCTTTTTCGCCTAATGAAATCGCCGTGATCTTTACTCCGCAAGTAATGAAATAATGCGCGGCATGGAGTGCGCTGGCGCGGTCATCAACCGGGTCGGGGAAGCGGCCCAGCACCTCGGCCTCACCCGCGTTGGGCGTCAGTAAATAGACTTGATCCAGCCAAGGGAGCAGTTTATGCGCTTTGGTCGCCGAGGTTGGTTCGACTGCAACCGGAATATTCGCCCGGGCGGCAAGCTCGAAGGTGGTTTCTAAAGCCTCGGGCGAGATGTTCAAATCCGTTACGATCAGCCGTGCCCCCGTGAAGGCGGCGCGGTTGGCCAAGATGTAATCTCGATCCAGCCCTTCTATAATCGCTTGGTCACACAAAGCCAGGCTCGGTTGCCCTTCGTTATCGAGCATTGCCATATAACAACCGGTGGGGTGAGATGCTAACCGCGCACTATAGGCCATATCTATGCCCAAACTTTGGGCGTGGGCATAGAGCGCTTGGCCAAATAGGTCATCCCCCACCAGCGTGAGCAACCTCACAGGGATGTCTAAACGGGCCAGATTTTCGGCAATATTGCGCCCCACCCCGCCAAAACTATGTTGAATGTTGGCCGGATTCGAAACAAGCGGGAGCGGCGCCGCGTATGACTGCCCCTTGATGTCTATACCTGCCGCCCCAATGACCACAACATGACCACTATTTCGCATGGCGGTTACCTTTTAACTAAATGACCGTTTTCATTGTAACAAAAAGCATCTTAGGGTGGCGCTATTTTGCTAAGCTATTGCTCCTAACGCTGATTTTATGGTAATATCCCGCGAGTTTGTTCGAACAGCCTCATCGAGAGCAGGCGAGAGAGCGGCTTGAAGACCCTGCGGCAACCGTTTGGATAACGACCAAAGATGGTGCTAAATCTGGCAGATGAGGGGCTGATGTTAACGATCACCACGCCCAATCCGCCGCCGGGCGTTTTTTGATGAGTGTTTGCTATACCTCCAGGAGGAACAACACCTTGAGCAGCAATATTACTTTTATGACCTCTCCTAAGTATTTCTTTTCGTCCGAATCCGTCACTGAAGGCCATCCCGACAAAATGTGCGATCAGATTTCGGATGCTATTCTGGATGCGATTTTATCCGAAGACCCGACTGCGCGTGTCGCGTGCGAAACCGCTGTGACCACGGGCTTAGTGGTCGTAATGGGTGAAATTACGACAAAAACCTATGTCGATATTGCCACCATCGCGCGGGATGTCGTGCGGGATATTGGCTACACGCGCGGCAAATATGGTTTTGACGCGGATACTTGTGGCGTGATCGTCTCGGTCAAAGAGCAATCCGCCGACATCGCACAGGGTGTCGATAAGGCGCTCGAAGCCCGCGAGGGCGAAATCTCCGATGCTGAGATCGAGGCCATCGGCGCTGGCGACCAGGGCATGATGATCGGCTTTGCTTGCAATGAAACGCCCGAACTCATGCCGCTGACGGCTATGCTGGCGCATAAACTGACCCGCCGCCTGAGTGCCATGCGCAAAGATGGCACGCTTCCCTGGTTACGCCCCGATGGCAAAAGCCAGGTCACTGTCGAATATGCCCATGGCCAACCCAAGCACATAGACACCGTGCTGATCTCCACCCAGCACGCCCCCGAAATCACGAACGAGCAGATTCGACAGGACATCATCGAGCATGTGATCCGGCCTGTGTTGCCTAGCGATTTGTTCGACGATACCACCAAAATCTACATTAACCCGACCGGGCGCTTCGTCACCGGTGGGCCCTTGGGGGATGCGGGGCTAACAGGGCGTAAAATTATTGTGGATACCTACGGGGGCATTGCGCGGCATGGGGGTGGCGCGTTCTCGGGCAAAGACTCCACCAAAGTAGACCGTTCGGCGGCTTACATGGCGCGTTATGTGGCCAAAAACGTCGTGGCGGCTGGCCTGGCCGACCGTCTGGAATTGCAAGTATCGTATGCGATTGGGGTCGCGCGCCCGCTGTCGTTGGCCGTCGAGAGCTTCGGCACCAATAAAATCCCCGAAGAAAAGATCGAGGAATTGATCCGCAAGCATTTTGATATGCGTCCGGCGGCCATCATTCGCAATCTCGATTTACGTCGCCCGCAATTCCGGCAAACCGCCGCCTATGGGCACTTCGGGCGGGATGATCTGGATGTGGCTTGGGAAAAGACAGACAAGGCGGATTTGCTACGCCAAGAAGCAGGCTTGTAGTAACTCACACAGGTATTCTGTTGAGGAGGGCCGCCCTAGGCTCTCCTCATATGTGTTACGCCATCAATATCCCGGCAATACCAACCACATTCAACACCACCAAAATCACCACACTGGCGATCAAGACCGTTTGCTTGGGTTGGGCATCCTTAAATTCATCCGGGATGTATTGGAAGTACTCGGAGGTCGCTTGTTGGCCAAACAGAGATGTTGCAAAGGGGCTAGACCCCAATGCATCATCATCCAGCGCGAAATCATCGAAACCGAAGTCCTCTCCGGCATCAAAGCGGACCATTTCAAAATCAAAATCAGGATCATAACGGTTAGGATCGCGATAGTTGGGCCGGCTGTCCTGTTGTGTGCCAGATGCCGATGCAGCGGGGGGGCTGGATGCAAGATTTTCGGTGCCAAAATCAATATCATCAGCGTCCATGAAGCCGGGTGCGGTCGGTGGTGCGGTCGGGGCTGGCGGAGGCGGTTCTGGTGGGGGTGTACCCCAAGCGCTCGCATCTACATCGCCAAAGGGATTCTGGCTGGAGGCTGGGCTTTCGCTAAAGGGATCGGCAGCGGGCGCTGGCTTTTCGCTGAAAATATCATCCAGTTCGTCGGAGATATCGCCAAAAGGGCTGATGTTG
>DAOTVD010000083.1:0-1753 GCA_034437075.1 Anaerolineae bacterium
TGGCGGCGGGCGTATGGGGCCGGGCAAGGCTGCGCCCAGGTTGGGGTCATCCGGCGCTTCGGGGTGAATCGTTTGGGTCATGATGGGCGCTTGGTCGTTGAAGACCACACGCCGCGCGCCGATGTGCCATTCCCAGGCGTGTTGGTCGGCGGCCAGATTCAGCCCCGCCGAAGTGCCCAAATCGACTAGCGTGAAGCTGAGGCCCGGTTGCCAACTGGCGAAGACTTGCGCGGGCAACAGCCAACCGATGCCGCGCCCCGGTTCATTGGTCTGGATGTCGGCTTCGCGCAGGAACCAGTTGACGGCCTCGCTATCCACCGCAAAGAGCGCGCCCAGGGCCGCGCGCAAGCCCGGCCCATCCTGCGCGGGATCATACGTGCCGCCAATTGTGGCATAGTACGCGCCCAGATGGGCGGCGGCGGGGTCATCAGTCAGGACGGCGGCATGGACGCCCGCGGCCAAGAGCAGCGCCGCATGTAATCCGCCAGAGACGCCGCGCGCCTGCCAAGCCGTTTCGAGCGTCCGCACAAAGGCCGCGCCCTCGGCAGAAAGGGCTTCGGCGTTGGCCTGGGCGCGCGCCCACGCGGCGAACGTTTCGAAGACCTCGGCATACAGCGGGCTATAGCCCGCGCTAAAGCTGGCTTGCTCGCCCAACCCGCGCGCGATTTCTGGCCAGGTGATGTGCATGGGCTAGCGGCGCCGATTGGGTGGGTCGTCCGCGCCTTCGCTACCCACCGCGAACAGTTCTTCCAGAATATCGCCGATAGCATCGAAGCCCAGCAGGCCCATGATGCCACTCCCGCCCGCGACACTGCCCACGATAACCGTCAGCAAGCGCCCAATGGTGCCCATAAAAAAAAAGCTGACAAAGCCCAAGCAACACATGACCGAGCAGCAAATCAGCGACAGGTCTTCGATAGTGTGAATAAAACTTTCGTTCATGGTGTCCGTCTCATTGATTTAAGCCTCTATTGTAGGCGTTGGGTGCGGGCGTGCCAAGTGGCGCGGATGCAGATGTCATATCGCACCTATCTCGGCGTGAGGGTTGCGGTATAATGGTCGAATGCTTAAGACCTCATTGATACTATTTAGTGTGCATTAGGGATGTTGCATCCTAAAAATCGGAGAATCCTATGCCCTTCGATAACCTTACGACCCAGCAAATTCTGGATGCGAGTACGATTGGTATGATTTTAGTGGATGCCCGCGCACCCGATATGCCGATTGTATACGCCAACCCGGCGTTCGAACGGATCACCGGCTACAGCCGCGCAGAAGTCATCGGCCAGAATTGCCGCATCTTACAAAGCGATGACCGCGACCAACCAGGGCGGGTCGATATTCGTCGCGCGCTTGCAGCGGGCCAAAGCTGCAAGGTGCTCATGCGTAATTATCGCAAAGATGGCACATTTTTCTTGAATGAAGTCAATATCGCGCCCATTCCAGATGCAGCGGGCGAGGTGGCCTATTTTATCGGCGTGCAATACGACATCTCCGAGCAAAAAGCGATGGAAGATGCCTTACGCCATAGCGAAGCGCGTTACCGCGCTGTGATCGACGCCACCCTAGATGCGCTCTATCTGCTGGAAAGCGTGCGCGATGCGGCGGGCGAAATCATCGATTTTCGGATCGTGGAGGCCAATGAAAACGCCGCGCGCGAGATGGGCTTACCATACGACGAACTCATCGGCACGCTGATCTGCGCTCGCTTTCCGATTAATAGCGAGGCCGGGCACTTCGAATGTTACAAGCA
>DAOTVD010000084.1:0-14944 GCA_034437075.1 Anaerolineae bacterium
GGGTACCACCTAAAATCAACAGTCGCATGACATTTGTCCTTTGGTTAACAATGGACGGTGAATGTTGCGCAACACAACTGGCATTTTTTCTATCTGTTCAACTCGTTTTTAGAAGAGCGCTTGAAAGCGCGCACACACTTATGCACTAGCATAGAGGCAGCTTTGGCTTTTTTGTATACCCAAGACCCTACCTTACCCCACCTGGACTGAATTCGGCCACATAATCCCCACCAAAAAGGGTTACAATAGAATTAGATATCGTAAAGTCATGTCTCTTTAGGAAGGGGCTATCTTCATGACCATTACTGAACGACACGAAAACGGGATCACCATTTTTGACATTGACGGACGTGTGGACAGCGAAGGCGCCGTAGACCTGGATTTGGCGCTCCAGACCGCCGTATCCGAGGAGAAATATAAGCTCGTCTTGAATATGCAAAACGTGCGCTATATCAATAGCTCGGGCCTGCGCACCCTGGCCGACATCCTGACCCAAAGCAAGGAAAACGATGGCGATCTGAAATTGGCCGCGCTAGACCCGAAGGTGAAGCGCGTTTTGGAAATTGTTGGTTTCGACAATTTCTTTGCCATTCATGCCTCCACTGAGGAAGCCATCGCCAGCTTCTAAAACGAGCTATCTTACGCCACATGTAGCTTGCCGCCCGACCACTTCGGGCGTACACTGTCTACATGTTGAACCATAATCCATACCATCCACTGGCCCCACCAGATGATCCGACCTTGTTTTTTGGGCGCGCTGACGCGGTCGCCTTCTTGAGGCAGCGTCTGGTGGGGGCTCCTAATACGCAAATGCTCATTCTGCTGGGGCGGCATGGCATCGGCAAAACCTCGTTATTGCACCACACCAGCTACATCATTGATGAACGCTACCGCACGGTGTACATCAACCTGAGCGATGCGCGAGGCCACAATACGCGCGATATGCTGCAACATATGGCCTCGACCATCATCACCGGCATGGAGCGCATCGGCGCGAGCACCTACCGCGTGACGGATGAACCCAGCCCAAACGCTAGCCCCGCTGACTACCAGACCTGGTTTGCCGATCATTTGATGGATGTGGCCGTTACGGCCATCCGGCGCGACCGGTTTCTGCTGCTGTTGTTGGATGATTTACAAGTGCTCTTGCAGGCCATTGACGCGGGTGACCTAGACGCGGATTTTATGCACTTTCTGGGGCAGTTGCTGCACCAGCACGAACGGCTCGACATCCTAGCGGGGCTCGATATTCACTACGAAGCGCGCACCCTGGAATATGACGTGTGCGCGAATATGCAGTTTCACTGGCGGTTGGGGCATCTGGAACCCGAGGCCGCCGAGCGGCTCATCGTGGAACCTATTGCCGATCAATACAACTATGCGGCAGACACCCGCGCCGAAATCCTGGCTTTGTGTGGGGGCTATCCCTTTCTCATCCATTCGCTCTGTCGGCTTATCTATCGCTACTACGAGGGCAGTTCACGCCCGGCGGAAATCCCCCCCCGGGCGATTGAAGGTGTCCGTATGGCCACGCTCGAAGAAACAAGCGAGATCATCGCGCCCTATTGGGCCGAGATGACCCTTCAGGAACGCGCCTTGCTCGGTGCGCTGCTGACGCTCGGCGCCTGGGATGCCGCGCACGCTGCCCCCTTGGATGATTTGGCGCGGGCGCTCAGTCGCCCGGCCCTGGGCATTAACCAGACCAAGCTCAATGCCCTGCTACGCGGGTTGGATTACCTGCACATTATCGACACCACGCCCGCCGGGGGCTATCACTTCCGCACGCGCCTAGAGGCGGAATGGCTGCATATGCAATTGGACGAACCAGGGCAGGGATTGCTCGGCGGAAGACGGCTACCCAATAAAACACAAATCGCAGGCGTCATCGGGACATTATTGGTGATTGCGATCATCATCGGCTTGTTGTTGATAGGCGGATTTGAAGACGACGAAACGCCTGCCGATAGCACGCCCTTACCTGCCACCTCTACCCTGGATGTGGACATCGACGCCACGCGCCGCGCAACCACGCCCGAAGCCAACTAACGCCGCGCGAGGCTGAGCGTACCGGGCTGCGAAGTGAAGATGTAGAGTGTTCCAGCATCATCCGCCAGCAGTGATTCGCGCATGCCATCCGGCAACGTCACCCGATAATCGCCCAGGGGCGCTAACCCAACGATCAGCACATCCGTTACCCCCGGCATAATTTCCGCTGTCAGGCGGTCAATGTCCTGCGGATCATCATCAAATAGAATTTGCCAAGTATCGAAAACCGCGCCGTACACCCCCTCGCCGGAAACATAGCGCGCGTCCGGCGCTTGGCCAGTTTGCGCGCCAAGCCGCATTAGGGTCAAAAAAGGATGGTGTGCGCGATTAATCGTCGGTTGGCTGGTAATCTGAAAGGCAGGCGCGGATGCCCCTGACGGGCTGACATCTTGCCCAGCGACCTCGTAACCTTCAGCCAGCGCTACGCGATTTTCTGGCACGAGGTCCCGCCAGAACAGTAGACTATCGCCATTGGCCACGCGCACCCAATCGCCCGCTAAGCTGGGCGCCGTCGGCGTATGAAATGGGTTGATTAACGCGGCATCGGGTGCCGTGGGCGTGATTCGATCATGCAGCAAGATCGTAGCCGGACGGATGAACACGATTTCGCGCAGAACCTCCTGCACTTTGGGCGCATTACCCGCTGTACTGTAGCGCGGGCTATTATACGCGGCGGTCAGATCGGCGCGAAAATAGACCAAGCCGCCTTCTTCCGCGAAGCGCAAAATCGTTCCCGTTTCGTAGGCTTGCGGATTCTCGGCCCGGTAATAGGAATTAATGGCGCTGGCGCTGAAAGGTGCCATACCCCGCTGCCCGCAATCGTTCAGCCAGACTGTCTGCGGCGGGGCGGGGCGTGCGTTCGTGAAGTCTTCGGCTAGGTCGCAGATCAACGGCACATTGGCCGCCGCGCTGCGCCCGTAGAAATTGGCCGTATGGGCCGCGCCGCCCTGCGCGCTCCCAGCCCGCACCAGCAACGGATCATCTCCGCGCCATAGGGTTAAATGTCCTTGGGCTAAAAATTGATCCGCTGCATAACGATCGCCCGCACTAAAAGCTACATACGTCACGTCATCCCCCGCCCAGGCCGAGCGCATGAAAGCGTGGCCCGTGCCCCGGGTATACCACACCAGCCAGGGCGGCGGCTCGGCGGCAGTATCCTCGATTTCCCACAAGAGCGCATCCGCAGCATAAGCGCCTTCCAGATGCGGCGGGGAACGATCCGGCGACGCCGTATTCAAGAACCAGCCCATCCAGGCGGCGTGTTCTGTGCCGTTGTAAATGGTGGCCAGCAGGCTATCGTGCGCGCGGGCCAGAACGCCCGCTTCGCCAGAAAGCGCGCCTGGCCCAAAAAGGCCGGGCCAAGCCCAATACGGCCCCCGCGCGCCCTCATGAATTGCCGGAGCATACCCAAAGGGCGTATAGGCTAGACGGTCGTACCACCACGCGACATCCGCGAAGTAGTCTTCCCCGCGCGCCGTCCAGAAAGCCGTCACGGTTTGGAGTAGTGCCCAGGTCGCGCGGATACTGGGTTCGGGGCCAGCAGGCCAGGCCCCGCCGGAGAGATCATCCAAGGCCGGGAGCATCCACCCGCGCAACAGGTCGCGCGCATAATCGACCAGTTCGGCGGCGGCGGGGTCTGCGCCCAGCAAGGCCAACCCGGTGGCGGCCACGGCCCACAAAACGCGCGGCCCCCAATGATCGTAAGCCGCGAAGCGATAAAATTCGCCATTTTCCGAGAGGATATAAGCGCGGTCGGTGCCGCGCCGGGGGTCATTCAGCGCCGCCGCCGCCGCTAACATGACCTCCGTCAGCGCGTCCCGGTCGGAGGGCAGCAGGGTAGGATGCAGCCAGTCAAACGCAACAGCCACCCCGGCGACATTATCCACAAAGGCGGCATCCCAAGCCGCGTTATCCGTCAGGCTGGGGTGCGCCGCAATCGCTTCCACCATTTGCAACAGGCCCACGCGCGCCCGGTCGGCATAATCTGTATCGCCCGTGATGAGATAACCTAAAGCGAGGGCGCGCGTGGCGGCGGGGGTATGCGTTTCGAAATCGGCTTCGGGCGCGTCACTATCGAGATACGCGCGCATCCGTTCCGCGCTGGCGGTTTGGGCGTTCCAGCGGGGGCGCAGGGTTTCGGCCAAATACGCTTCGGTGATGAGCAAACGCGGGCGCGCGGTGGGTGCCGTCACGAAAGGTAAAGGCGGGTCGTTGATCTGCGCGGTAGTGCGTGGGGTGGGCCGATGAGGCAGCCCGCTTAGCAGGCTGGCCCCAATCAGCAGCAGAATGATGACGTTGCGCAAAGCGGCCCTATCACACAGCGGGTGTATTCGAGCGTTCCAGCACGTTCATACGCGCCATATATTGCTTGGCGGAATAGCCAATCAGGTCGTTCAGATCGAGCCCCAGCGGCAAATCGGGCAGGTATGCATCAAAGACTTCGATGATAATCCCCTGGGTGATGTTCATCAGCGCATTGCAACGCGCATCGACCAGCGGGCGAAGTTCGGGATTCTCCGTGAGAATGCGCGTCAACAGATGCAGCCCAAAGGCAATATGGCGCGCTTCGTCGCGCTGTACATATTCTAGGCCACGCGCGAAGCTCGGCATCAGGTTTTGGTCGCGCAACGCCGTGAACAGACCATAATAGCCCGTTTCAGCCAACATGCCCTCAATAATGATGTGATAGGTCACAATCGCTTCGACTTGGGCCTCGCGCGATTGATCGGTCAGCAAACGGCCCAACGACTGCGCGAGTTCGACCTCAAACAGCCCATGGTAATTTTCGCCCGCAATCGCATCGAAATCGGGCACAGCCCCCACAACTTTTTCTAGTACATCGTTAAAGAATTCGACATGCTTACTTTCTTCGAACAGTTGGGCGGTTAAGAACATTTCTTCTTCCAGGTGGCCGCCTTCATGGCGCAAGGCAATCAGCAAAGGCGCGAGGTCATGGGTTACATAGGTTTCGCCCGCCAGGAATAAGGACATAATTTTCTGCACAAAACCCTGCTCGCGGTCTGTCAGCTTCGCCCAATCGGCTTTGTCTTGGGTGTAATCAAAATCTTGAGGGTCCCACAATAACTTTTTGGCTTGGTGATAACCCCGCATGGGCTGCATATCCTGGGTTAAAAATGACATTTTTGACTCCTTATCCAAATAAGCGTATCACAGCGGGCTATACGCTCAGTGTAGTCAGTTCCGGGGGGGATGTCTAGCATTGGCCCCCTGCGTATACTGACAATTGCAGCATATTCCAATGCTAAACCTCACCAAATGCCCCTAAATTCTATGCAAATCTATAAAATTAAGGAGAGAATCCTATCTTCAGAGACGGCAAGGAGACCGCATGAACACGCCACACGTCCTCATTATCGGAGGCGGTATCACGGGCCTGAGCGCCGCCTGGTACCTACAACAACAGGGCCTATCGTACACGGTCGTCGAACGCGCTGCGCGTTGGGGTGGCAAAGTGCAATCCGAGCAGGTCCACGCAGCGGGCACGCGGCCCTTTATGCTAGAAACCGGGCCAGAGTCGTTCGTGACCCGTAAGCCCGAAGTCTATAACCTAGCGCGCGATATGGGCATTTTGGATCAGGTCGAAAGCGCCAGCAACGAAGCGCGCGGCATTTACATCCTGACGAACGGCGAAGCCTTGCCTTTGCCCCTCGCGCCGCCCGCCTTCATCCGGTCGCCCATCATGAGCCTGCGCGGCAAATTACGCTTGCTGGCCGAGCCGTTTATCCCGGCCCGGCGCGATATGGAAGATGAATCCATCGCGGACTTCGCCAGCCGACGCCTGGGGCCAGAAGCCCATGAACGGCTCATTGGCCCCATCCTAGGCGGCATTTACAACACCGACCCCGCACAGCAAAGCATCATGACCACGTCGCCGATTATGCGCGAGATGGAAGCCGAATATGGCGGGCTGGTGGTAGCGTTGATTCGCAAGCTGTTGGCCGCCCGCAAGCATAAATCCGACCAGCCGAAACCGCCGCGCTTCATCTCGTTTAAGGGGGGCGCCGAAGGGTTAATCAACGCGCTCGTGGATAACCTAACAGGCACCTTGCGCCTGAACGCGGAGGTCGTCTGCCTGGAAGAAACCGCCCAAGGCCGCTACGCTGCTCAGCTAGCGGATGGCGAAATGCTCAAAGCTGATGCTGTAATCCTCACCTCCCCAGCGAATGTTAGCGCGGGGCTGATCGGTAATCTGGCACCAGACGCCGCGCGCCTGATGGCTGACATAGAGCATGTCAATATCGGCACCGCGACACTGATGTATCACGCGCAAGATTTCCCCGAAAGCATCCGCCATATGAGCGGGCTTATGATCCCACGCCGCGAAAAACGCCGCATTGACGCCGTCACCTTTACATCGCACAAAACGCCCGAATTCGCGCCAGAAGGCTACGAACTCATTAAGGTCTTCTTTGGCGGCGGCGCGCCCGAACTCGTC
Organism: Anaerolineae bacterium; assembly: GCA_034437075.1. Taxonomy (GTDB): domain Bacteria; phylum Chloroflexota; class Anaerolineae; order Aggregatilineales; family J027; genus DAOTVD01. The sequence continues at coordinate 6,503 of DAOTVD010000084.1, forward strand.
ACCCAACCCGAAGCGCAGGCTCTACAGGCTATTCAAGACGAATTGCGCGATTTATTGGGCATCGAAGCCGCGCCGCTGGATTATCGTCTCTATCGCTGGCCGGATAGCTATGCCCAGGCGCGCGTTGGGCACCCAGACGATGTAACCCAAATCGAGAATGCTCTACCACAGGGGATATTCGTGGCTGGCGCATCTTACCGGGGGCTGGCCGTGCCGGATTGCGTGAAACAAGCTCAAACGACTGCGCAAGCTGTCGCCAAAAGCCTGGCTTAAGTGACACATGTCATCCAAGGAGATGATACATTGCCAAGAAAGCTACGTAAAGCTACGTTAAACTTAGGTTTATACTGAGATTTACATAGATTTTTCTCGGTAAAAATCATCAACCATAAAGCATAGAAAGTTGCTCTTCGTGAAACACTTAACCCTTCTTATATTGCTGGCCTGCCTGGTCTTGGCGTTGCCTGCTCTGGCTCAGGATGATACCGCCGCCGAATTCCCTGTGACTGTGACGGATGAAAGCGGCGCAGAACTCACATTCGGAGAACCTGTCGAAAACGTCCTCTGCTTGAGCATTGCCTGCTTGGATCATCTCTATCAACTGGGCATCGAACCCGCTGGTATGACCGACTTGCTGACCGTGCCCTATGAGCAATATTTTGGCGAAGTGACCGAAGATATGACCATCATTGCGGGCGGTATGCAACCGGATATCGAGCAAATCGCCGCCATGGGCCCTGACCTCGTGGTCGCGCAAGCGGGATTCTTTGATGCGATGCGCCCGGCTATGGAAAATATCGCGCCCATGTATTTGCTCTACCCAACCACGGTTGAAGATACCATTAGCGAGGTCGAAACCCTGGGCTTATTGACCGGACGCACCCAGGAAGCCGCCGAGGCTGCCGCGTCCTTCCAGGCGACCCTGGCCGAATATCAAGGCGCCCTTGCCGAGGCCGAAGTCGAAGACCTGCCCACGACCATGCTAGTCTTTGGGGCCGCCGAAGATGATGCGATGTTCCTAGAAGCCGCCAACGGGCAAACTTGCTTGCTGTTGGCTGGCCTGGCGGAATGCCCCTTCGAAGTACCAGAAGACGCGGGCGGCCTCGCAGCTTTTGGTTATGATAATTTCAGCTTCGAGAGCATCCTGGCGACTGACCCCGAAGTTATATTCTTCGCAGGGTTTAACGAAGATCGCACCGCGAATGATGAAGTCGTGCAGCAATTGGCCGAAAATAACCTCTGGACAGCCCTTTCAGCCGTGCAAAACGATGCAGTCTATGGCATTGAGCCTTGGATGTGGCGCGGCGGGCGGGGCCTGACCCTGATGGAAGCGACGCTAGAGCAAGCGCTACCCATCCTGTATAGCGACATCTTCGACGCAGAAACAGACGACGAATAATCATTCTTGAGCCACTCATCGCATCCGTTACACCTGGCGGATGCGGCTAGGATACTGTATGGCGACGTTTTCTTCTCATCCCCCCGCCGCACCGAATACCGGCTTGGGACTCCCCCGGGCCGGTTGGGGCGTTCTATGGGCAGTTTTGCTGAGTATCGCGCTGGTGTTCATCGCGCTGACGATGCTGACCACGGGCGAACTGGCCCTAGAACGTGAGGCCGTGCTGCGCGTGTTGTTCATCAGCCAAGATGACATCGGCGACGCGGACGCGGTGCCCTTTTTCATCAAACCCTTCGCCACCGGCGCCAGTGCCACCGACCGTATCGCGCATGTGGTCGTGCACGATTTACGCCTGCCGCGCGCCTTGCTTGGCGGGCTGGTCGGCGCGGCGATGGCCCTAGCTGGGGTGATGCTGCAAGACACGTTGCGCAATCCACTGGCCGAACCCGGCATTATGGGCATCTCGGCGGGGGCGGTGTTGGGTGTCGCCATCGTAACCATTTTGCATATTCCGGTGCCCGCCGGGGCGCTGCCCTGGATCGCGCTAATCGGGGGGTTTGCTTCGGGCACATTTTTGATGATCGCGGCGGCTTTCCGGCTGGATAGCACGCGGCTTGTCCTGGTCGGCGCGTCGATAACCGCGTTTGTCAACGCGGGATTGGTCGTGCTCATCAGCATTGGCGAGCCATATGACATCCAATTATTTTACCGGTTTCTGGTCGGTAGCCTGGCTAATCGCAGTTGGGACGCCGTGCACCAGATTTTGCCCTGGTTAGTTGTGCTCATGCCCTTGGCGTTGCTTAGCGCACGGGTGCTGAATCTGCTGCAATTGGGCGATGATGTCGCCGAAGGGCTTGGCTTGCCCGTGCTAAAAGCGCGCCTGGCCATCCTCGCCATCAGTGTCGGCCTCGTCGCAGCGGTTGTCTCGATTGCCGGGCCGATTAGCTTTATCTCGTTGATCGCGCCGCATACCGCGCGGCGGCTGTTGCGCACGCATGATGCGCGGCTGGTCTTGCCTATCGCGGCTTTACTGGGCGCGGTTTTGCTCAGCGCGGCAGACTTATTCGCGCATACGGTGGCCGCGCCTGTGGAATTGCCCGTGGGCATCTTCACGACCGTTTTTGGCGCGCCGGTGCTGCTGGTCTTGCTGCGCCGCGAATTAAGAAAAGTGGGCTAACCCTATGGCCACCCTCAGCAAACCCCAAACTCGCCCCGTTACTACCCTCTCCATCCCACGTGTGGGGCGCTGTACGCGCCTGGTGCTCATGTTGGCGTTGGCGCTCATCGGCCTAACGGTGATCCATATCAGCGTCGGGAGCGTCGCCTTAACGCCGCTGGACGTCGCACACGTGCTGTTGGGCCAACCCGCCGAAGCACTGCACCATACCATCGTATGGGAACTACGCTTGCCGCGCGCGCTCATCGCCATGACGGCGGGCGCCATGCTGGGCCTCAGCGGCGCGCTATTGCAGGGCGTCACGCGCAATCCGTTGGCCTCGCCCTCGATTATCGGTGTGGTGGGCGGTGCGGTGTTGGCGGTCGTCTTATGGATGGCCTTTGTTTCTGGCGGCGCGGATGCGCAACGCATTTTACCCTTGGTGGCCATGAGCGGCGGCATCATAAGCGGCGGGGTCGTCTACGCGGTGAGTTGGCAACCTCAACGCGGCACGAGTCCCCTGCGTCTGACGCTGGGTGGCGTGCTGATGGCATCCATTCTGACGGCGCTCACCTCGTTGGTGTTGCTCATCGAGCAAGCCAATTTGGGTAACATTTTGCACTGGTTAATCGGCTCGCTGGAGGGGCGCGTCTGGGCTCACTGGTCGATTTTAGCGCCCTATGCGCTCGTGGCCTTGCCCTTGGGGATGCTCAGCGCGAGCATTGCGAACACGCTCCAACTGGGCGACGCGGTCGCGACGGGGCTGGGGCTGCCTGTCGAGCGCGCGCGCGCGGGCTTGTTGCTCGTGGCAGTGGTGCTAGCCGCTGGGGCCGTCTCTGTGGTGGGCAATATCGCGTTCATCGGGCTCATCGCGCCGCACATTGGGCGGCGTATCGTGGGCAATGACGCGCGTCGGCTCTTTCCGTTTAGCGCCGTGTTCGCCAGCGGTTTGTTGTTGGTGGCGGATATTCTCGCGCGTACGGTCACCCATGCCGCTTCAGCGTACACCGATAGCCTGGAAGGTATCGGCAATTTACCCGTGGGCGCTGTGACGGCGGCCCTGGGCGCGCTGTTCTTCTTCTGGTTGCTCATCCGGGAACGGCGGGCATGAACGAGCCCGTCCTGCATGCGGAAGCCATCCGCGTTGGCTACCAACAAGCGCCCGTTCTGGATAACCTAAGCCTGGATTTGTTTCCAGGTAAGGTGACGGCCTTAATCGGGCCGAATGGCTCGGGCAAATCGACCCTGCTTAAAGCCTTGGGCCGCCTCTTGAAGCCCCGGCAAGGCGTGGTTTACCTAGATGGCAAAGCTATTGCGCAATACACGACAAGCGAAGTCGCCCGGCGGATGGCGGTGCTCCCCCAGGCACCTACCGCGCCGGAAGGGATCACGGTACGCGAGTTGGTAGAACAGGGGCGTTTTCCGCACGCGGGCGCGTTGCGCATGTTGCGTCAGCAGGATCATGAAGCCACCCAAGAGGCGCTAGAGCTTACGCATATGCAACACCTGGCTGACCGCAGCCTGGATGCACTCTCTGGCGGTGAACGCCAACGTGCCTGGATCGCGCTGACGCTGGCCCAGCAAACCGGAATCTTATTGCTGGACGAGCCGACCACATTCCTGGACATTGGCCACCAGCTTGAAGTGCTGGAATTGCTCGAACGCCTGCATCGTACCGCCGGATTAACCATCGTGATGGTATTGCACGACCTGAACCAGGCCGCGCGTTATGCGGATCGGTTGCTGGTTTTACGCGAGGGGCGCATTATCGCTGATGGCGCGCCGCAAGACATCCTGACCGAGCGCTTACTGGCGGATGTTTTTCGTATTCGAGCGCGGCTCTTGCCCGATGCGAATGGCAAGTTGCTCTGCGTCCCGGTTAGCAGCCTGCTTACATAAACTTAAAACAAGCTATCATCCATCACCGGGCGCGTGATCTGGGTTTCATCCGAAGCGGGCGGGTCGATGCGCAAGAGCGTCCGCCCGACCCGAAACAGCGTATCCACGGGGATGGGCGTACGTTCGTGCACGGGATTATCCTCGATAAATGTACCATTCCGGCTGCCCAGGTCTTCTAACCAATACGTTGATCCATCGTAAATAATGCGGGCATGGTTGCGGGATACCTGGCTATCGTAGCCCAGTGAAATGGCGCAATTCTCCCGCCGACCAATCGACAGTTCGAAGTCGCCATCGCTAAAATCTGGCGTAAAGGTGAGCGTTTCGCCGTCCCGGGGGCCGCTCATCAAGGTGATTTTGATCTGAGATGACATGGCGCTTACTCTTTTTGGCGTTCTAGCAAGCGTCGGGCTTCGGTGCGACGGCGGCGGGAGCCATCATGGGTGGGGTCACATTCTAGCGCGCGGCTGAACATGGTAATCGCTTCGCTATAACGTTCTAGTTGAAATAACACTTCACCCCGATTATACCAAAACCAGATCGTATCAGGTGCATGGCGAGTAGCTTCGCGGTGGCAGTCCAGCGCCTCTTCAAGACGCCCCAACAAGGTATAGACCATACCCTTGCCATGCCAGGCATTCGCATGCCCTTCATCTAGCGCCAGCGCCCGGTCGTAGGCGACCAGCGCGTCACCGTAGCGCGCCTGACGGCGCAAAATCTGCGCTAGGCGCATCCACCCCACCAGATTATCCGGCGCAATTTGAACGACTCTCTGCGCTACTTGCTCGGCTTCCGTCACACGATCCAACATCAGAAGCGGATCGATTTGGTTCATCCAATACCACACCCCGGCGGGGGCCTCTTCGGCGGCGCGTTGGTAGCTGGCCAGGGCTTCTTCGCGCCGTTCGAGTTGTTCCAGCGCCAGGCCACGCCCGTTCCAGGCCCACGCATAGGTGGGGTCGAGCGCGAGTGCTCGGTCGTAGGAGGAAACACTCTGGCGAAACTGGCCCAAGCGGCGTAGGGCCTGGCCCAGTTTGGCCCAGCTTTCGGCGTGTTCGGGGTCTACTTGCAAGGCATGGTTCAGCGGTTCTAGCGCTTCGGTGTAGCGCCCCAGGGTGATGAGTTCGTCGGCTTGGTTGTACCAAAACCAGATGTCATCCGGCGCGTATTCGGCAGCTTTGCGGAAGGCCGCCAGCGCGTCTTCGTGGCGTTGGAGCATGCTCAGGGCCAGGCCACGCCCGTTCCAGGCCCATGCATAATCGGGCGCCAATTCCACCGCGCGGGTGTAGGCTTCTAGCGCATCTTCGGGTTGGCCCAGGCGGCGTAGCACCTGGCCGCGCTTGGCCCAGGCCCGGTAATAGGCTTCATCAGCGCGCAACGCGCGATCCAGAGCCGGGAGCGCATCGGACAAGCGGCGTAGGCTGACGTAAATATCCGCCTGGTTGTACCAATACAGCGGGTTAGCGGGTTCGGCAATGGCGGCTCGGCCATAGGCTTCGGCAGCTTCGGCTAGCCGCCCCAAGCTTTCGAGCACAATCCCGCGTTCGTTCCAGGCCCAGCTATACCCGGTTTCGAGTTTGAGTGCCCGTTCCAGAAAGACAAGCGCGGCCTCGTACTGGCCCATCAGACGGTAGGTATTGCCCAGGCGCGCCCAAGAGCGGGCGTGCTGCGGGTTGATCTGGGTGGCTTTTTCCAGCAAGGGGATGGCTTCGGTATAGCGTTCTTGCAAAACCAACAAATTGCCCTGGTTATACCAGTGCCAGACATCATTGGGGGTCAGTTCGGCGGCCTGGCGATAGCGCTTGAACGCATCTTCGTAACGGCCCATCCGCTCGAAGACAATGCCCAGGCCATTCACCGCCCAGGCATAATGTGGATTGTGGACGATGGCTTTTTCGTAGGCCCGTACGGCGTCCTCGTAGCGCTCTAAATAGCGAAAAACTTGCCCTAATTTGGCCCAGGTATAGGCGTGGTCGGGCTTGACGCGCGCCGCCTGCGCGATGATGGGCAACGCATCGCGGTAACGCTGCATATCCACCAACGTTTCGGCCTGGTTATACCAATGCCACACCTCGCGGGGTTGCAGCCGCGTGGCCTGCTGAAAGCTTTCTAGGGCTTCTTGCTGGCGCTCTAGGGCCTTCAGGCATAAGCCTTTGCCGTTCCAGGCCCAGGCATAGCTGTCGTCGAGTTCTAGGGCGCGATTATAGGCATTTAAGGCTTCTAGGTGACGCTGCATGGCGCGCAAAACTTGCCCGCGCTTGGCCCAGACGGTTTCTTGGCGGGGGTCAACTTGCAGGGCGTGGTCGAGCATATCTAGCGCGGCTTGGTGCCGGTTCATGCTCAGCAGAATATTGGCCTGGTTGTACCACACCCACACATCATCGGGCATCAGGTCGGCGGCGGTTTCGTGGCAAGCCAGCGCGCCTTCTAGGCGTCCTTGGCGTTCGAGTATCTGCCCTTTGACCAGCCAGGCCCAGCCAAAGGAGCGATCTTTTTGCAGGGCCTGGTCTACAAAGCTCAGCGCGGCGGGGTAATTCCCCAGCAAGCGCAAGGTGCGCGCTTTACGCGCGAGCGTCCAGGGATTGTCGGGGTCGGCTTGCAGGGCCTGATCGTAGGCTTGCAGCGCTTCTTCTGGGTAGCCGATTTCGGCCAAGCTATACGCCTTATTGACTAGTTCATCTGTTTGTAAGGCGATGCCAGTGCGCTCCAGGGGCGGCGCGGTGCCGATATGCTCGGTGTAGAGTGCGGATAAACGCTCGGCTATTGCAGCCCAACTTTGGGGGCGGCGGTCGGGGTCTTTTTCGACGCATTGCAGCACCAAGGCGCGTACATCGCGTGGCACCAGAAACGGCATATCCGGCGGAAAGCCGGGCAATTGTTCGATGTGGGCTTTTTTCCAATCGGGCAAGGTTTTGGCGCGGAAGATAGATTGCCAGGTGAGCATCTCGAAAAACACACAACCGAAGGCATAGATGTCGCTGCGCAAGTCAACGTCGTAGGCGCGCGCCTGTTCGGGCGACATATACGGCGCGGTGCCGATGATAGCACCCGCACGGGTCAGGCGCACATCGGCATCGGGCGGCAGCGCATCCGCCTCGGCGGCATCGGGCGCCCCAGGTTCTGGATGCACCGAGCGTACCAGGCCAAAATCGGTAATTTTAGCCACGCCATCATGCCGCACCAGGATATTGGCTGGTTTGAGATCACGGTGCACTAACCCCGGCACCTTATCGACAGCGTATTGCATACCCAGGCAGATATGCAACGCAAAGCGCAACGCGCTTTCTAGCGTCAGGCTCTGGTGGTTAATCCACGCGCGTAAATCTGACCCTAAACCTTCGGGGCCAAGGATCGTCTCTAGGATAATGTGTGGCCGATTTTTGAACTTTTGTACCTTCAAGGCTTGGACGATATGCTGGTGTTTTTCCAGGCGTATCCAGGTGAGGGCCTCTTGCGTAAAACGGGCTGTCGCCTTTTCGTTATCCAAAAAGCGCGATTGAAACGTTTTGAGGGTCACGGGGATGCGCTGTTCGTGGTCGTAGCACATATACACCAGGCCCATGCCGCCCTTCAGCACCTGGCGAATCTCGTAACGTTGACCGATGCGTTCGCCAACGCGAAAATCATCCTCATCGCGGTAAGGGGTTTCGTGTTTTAATAGCGAACCCAGGGTATCTTCTATCGAGCTAAGCCAGGCTTCGGCTTCCTGATCGCTCGCGGTGGGGGCGTTGGCGTTAGCCCGCAGTATCTGGTCGGCGTCCGAGATGGCTTCTTCGACATCCAACCCGGCGGCGGTATCATCCAGGCTAGCATCTTCTGCCGCGCCCGCTTCGGTGGGCCATGGGGCTGGTGGCGCGACACCGGCCAGGTCGCTTGCCTCGCGCGCTTTCTTTTGTTCTTCTAAGGCCAGCGTTTGCCAGGCATCCAGCAAGACCTCGAGTTCGTACATGACCTGGGCCAAATGATTATTCAAGCAAAATTTTAACCC
>DAOTVD010000085.1:0-14811 GCA_034437075.1 Anaerolineae bacterium
CGAAGAATTCATGAATAGCGGCATCCGGCTCAATAGTGAGCTATCGCCCCAACTGTTGCTGACGATCTTCTTCCCGAAAACGGAATTACACGACGGCGCGGTCATCCTGCGCGGAGATCGGCTGGTGGCGGCGGCGGCTGTGTTGCCACTCTCGGCGGCGCATGGGCTCACCCAACGCAAATTGGGCACCCGCCACCGGGCCAGCATGGGCATGACGGAGATTTCCGACGCGATTGTGGTCGTCGTCTCCGAAGAAACCGGCCAGATTTCCGTCGCGAACAACGGGCGTCTCATCCGGCGCTTGGATACGACCCGCCTGGCCACCATCTTGCAGACGTTCTACGCCGATACGCAAGACGGCGGCGGCGAACAACACCAATCTGTGCGCCGGACGCTAGAACGCTATATGCAAGATTGGCGCACTAACCGCTCGTCAGAACCCAACAAAGACGACGCGAGCAATCCAGCCTCGGCCCGTGGGGCGCGCACATGAAACGCCGCCGCGATGACAATATCTGGGTCTCCTTTTTGCTCGATAACTTTCAGTGGTTCATCGTCTCGCTATTGCTGGCTTTTGGTATCTGGATTATCGCTGTATTACAGACCGACCCCATCCAGCAGCGCAATTATGCCAATCTGATCGACGTTGATTTTCGCACCTCGGATGAGATCATCCTGGCGGATTACACCCCCGACGATGGCGTGCTGGTGACCATCCGCGCGCCGCGCTCGGTGTGGGATGAATTACGGCCCGACCAGATCAAAGTCGTGGCCGACTTGCGCAATGTTGAACCCGGTACGCGGTCGGTACCGCTGGAAGCGCGCCTAGAAGACGACCTGCGCGGCACCGTCGTAGAAGTCGTGCCAGATGAGATCGAAGTCGTACTGCAAGCCCTGGTCACCCAGCGTATTCCCGTGGCCGTGAATGTGGTCAGCGAACCGCCCAGCGGCTATTCGTATCCGGCGCCGACATGCTCGCTGGTGGAAGTAACCGCGCGCGGCCCAGCCGAACAGTTGACGGATGCCGTCGCCACCGCCAACCTGAACCTGGCCGAACAACGCAACCCCGTGACGCTCAACGTCACGTTGGTGCCCGTGAACGAAGCCGGGCGCATGCTGTCGGATGTCGCATTAGAGCCAAACCGCATCGAGTGTGATGTGCAGATCAGCCAGCGCGAAGGCGTCTCGGAGCTAAGCGTCGTGCCCACCATACGCGGTTTCCCGCCCGAAGGGTATATCTACCGGGGGTACGAATTTAGCCCCCAAACCGTGATTGTTACCGGGCGTCCGCTGGCTATCCGGGGCCTGAATGGCGTGGTGCCGACCGAGCCGGTCAACATTACCGGCAGTATCAGCAATTTCGAGCAGACCGTCGTGCCCGTGCTGCCAGAGGGCGTGCGCCTGCTGCCACCCAACCAAGACATCACGGTTGAAATCTTGATCGACACCATCCCCGGCAGCCGCCAGTACGACGACATCCCCCTGCAAATCGAGGGCCTGGCGCCCAACCTGCAAGCCGAAATACGTCCGCCGCAGGTGACGGTCTTCGCTGTAGGGCCGCAGCCCTTGCTGCAAGACCTAACGCGCGATTTGTTGCGCGTGACGGTGAACGCCAGCGATTTGAGCGCGGGCACCTATCAGCGCGAGGCGCGCGCCGGGCTGGCCACCGAGGCCCTAGACGCGAACCAACTAACCTTGACCGTGCAACCTTCCGAAGTGTCTATCACCCTGGTGAATCTGAATACCGAAGTACCGACCGTCGTGCCAACTGACCCACCCCCCACGCCCCGCGCACGTTAGCATCTGGGCAAAACAACCAATCTTGCAGGTCATCCATAGACAGGCCCCGCGCCCGGCGTTATGCTTAACCGTCGTCGTTCAGCCAGATGAACAGAGGGAAACACATGAGCCTGATAACGATGAAATTCGGCGGCACATCGGTGGGGAGTGTCGAAGCCATTCGACAAGTGGCGGACATCATCGAGCAGCAACTCGCCGAAGGGCATCAGGTAGTGACGGTGGTCAGCGCGATGTCGGGCGTGACGAACGCGCTCATTCAGGCCGCCTATGAATCCGAGCATGGGGATGTGGGCAGTTATCGCCGGGTGGCCAGCGAACTTCGCCAGCGGCATGTCGCCGCCGCGAACGTATTAGTGAGCGTAGCCAACCGCCGCGCCCGCCTGATTGATGAAATCCGCATGTTGTTGGATGACTTCGAGCAGTTATGCCATAGCATCAGCATCATGCGCGAGGTAACACCGCGCGGCATGGACGTGGTCTCGTCGCTGGGCGAACGCTTGTCGGTGCGCCTGGTGGCCGAACATCTCATCGACCGAGGCGTAGATAGCCAGGCCATCGAAGCCAGTCGCCTAATTGTGACGAATGACCGCTTTCAAAACGCCGCGCCGGACATGGACGCCACGCGCGAGAACGTCGCCGCGCGGCTATTGCCCCTGGTGGGGCGCGGGGTAGCGCCCGTCATCACGGGCTTTTTAGCGGCCACGTCTAACGGCACCATCACGACCCTAGGCCGAGGCGGCAGCGACTATAGCGCGGGGATCATCGCGGCCTGTTTACCGGCGGATGAACTCTGGATTTGGTCGGATGTGGATGGCGTCATGAGCACCGACCCACGCCTGACGGACGAGGCGCGCACCATTGCCACGCTCAGCTATGGCGAAGTCAGCGAAATGGCGTATTTCGGCGCGCGGGTGTTGCATCCGCGTACGATTCTGCCCGTTATGGATTTGGGCATGTCGATTCGAGTGTTGAATACCTTCAATCCGGCGGGCGAGGGCACGCTCATCCAGCCCGAACCGCAGATGACGCCGGGGCGCATCAAAGCCATTACGACCATCACGGATGTGCATATGCTCAGCGTCTATGGGCGGGGTATGGTCGGCGTACCGGGCATCGCGGGGCGCACCTTTACCGCCGTGGCCAAGGTCGGGGCCAGTATGTTGATGTTCGCGCAATCATCCTCCGAACAGAGTTTCGCCTTCGTCATCCCCGCTAGCACCAGCCATTTCGTGAAAGAAGCCATTCACGAGGAACTCGGGCTAGAGATCGCGCGCAAAGACGTGGCCGATGTGCGCATTATGGAGGATGTGGTCATCGTGACGGCAGTCGGCGCTGGGATGCACGGCACGCCCGGCGTCGCCGGGCGCATTTTCGGCGCGCTGGGCAAAGTCGGCATCAATGTGCTGGCCATCGCGCAAGGCGCATCGGAATTTAGCATTAGTATCGTGATCGACAGCATGAACGCAGAACAAGCGGTCAATACCCTGCACGCCCTCATCCATACCACCGGCACACAATAGCGCGCCCTTTTGGTTTATGACAAGGTGCTGACACGCCTTGTTTGCACGGCAGTGCATGTCACCCGCGCGCAAAAATGCTAAATCTTAAAGAGGCATTCTATTGACGCCGTTCTCGAACGGATGTACAATTAGAACCTCTGTTCAAGCCACGCGAGTCTTTATCGGGGAACATACACACCATGACACAAGACATTATTATGGTGCGCGGAGCGCGCGAGCATAATCTGAAAAATATCGATGTTGATATTCCGCGCGATAAGCTGGTGGTCATCACGGGGCTATCCGGCAGCGGCAAAAGTTCGCTGGCCTTCGATACGATCTTCGCAGAGGGCCAACGCCGCTACGTCGAAAGCCTGAGCGCCTACGCGCGGCAATTTTTGGGCCAAATGGAAAAACCCGATGTCGATCAGATAGAAGGGCTTTCCCCGGCAGTGTCGATTGACCAGAAAGGCGTCAGCAGTAACCCGCGTTCTACCGTGGGCACAGTCACGGAAGTGTATGACTACCTGCGCCTGCTCTATGCGCGCGTGGGCAGGCCGCACTGCCCGACCTGTGGCGAGTTATTAAAAGCGCAAAGCGCCCAACAGATTGTGGACGAACTAGAAAATTGGCCGGATGGCGCGCGCGTGCAACTGCTGGCGCCCATCATCCGTGACCGTAAAGGCACGCACCAGAAAGTCTTCGAGAATATCGTGAAAGAGGGCTTTGTGCGCGCCCGCGTGAATGGCGAAGTCGTCGAGGCCGAAAACCCGCCCGACCTCGACCGCTATAAGATGCACACGATTGAAATCGTCGTAGACCGCCTGGTGATCCGCCGCCACGAAGACGCCGCAGACGCCGACGCCGCGCGCGCGCGCCTGGCCGACTCAGTGGAAACCGCGCTCGAACTCGGCGACGGCGTGATGATCGCCAACGACGTCAGCGACCGTGACAACTCGGTCGATCATATTTTCAGCGAGGACCTCGCCTGCCCGCGTGGGCACGGCAGCATCCCAGAGATCGAGCCGCGCACGTTTAGCTTTAACAGCCCCTATGGCGCGTGCGAAACCTGCCAGGGGCTGGGCATCCAACTCGAAATTGACCCCGATTTGGTCGTAGACGACAAGCACAAAAGTCTGGCGGATGGCGCCATCAGTGCGAACGGCTGGCCGCAAGATCGCCAGGGGTATACCATGTCGGTCATCGAGAGCGTGTGCGAAGTCTACGGCATCGACTTTAACGCGCCCTGGCATCACCTGAGCGAAGACGACCATGAGTATATCCTCTATGGCACCGGGGAGGCGCTTATCCCCGTGCAATACATCACGCACGATGGCCGCAAACGCACCTTCGAAACCCGCTTCGAAGGCGTCATCCCCAATTTGACGCGCCGCTATAACGAAACCACCTCGGATTGGATGCGCGGTAAAATCGAAGAACTCATGAGCGAGCGCCCCTGCCCGGCCTGCAAGGGGCAACGCCTGCGCCCCCACGCGCTAAACGTGCTCATCAACAACACGAGCATCATTACGATTACGACCAAGCCCGTCAAGGAATTGGCCGCTTGGGTGGCCGAACTGCGCGAGAAATCCCCCGACGAGGGCGGCTTGACCGACCGCGACCAGGAAATCGCGCGGCAAGTGCTGAAGGAAATCGAGGCGCGGGTCGGCTTTCTGGTGGATGTGGGGTTAGATTACCTGACGCTCTCGCGCTCGGCGGGGTCGCTGTCCGGCGGCGAGGCACAGCGCATCCGCCTAGCCACCCAGATCGGCAGCCAACTCATGGGCGTGCTCTACGTGCTGGACGAGCCGAGCATCGGGCTACATCAACGCGACAACGAACGCTTGCTGAATACGCTAAAGGGCCTGCGCGACCTGGGGAATACGCTGTTGGTCGTAGAACACGACGAAGACACCATGCGTCAGGCCGATTGGATTCTTGACCTAGGGCCGGGCGCGGGCGAACACGGCGGCAACGTCATCGCGGCGGGCACGCCAGAGGAAGTCGCGCAGCACGAAACCAGCATCACGGGGGCATATCTGAGTGGTCGTAAGTATATCCCGCTGCCTGCCGAACGGCGCCCGGGGAATGGCCAAGTCATTCAGGTGACTGGCGCGCGCGAACACAACCTTAAAAATGTGGATGTTGATATTCCATTGGGCAAATTCGTCGTGATTACGGGCGTCAGCGGCAGCGGCAAAAGTACACTGATGGTCGAGATTGTGTATAAAGAACTGGCCCGCGTGCTGAACGGCGCGCGCGACCGCGCCGGGGCGCATGAGAGCATCCTGGGCCTGGAGCATATCGACAAGGTCATCAACATCGACCAAAGCCCCATCGGGCGCACGCCGCGCAGCAACCCCGCGACTTATACCAAAATGTTTGACGACATCCGCAAGCTATTCGCGGAAATGCCCGAAAGCAAGATTCGCGGCTATTCGCCGGGGCGCTTTAGCTTCAACGTCAAGGGTGGGCGCTGCGAGAATTGCCAAGGCCAGGGCGTGTTACAGATCGAAATGCAGTTTTTGCCCGATATTTACATCCCGTGCGATGTCTGCGGCGGCGCGCGCTATAACAAAGAAACGCGCCAGGTGCATTACCGGGGCAAAAATATTGCCGATGTGCTGGATATGACGGTCGATGAAGGCATCGAATTTTTCGAGAATATCGAACCCATCCGGCGGCGGTTGGAAACGCTAGAACAAGTCGGCCTGGGGTATATTCGCATCGGCCAACCCGCGACGACGCTCTCCGGTGGCGAGGCCCAGCGCGTGAAACTCAGCCGCGAGCTCAGTAAGCGCGCCACGGGCCAGACGCTCTATGTGCTGGATGAGCCCAGCACGGGCCTACATTCGGCGGATGTGCAACGCCTTATCGATGTGTTGCAAAGCCTGGTAGATCGCGGCAATACAGTCCTCATCATCGAGCATAATATGAACATCATCAAAGTTGCCGATTGGATTATCGACATGGGGCCAGAAGGCGGCGACGCGGGCGGCGAAGTCCTGGTGACGGGCACGCCCGAAGACGTGGCCGCCTGCGCCGAGAGCTACACCGGGCAATGGCTGAAAGATTACCTGGGGCGCGCCCCACAACTCAGCACGCCCGTTTAGGGTTCACGCTCGCGGGATGTTGGCGCGTGCTGAAAGGCCAACATCCCGGTACCGTAATAATCCGTTTCGATGATGCCGACTTGCTGATACTGGGCGAAGAAATCCGGCTCTTGTAATAACGTGTTGCGAATGAAGCCCTCCATCAGGATCATATAATCCGGTTCGGCATCCAGCAATAAGTTGCTAGGGATGACATAATTCATCTCCGGCAGGCGTTGGTCATCCAGGCTATCTCGATCCTCGTAGTAGGGCGCGTTACCCTGCGTGACCAAGCCGACCGTATCGAAGATACGCGCGCGCGAGTAGTAACCCACAGCGCCGATGTCGCCCGCCGCCACCCAAGAATCCGGCGTTACGCCGTACTCCTGCACCAGCGTTTGGGCCATGCGCGCGTAGTGCAGTTCTAGCTCATGAAAGGCCATACGCGGCGCGGGTCGGTCTGGCCCATGGTCTGGCGAGAGCGTCCAGCCATTGAGCAAAAAGCCCAGCGTGAATGCCGCCAGCACAGCGACCGCATATTGGCGCCAGGCGGGGCGCGGCAGCAAGACCAGCAACGCCCATACGCCAGCCCCAATCGCCAGATAGTAGGCCGGCAGGGGGGGGGTTTGGTACCACCGAAAAATCAACGGGTTCGCGATGCTATACACCAGCATATACAACCAGGGAAAGACCATCAGCGGTAGGGCGCGCTTTTCTTGGGCGGTGGCCGCCCGTAGGCCGATTAGGGCCAGCGTGGGATAAAGAAACAAACCCACCACAATGCCCGGTGTGCCCAGCGCCAACCCTTCTTCGAAAGGCATGGCATAGCGTTGCAAAAATATCTCGAAGGCTTGGGTAGGGCGCAAGAAATAGACATTGGCCTTCGCGGTGATCGTCTGCGGAATGGGGTTGCCAAAATAGGCCCAAGAGAAAAAGAACCACGGCAAATAGACGATTAATCCGCTGGCCCAGGTTTGCCAGGGCAACCAGGCGCGCGGGCTGGGCTGTGTGGCGGGGCGCTCGCGCCAGGCGCGCCATAGCTGATGTGCCAGGATGGGCAACGCCCATAGCAACGCATCGGGCCGGGTTAGGACGCCCAACGCGCACAACACCCCCAAGGCGCGCGGGCGCGCGCTCAGATAGGCATACCAGGCACCCAACATCATCACGTTATGCACGCTCGTTTCCATGCCGCCGATGGCGAACGTCACGGCGAAAGGCGCGACAGCCCAAGCCGCCCCGAGCCACAGCGCAATGGCCCGTTGTTGGGTTAAATGTTGCGCAATCAGCGCCACCAGCACCACTTCCACCCCACCAGCCAACGCATTGACCAACACAGCCGCCGCCGGATAATCTCCATTGGCCAGGCTGCCTGCTAGCGTCATAATGGCCGTATACAGGGGCGTGGTTGTGCCCAGCACACGCTCGCCTAAGTTATAGACAAAGCCATGGCCTTCCGCCAGATTGCGGCTGTATCGAAACGTGATAAATGCATCATCCACGATCCGTTGGCCCGGCACCAAACGCGCCACAATGGCCAATAGCGCTAACCCGAGCAGGTCTAAACGACGCGGCATGATAGGGGCTGAAGTGGGCATCCAAATATCCTTGTTGCCTCATCGGGTAGTCCTATTCATTGTAGCGCATTCTAGCGCTCGGATGCATGACCGGTCTTCTCGCGCCTAGGGCGATTGCCTCAAACTGAGGGTTGACTGATGGAGAACGCAAAACAAATCCGTATAAAACCGAGGGCTTAAGCCCTCGGTTTTGGCAGAAAAAACATTTGTGTTTGTTTTGAACTGTCCATGAGTTACAAATTTGGCAGGTTGCCATTTCTGACACCCCCGCTTTGATCTCCCCCTGAATTCGGGGAGGGCTTTAGGGCGGGGTAAATATTAGACTAGAGAAGGTTGTAAGCGTTCAAATTCTGATGCGCTTGCCCTGTTCTCGCGCCTTGTAGCACGCCCTTGCCGCGCGCGCGCAAGGGTTGTATGCTGTGACTATACGCTGACTGAACCCTGAACCGGAGAAAACAACCATGAGCGACCTAAATGACTTACGCCAGGTAGCCCGCCAGCAAGATAACGAACCAGCGGCGCGCGTAGAAATACCCGAGCAAATCGGCGATGATCGCCTGTTTGGCCTAACCGCCGTGGAGCGCATGTTTTTATCAATTGGGTTATTTCTGATTTCGCTATTCTTCAGCCTGGTGTTGCTGCTGGGCACGAACAGCATCGCGTTCTAAAACGCCACAGCGCACCCTATTCGGATGCGCTACGGAGCTGATGCTCTTTTAGATAGACGCTCTACGCGCTAAAGCGTAGGGCAAAATCAGATAGACACTCTACGCGCTAAGGCTTTTCCACAAAAATAATTACCCCTCCCCAGCCCCTCCCCGAATTCAGGGAGGGGCTATTATGCGCACGAGTAAGTTCTCCCCCCGAATTCGGGGGGAGCTAGAGGGGGGTAAAATCAAGCCGGTATCCTTTTCGACAAAAGCAAGCGGCATAGTTAAATACTTGGAAAAGCCTAAAGCGTAGGGCGGAATTTGTATCCATAAGCGATGACGCCATTCGGGCCTTCGGTTTTTAGGCGGCGCGTCACCATCTCTACCCGCATCCCAATGTGGGGTTCGTCTTCAATATCCGTCAACTGAGCCGTCAACAAAGCACCGTCTTCCAGCTTGATGAGCGCCAGATAGTAGGGCGCAAAGCCGACGTAGTCATCCGGCGGATCGGTGACGATGGTGTAGCTGTAGACTTCACCATAGCCCCCGCCGAGTGCCGCATCGACATGGTGCAACGATTCGGAGGCAGCTTGCGGGCTCACGCGCGGACCTCAGCCTGGGGTTCGGCGGATTTGGGCGTTGCTTCGCGCTGAAAGTCGTACACTTCAACGTCGCGCTGCGGGTTGGCCCGGGGCGGGTAGCTGTCGGCTACTTTGCCATTATGGAAGGCGCCGTCCAGCGTGTAGCGTTGATCTTTGAGTCGCCAATATTCCGTTAGTCGCATGACATTTCTCCTTTGTTCTCTTGATCACAAATATACGCCAAAAAACCTATCAATTGCTCTCAAGTCCCCCTTTTGAGAGGTTTTGAGAGATTCATAGGCGGGTTAGGCTTTCCAAGTTTTAGATTATGCCGTTTGCTTTTGTATAAAAGCGTACATTTTTTGGTAACTACTCAGCCCTCACCCCAACCCCTCTCCCAAACGGGCTTTCAGCCCTGGGCGAGGGGCAAAAAGTGTCGGTTTCGGGTCGGTTTCCCCCTCTACCAGCCGCAAAGCGGCGTTTGGGAGAGGGGGATTAAGGGGGTGAGGGGGAAGAATTGGCATAGACTGAGCAGTTACCATTTTTGTTTTACCCCCCTCTAGCTCCCGCCGAATTGGGGGGGGAGGACGTACTCCCGCGCACCTAATAATCTCTCCCCAAATTCGGGGAGGGGTAATTAATTTTCTGGAAAAGCGTTAAAGGCCGTTTATCTACACATTGGGGTATAAATCGACCCCCAGCGCCGTCCCGATGGCCACGATGAGCGGCGCGATGAGCAAGGCGGGGAGGTAATTCGCCACGCGCGGTTGCTTGATGTCCATCAGGATTAACGATAATCCCATCAAAATCAGGCCGCCCGTGGCGGTGAGTTCGTCGATCATGGCGCTAGTCATCACCTCGCCCGCCAGATACCCCAATAGCGCGATGCTGCCTTGCACGCCGAAGACGGTCAGCGCGGAGAACATCACGCCGACCCCCAACGACGCCGCGAAGGCAGCCGAGGCGAAGAAATCTAGCGCGGATTTAATCAGCAGCAATTCGGGGTCGCCCGCCATGCCGTCTTGCAACGAGCCCAACACCGTCAGCGGCCCCACGCAAAACACCAACGACGCCGTTACAAAGCCGCTGATGAAGCGGTCGCGCTCGCTGAGGCCCTGGCCGGGTGTTTCTTGGGCGGGTTGCCCGCCTACGCGCGTTTGCAACCAGCCGCCCAACGCATTCAGCCCGCCGTGAATATCCAGCGCTTCGCCGATGATGACCCCCAGCGCGATGCTAAATAGCGGAACCAAAATATTCCCGGTGGCCAGGCTATTGTCTAATCCGATAGATAAGGTGACAAAGCCCAGGCCCATCACGACGGCATGTTGCGTGCTGGCCGCGAAGCGATTCCCCGCGACCAGGCCCAGCGCGCTACCCAAAATGACCGCAATCACGTTGACCAATGTTCCAACCATATGCTGTCCTCTGATATATCCCAAGTTTTCCCAACACATATCCCAAATGGGAAATGGCAAAGCGCCCTGGAGCCCTGCTATACTGGACGAACTGTTTATCGAAAGGCCAACCCCGTGCCCGAGATCACCATCCAAGAACTATCCGTCGCCAATACGCTGAAAATTGCCATCCCCTTCAGCGACTATGCGTTTCGCCCCTCGCCCCAGGCCGTGCGCAAGGTCGATACCGCGACGTATAAGCCCCTGGCCGAAGCCCGCCGCACCTTCGCGCTGTACGCGGATGATGCGCCGCAGGCGGTCGCCGGGCTCATCCCCATGCAGATCAACGTGCGCGGCCATATCTTCTCGATGGGGGGCGTAGGGGCCGTGACGACCGCCCCCGAAGCGCGCCGCAAGGGCTACGCGCGCGCGCTCATGCAGCATATTTTGGCGGCTTGTTACGAGTCTGGCAGCCCGGTATCGACGCTGTATCCATTTCGCGAGTCATTTTACCAGCGCTTGGGCTATGTCGGCTTTCCCCAAATCCATGATGTGCAATTCGACCCCACGGCCCTGGGCGAGCTACTGCGCACGCCCCCGAACGGAACCGTGCGACGCATGGCGTTGGCCGATGGATTAACCATTTATATGGATTATCTGCACGATATTCTGGCCCAGACGCACGGCTTTGGCTTGCTCCCCCAATCGTTTTATGCCTATCGTGCGGCCCAAAAACCGCTGTGGTTGGCCATTGCCGAGGCCCATGGCCAGGTGCAAGGCGTGATGGCCTATTCCATTAGTGGCCACGGCGGCACCCTGCACGCGCCCATCTTTTTGTATCGCCAGATGCACGGGCGGATGTTGCTCTTGCACTACCTCGCCCAGCATATTGACCAGATCACACGGGCGCGTCTCTCGCACTTGTCGCCCGGCGATTTGCCCGAACTGTGGTGGCACGACCTGGACGCGCGCATCGTCTCGCCGCGCGAGCGTGACGGCTTTCTGACGCCCATGGGGCGCGTCATCAGCGTGGCCGATCTGGACGGCTTGCCCGTAGGGCCGGGGGCCTTCCGCGCGACCATTCTTGATGAACAATGCCCCTGGAATAACGGGTCGTATGCTTTCGAAGCCAGCGGCGGGCGCTTACAGGTGCAGCCTACCCGCCATGCCGATGTCGAACTGCATATCCAGGGGCTTTCGGCGTTGGTCTTCACCGGGCTAGACCCCGCCGAGTTGTATTGGCGCGGCTGGGGTGACCCGCATTGGCAATTGCAAGACACCCTGCGCAGCATGTTTCCGCGCGCGCTGCCGTTCCTATTCAGCGAATTTTAGGCTTCGGCCTCAGTCCGCGCCAGCGCTTGTCATCGTGGGGGGTGCCTCCAACGCTGTAAAGGTTGTTTCCTGCTTGCGGCGCAGTTTGCGATAATCTAGCGCCTTGAATTGCCCGCCATAAGCCACATGCCCTTGCTGGATGACCATAAACGCGGCAGGGTCGGCCTTCAGCACCCGGTCGCGCAGATTTTGGGTTTCCGAGCGGCCAATGGTGACATACAGCATCGTGCGCTCTTTTTGGGTATACATACCGGTGATTGTCCAGCCCGAAACGCCGCGCTGCATCTCATAGAGGATTTCATCGGCCACTGCGCGCGGTTTTTCCGTGATGATGACCGCTGTGCGCACGACGCTGGGGCCTTCTAGCACATAATCCGTGGCCAGGCCGGTGATAAACAGCGTGACCAGCGAGAATAAGGCCGGTTCCCAGCCATAGATCAGCGCCGCCGCCAAGACAATCAACAAATCGGCATACAGAAACGTGCTGCTCAGCGGAATACCGGTCTTTTGGCGCACGATCAGCGCGATGGTGTTCGTTCCGCCGAAATTGCCCCCGGCCCGGAACACCAGTCCGCTAGAGATGCCGCCCAACACCCCGCCAAAAATGGCGTTGAGCAAACGGTCATCGCTAAGCCCTTCGCGGGGGAGCAACGGCGCGATGAGGTCGAGCATCACGGAGTAGGTTACCAGCACAAAGCCGACCTTGGCCAGCATCGCCACGCCGCCGGGCAACATGCGGTAACCCAGCATTTGCACCGGGATATTTAGCAAAACGACCATCACGCCGACGGGCGTGCCGAAAAATTCATTCAGGAATACGGCTATGCCCGTGATATTGGTTGGTACAATCTCATTGGGCAAAAGAAACACCACCACCGCAATTGCGCCAATGATGATGCCGATTAGCATCTGAATGTAGCGCCCTACGGCAACCCACAACCCCTCTTGATAATCCATGCCATTCATACTCCGTCTGTGCGACTTATGGACCATGCCCAACGCATGCCCGCGCGCATTATCGTCCTATGTAAGGGCGGTGTAAATAGTGGGTTGCTTGCGTTGGGCGCGCGTTGGGTTTAGGATGCAATCAACGCAAAAATATAGGAAGACTTAACGCGATGTTGAATCACGTCCTGCTGCCCCTCGATCGTTCGGAACATGCGCACCGCGCGCTGCATTACGCGCGCGAATTGGTCGGCTCGGCGGGCAAAATCACCCTATTGACCGTCATCCGCGCGCCCAGCACTCTCTACTATGAAGGCAACCCGTACACGCCGCCCCAGCGCGAGTACTCCGCCAGCGAATATGACGCGATTCTGAAAGAAGCCGAAGACGACGCGCGGGCCTATCTGCGCGGCATCGCCACGACAGATGACCTATCGGGCCTGGATGTCGGCCTTAGCGTGTATGTGGGCGAGCCTGCCGGGGCGATTCTGGAAGCCGCCGCCGAACTCAAGGTCGAAGCGGTGGTGATGGCCTCGCATGGGCGCACGGGGGTCGGGCGCTGGCTGTTCGGTAGTGTGACGCAAAAGGTGCTCTCTGCCGCCGAAGTGCCCGTTTTCGTCGTACCCAGTCGTCAAACCGCCTGAGCGCGAACATGCGCCCAGGCCAGCGCCGCCGCCAGTGCCATGTATGGCGCCAACATGACCCGGGCGCGGGTGTCGATGCCCGCGCTTTGCACGGCCAACGTGCCGCCGATGAAATATAGCGCCAAAAGCACGCTTAGCCAGAATAACCACAATCGCCCGGCCCGCCAATAGACCGCCAACCCGGCCAGCGCTCCGGCCAACAGCGCCAGATTGCCGACTAGGCCCAGCGCCTGCAAGAGCGCCACACCGAAGCCCTCGCCGGGTAAATCCAGCCAGAGCAGCACGCGATAGGCCCCCAACCCGGTCAGGCCCGCGTACCAAGCCGGATGCTCGCGGATGACGTCCAAAGCGAGACCTTGCATCGCGTCGGACTCTGCCGGTGTGGCGTTTTTGTGGGCCTCGAAGGTCTGCGGGGTGTAAGCCGCGCGGGGCGGATTATCCGCGCGGGCGTCTACCTCGCGCGCCAGGTCGATATACACCGCGTCTAGCGGTTGGCCCGTGGCATGGTGCTCCACGGACAGGGCGCGGTAGTACAGCAGATTAAACGTCCCGATGGTGGAGTAGGTCGCGTGGTCGAACTGCGCCGCGTTATGGGTCATCCAAGCGCCCACGCCCAACAGACTCGCCAGCATAAACAGGACGACCGCGCCGCGCCGCCCGCCCGCCACAAGCAACAGCCAGACGCCCAGGGGAATCCACAGCAGAAACGCCGACGGGCGCGCCAAGCTGCTCAGGTTCAGCAAGAGCGCAGCCAGCATCGCCCAGCGCCAGGCCCCCCGCCGCGCCGCGAGCATCTCGCGCAAGGCCAGCACCATCAACAGCAACAAGACCACGCCGAGCGGTTCCGCCAACAATACCCCGCCTGTGTAGCGCAGGCTGGCGGGGTCCAGAGCGACGAACAAGGCCGTCAGCCACGGGACGCTGCTGGGCGCTTCTAGCCGCCGCGCGAACAGATAGCTTAAGGGGATTAACGCCGTGCCCAAAACGATATTGGCGGCCAGCACGGCCCAGGGATTCATATCCAGCAGCGCGATGAGCGCCGGAAAGAGCGGCGGACGGCTCAAGAATTGGCGGTCATCCAGGGGCAACCCATCGGCCAGATCGCGCGCGGCGTCTTCGTAGGAGATATAATCGCCGCCGCTGAAGTTCGTCAAATCGCCGTCGTAGAGATAGGCCGCCAGGCCCACGCGCAACGCGGCGCCCAGCGCGGTAATCAACAATAGCCCGATTATATGCCGCCCAGACATCTTAGGCCGAGCGCTTCATATCACGATTGATAGGCAGGCTTGACCTGAGC
>DAOTVD010000086.1:0-5546 GCA_034437075.1 Anaerolineae bacterium
CTTGAGGTCTTTGAGGGCCTCGTAGATGTCGCCCAAGTTAGCGTAGCGGATCAGCGCGGCGGCTAGCAGCGCGGTGGCCGAGTCCGACCAGAATTTGTTATCGCCTTGCACGCCCGGCACGAGTACATCGGCAATCGCGCGCGCGTCCGAAACCGTCGCGATGTCCTCCGCCAGATTGAAGCGCGGCCCGCTCGCGCCGGTAGGATCATGGATCACGACCAAGTGCCCCGTCGCGCGCGCATACTGCATTATGTGGTGTTTGAGTTCGCCTTGCGGGTCGGCCACGATCAACGAATGCCCATTCGCCATGTTATCGGCGATGGCGGGTAGGATCACGCCCTGGGTTTTGCCGGAGCCGGGGCCGCCGAGGGCCAACACTCCGCGCGCGGCGTCTTCGCCGTTGAGACAGAACATACCCTGCCCGGCATCCAGGCGCTGCTTGCTCGCGCCCCAGAACGCGCCGAAAAAGGTCATGCCTTCGGGATCAGGCGTGCGGTAGCGTTTGTATTCGCGGGGGGTGCAAAAATGCGACGAGCCAAGCTCTTCGCGCAAGACGGGCGGATTGCGCATCTGGTCGAGGCGTCCGCGCAGAGGGCCGCCAGGTCGCAGGTTCTGGTGCAGCGCCAGATTCGCCAGAAAGAGCGCGGCCCAATGGCCGAAGGCGAACATCAGCAAGGGCGAGGTGTTCACCCAGGCGGGCGGCTCGCCGATGACGACCATTAACGCGCCGGAGAGTTCCGGCCCGCGTCCGCGCGTGATGGCGAACTCACTCGCTATGCCGATATAGGCCATCGAGAGCAAGAACGACACCATAAGATGTAGGACGATGCGCGGAACGAGGTCGCCCCCTTCGCCATCCTCCCGGCGGCGGATGTCCGCGCCCAGCAAGGCCGCGCCGCTCAAAATACAGACAGGCATCAGGCACAGCGCCCCACCGATGATGATGGGACTGATGGCCAGTGAAAAGAGGTCGTAATACATCAGTCACCGCCAAACCAGGCATCCAGGTCGGGTTCTTGCATTTCGATTTCCGCCAGCCAATTCTCAAAATCGCCCGGTGAGCTGATGCCTTCGGGAATGCGCTGGGAGTCGTAGCCGGTGGCGTGGAGGCGTTCGGCCAACTCGGCCAGGTTATCCGGCAGGTGTTCGACCTCGTGCGCTTTGAAGAACTTCTTGAGCGCCTCCTCGCGCTGGATGGCCGCCCAGGCGACCCGCCATTCGCGGCCCAGGTGACGATCCATATGCAACTCGAAGGTGTCCTCGACCAGTGTGTTGAAGTCGCGCAAATCCGAAGGTCGATTGTCGAAGCGCTCGCGCCCGGCAACCGTTTCCAGCGTGCCCGGCAAAATCGCGTGCGAATGGAGCTGTTGCAAGCCTTCTTCTGTGGTGGCGCGATCATGAACCACGTACGCGAAGGGCACATCGACGTAACCGCGCGCTTCCATCCAACCTTCGATGACGTCCTCAGTCAAGTCTTCGATGAAGGAGCGCCGGTCGGGTTCCGCGATCAGTTCCATCAGGCGCGGCTTCGGACTGAACATGACCGTCCAGGCCAGGCGATCATCGCTGCTCAGGGTCTGGCAGTTCTTGAGGATGTCGCCGTGGGTGCCGCCCAGCCCGTGATCGATCCAGCGTCGCCCGCCGGATGGCGCCTTCACGTTGCGATCATCTCTGTATGTAAAGTAGCGCAACTTTTCGCGTAAGGCTTTGGTGCCCGTACCGTAGCCTGTTCGCTGAGGGTGTATCCAGCGTAGATTCGACCAGATCGTGCCGCGTCGTTTCGCCATGCGCTAGCCCTCTGGCTGGATCGAGTCGTCTTTGCGGACTGCGGTCGCGGCATCGACCAGGCGCTTGGAGAGCAGCTTGCTGTCCACGATGGAGCTTTCAATCATCTTCAACGGATCGATGTCCCGGCCATCGCGCGACTTGATGAGGTAGGCGAACAAGCGCGCGACGAGCAGCAATAGCGCATGCAGCGTAAAGAGCATCGTCTGTTCGTGTTGACTCAGGCTGCGTTGCAGCGACTTGCCGAAGTGCTTGCGGCTGCCGATCAGGTCTTCCTGGCCATCGAGATAGTGGCGCAGCGCTTCGCGCACGGCATCGCTAATCGTGAACTTCGGATCGCGGCGATTGGTCACGACCTGCTTGAGGCGGTCGTGCATGGCGCGCGTCATGCTGATGGACATCCGCTGGGTGTAGCGGTAGTCGTCGTACTTGAGGTTGAAATCGTCGGGCATCGGCCCCTCCATCGCGAATAATGATGAAGGGGTTATACATCAGGCTGGTGATGGAGCGTGTTCGGAATTCTGACACACTCAGCAACATTGAGATTGATTTGAGCTTGCTTCATTTGTGACGTATAATCAATTTACTGTCGGTATGAGTAGTACAAGTCCCATGTCTGAGATTGACTATAATGAGGCAGATACCTGCCGGATATTCATCACGCCCAAACTTCGTGAAGCAGGGTGGGAACAACCACCGCATGCTATCCGCGAACAAGTAACCTTTACTGACGGGCGTATTGTGGTGAAAGGGCGCAGAGCACGCCGCCAAGTCTCAAGAAAGGCGGACTACATCTTGCGGTATCAACCGGACTTTCCCATCGCAGTGGTTGAGGCAAAAGAATACAAAGCACAAGCTTCCAAGGGACTACAGCAAGCCATGAACTATGCGAGGATGCTGAGCCTATCTTTTGCCTATGCCACAAATGGTCAAGAGATTGTTGAATACGATTTCACCACTGGACAGCAAAGAACCCTGGAACACTTCCCGACCCCTGATGAATTATGGGAACGATACGCAGAATACCAAGCCCTTAGTCAAGAAGATGAAGCCTACGTCCTTGAAAACTCACGTTATGAAGGTAATCGCCGACCACGATACTATCAAGAGATAGCCATCAATCGCACCATCGAGACAATCGCGCGAGGCAATCAGCGCATTTTGCTGACGATGGCTACCGGCACGGGCAAAACCTTCACGGCATTCCAGATTTGTTGGAAGCTGCATCAGTCTCGCTGGAACCGAACTGGCGAACATCGCAAACCACGAATCCTGTATCTGGCAGATCGCAATATTCTGGTTGATGATCCATTGGCCAAAGATTTTGCGGTATTCGGCGATGCACGTTATAAGATCGAGCGAGGCCAGGTCGTCAAAAGCCGCGAGATCTACTTCGCCATTTACCAAGCCATTGCACATGATGAAAGTCGCCCCGGACTTTATCGTGAATTCGCCCCAGATTTCTTTGATCTCATCATCGTAGACGAATGTCACCGAGGTAGCGCACGTGAAGATAGCAATTGGCGTGAAATCCTAGACTACTTCCAACCAGCCTATCAACTCGGCCTGACTGCCACCCCTCGCCGCGATGACAATGTCGATACCTATGAGTATTTCGGCAATCCTATCTTTCAATATAGTCTCCGTGAAGGTATTGAAGATGGGTTTCTTGCACCCTATACCGTTCATCGGATCGTTACCAATATTGATGCCCAGGGCTGGCAACCAGCACCCAATCAGCAAGACCGTTACGGTCGTCCGATTCCAGCACAGCAATACACGACGCCCGAATTCGAACGTGATGTGGTACTTCGTGAACGAACACAAGCCATTGCCCGGAATATCAGGGACTTCATGCGCCAAACCGGGCGATTCAAGAAAACGATCATCTTCTGCGTTGATCAAGAACATGCACTCATGATGCGCGATGCGCTCATCAATCTGAATGCTGACCTGATGCGTCAATACCCCGACTATGTGTGCCGCATTACATCGGACGAAGGCAACGAAGGACGCGCACTGCTCTCAGATTTCCAAGACCCGGAGCAAGCGACGCCGGTTATTGTGACCACATCACAGCTTCTGACCACAGGCGTAGACATCCCCACTTGCGAGAATATTGTCCTGGCGCGCGTCGTGAACTCCATGACTGACTTCAAGCAGATCATTGGACGCGGTACGCGCGTGCGCGATGATTACAACAAACTGTACTTCAACATCCTTGACTACACGGGCAGCGCAACTCAGCAATTCCGCGACGAAGACTTCGATGGGTATCCGGCGACGATTCATGAAATTACGATGGATGAGTCCGGCGAGACAATCCAACAGAACATTGAAGAAGATGCCGACCCCACCGCCCCAGACATCGATGCCGACGACGAGGCGCCGCTCGTCCCAGACATCAGTGACCGCACATTCGACCGGCGAAAATACTATGTTGATGATGGAGAAGTCGAGATTGTAGCGCATATGGTGTACCAACTCGATGAAGACGGTAACCAGGTCATCGAGCGCTACACCGACTACACGGCCCGGCAAGTGCGCACGCTGTACACCTCATCGGCACAGATGCGTCGCGAATGGGCCGACCCTGAAACGCGCAAGTTGTTGATTGAACGCCTTGCCGAATCGCATATCGATTTCGAGCATCTGGCACAAGTGACCGACCACACCGACGCCGATCCGTTCGATCTGCTATGCCATGTCGCATTCAATGCGCCGATCCGCACCCGACGCGAGCGCGCTAGCCGTGTATACGACGAAGAGCGGGAGTTCTTCGCGCAGTACGAAGCCCCAGCACGAGAATTGCTGGAGAAGCTGCTCGAAAAATATGCGGCACATGGTGTTACCGAGTTCGAAATTCCCGACGTGCTGAAAGTGCCACCATTTTCTGAATACGGCAATGTTGGGGAGATCATCGGCCTATTTGGTGATGCACAGCGCTTGCGCGAAGCAGTGCAGAAGTTGCAAACTCTGTTGTATGCGGCTTAACCATGAGTATCTATGACAAACGTTTAACTCCGGCATATCGATCCGAACCAGTAAACCCCAAGCATGCAGAGAATAAGCATATTTTGGCGTGGTGGACACCAGAACACGATCAAGTTATTCGAGACACAGTCAAAGCATTCAGATGGTACTGGTCTTTAGAAATAACGGATAGATTGGTTGCTATAACGCCAGACGACATTCTAGAAGTGTGGCGTAGAAAAGACCGAAATTGCCGCAAATATGCCTGGTACAATGTGTTGAAGACTTTCGCCGAAGCACGCGCCAAAACGATGCGGCTGACAAAAGGTATAGGAAAACCTCAGCGCAAGTCCTGTCCTTTGTGCGGACAAGAGTTCATTGAAACATCGTTACCATATCCACTTATCCAGCGCGTAGGGATTGACCAGATTGACTTCTGTTCACCATGCTTGCGAGATACTGTGCTGCAAGGCACTGGTTCCGATGATTTATCCAGAGACGCGATAATCGACTACCTGAGACACTTGACCGGGATCATTCAGCGAGTTCCATCTCAAAACTTCGGTGAAGGAATGGCAGACCTAAAGGGTTTGAGCACGGAAGAACGGCTAGCCCTGCTTAGCGTATTACGCAATAAACCCACGGTGAGTTGTGTCAAAATGCACTTTGGAACGTGGTTTGAAGCACTCATAGCCGCCGATATCATAACAGATGGAAGCCAACATATGGCACGCGGCATCAGAACAGTTGCCCGAGACGGCCATGTTTGCCTCTCGCTTGGTGAGAAG
>DAOTVD010000087.1:0-11660 GCA_034437075.1 Anaerolineae bacterium
CATGCGGCATAGACCCCCGCCATATCCTGTGCGGCCACGTTGCCCGCAAAGGTCACGCGGGAGGCTAAGCCCAAGCGTTCCCCCAGGCGGTGCAATGCACGCTGCTGCGGGCCATCTCCGACGACAATCGCGCGGGGGCTTGTACTAGAAGCTCCCGGAAAGGCCCGCGCGAAAGCCCGCAAAAAAAGGTCGATTCTTTTGATGCGCTTCAAATAACCGACAATACCAAATGTAAATGGTTCGCTGGGTAAGGGGGCCAGCCTGAAGCGCGCCGCATTCACTACGTTTGGCACAACCATCACATCTACTACCCCATGCTGGGTGCGTAATCGCTCCGCTAACGCAGCACTCACCGCTATCATCTGATCCGTGCCATTGACAACCCACTGCACTACCTTGGCGCGCCCCGGCCAAGTATCCCAACCGCGCAAAAAGCTCGTGGAGTGTTCCGAAATGACAAGGGGCAAATCATAGTGACGGGCGAGTTCGACAGCCATGTACCCGCCGTAGAAGCAATTGTGTCCGTGGATGATTTCCGGTAAATCGTGTGATTTTATGTACTCTGCAAAAGCTCGATGCGCCATTTGAGATGCGCGCCGGGCTGCCCACTTGGGCCACAGGTGCGACACCCAGCCAGGGTAAACACGAAGGCATCGATCAGGGCCATCCGGCGAAACGTCCATAAACGGCAAACGCCGCCAGGGGGCCTGACGGCGCTTGTGCCAAGTTTCTCGTAAACGAGGCGCCACCAGAACATCGACTTGATGCCCGGCAGCGCGGAGTGCATCGGCCTGGCGCTGGAAAAAAATCCCAGCTAGGGGGCGCACAGCCGAGGGGTAATAGGATGTCACAAACAGGATATGCACCCCATCCCCCTCAAAGATGAATGTGGCTTAAATGTCTAGGTTACGTACGCTGCGCGCATGGGTTTGGATGAACTTCTTGCGCGGGTCTACCGCATTGCCCATGAGCATATCAAAGGTGCGGTCGGCTTCGGTTGCGTCTTCGATTGTCACCTCTAGCAGCATCCGGTTCTCAGGGTCCATAGTGGTTTCCCACAACTGTTGAGGATTCATCTCCCCCAGACCCTTATAGCGCTGGACGCGCACCTTGGTCGGGTCTTTGAAGTCTTTCAGCCCGCGAGCCAACACAATCGCATCATTTTCGCCGGGGCGCGCGTAATAGTAGCCGAATTGTTTGCCCTGTTGCAGCAAATAGATCGGCGGCTGGGCGATGAACAAGTACCCATGTTCGATCAAAGGCCGCATATAGCGGAAGAAGAACGTCAGTAACAAGGTTCGGATGTGCGCACCGTCCACGTCGGCGTCCGTCATGATGATGATACGATGATAGCGCAAACGCGACACATCAAAGTCTTCACCGATGCCAACGCCTAGCGCGGAAATCAGCGAACGGACTTCGTTGTTATCCAAGATTTTGTTCAGGCGGGCGCGTTCGGTGTTCAGGATTTTCCCGCGTAGGGGCAAAATCGCCTGGAAATGCCGGTCGCGGCCTTGTTTGGCGCTACCGCCTGCGCTGTCGCCCTCAACGATATACAATTCGGTATTCTCTGGATTACGATCCGAGCAATCGGCGAGCTTGCCAGGCAGGGTCGTATTTTCCAGCAAATTCGAGCCTCGGCGCACCAATTCGCTCGCCTTTTTGGCGGCATCGCGTGCGCGCTTGGAGGTCATGCATTTGTCTACGATCCGCTTGGCATCGCGGGAGTGGGTTTCCAGATATTCGGCGAATACTTCGCCCACCACAGACGACACCGCACCCATGACCTCGGGATTCATGAGCTTCACCTTGGTCTGGCTTTCGAATTGTGGGTCGGGGTGTTTGACGCTCACAATTGCCGTGAGGCCCTCTAGGGTGTCGTTACTAGAAAAGTTTGTATCTTTTTCTTTCAGCAGGCTTGCTTTGCGCGCGTAGTTATTGATAGTGCGTGTTATCGCGCCGCGTAACCCGGTTAGGTGCTGGCCGCCATCGGGGGTATTGATAGTGTTCGCGAAGGCGAGTTCGGTCGTCGTGGCGCTGTCGGTATATTGAAAAGCGATTTCTACGCCAACGGCGTAGGCTTTTTCGGGGTCTTGTTCGTTGAATACCACGTCGCGTTCGGCGTAGACAATATCGCTGATAGCATTGCGATTGCGATTGAGATAGTACACAAACGAGCGCACGCCGCCTTCGAAGTAAAATGTATGCTCGCGCGGGAAGGGTTCGACACGCTCATCACGTAGCGTGATGGTCACGCCGCGCGTCAGAAACGCCATTTCGCGAAAACGTTGCAAGAGCGTATTGTAATTGAACGCCGTGGCTTGCATGATGTCTGCATCGGGGTAAAAGGTCACTATCGTGCCCGTACCTTCGTCCGGTTCCATGGGGCGAACAACTTCCACAGGCGTCACCGGACGGCCCATTTCGTAGGTTTGCGCGTGCACATAGTCATCACGGCGCACCTCTGCGGTTAACCGTGCCGAAAGCGCATTGACCGCCGAAACGCCAACGCCATGCAAGCCGCCCGAGACGCCATACGCTTTGCTGTCGAATTTGCCACCTGCGCCGATGGTGGTCATGACCAGTTCGAGCGCAGAAATGCCTTTTTGCTCATGAATATCCACGGGAATCCCGCGCCCGTTGTCGGCAACACGCGCGCCGCCATCGGCCAACAGGGTGACTTCGATAAAGCTACACCGGCCCGCCATGGCCTCGTCCACAGAGTTATCGACCACTTCGTACACCAAATGGTGTAAAGCCTTTTCATCCGTACCGCCCACGTACATCCCAGGGCGCCGCCGAACATGGTCGATCCCCTCCAGAGCTTGAATATCTTTAGCAGTATAATCCGATTGAGCGTTTGCCACGAAACCCTCTCCGTTCTGTAAGGTAATCCAATATGTCGTGTTTTGTATCGGTGGAAGTCGTAGATGGCATGGATGCCTCATTTTCCATAGATATTATACTCGATCTGGCACTTTCGAACAAGTGTGCAAATAACAAGATCGGGGGCGCACTCGGTTTTTTGCACATCTTTTACAGTTTGGTAGCAATCTCATAATGTGCGAGGGGCATAGTGTAAGCATCATTGGTAAACAAACAGGAGATTAAACCATGCACAAGCTCTTGCGTTTCGTTATGTTATCCGTCCTCGCTATGGCGATGCTACCCGTCGGCCTAGTGGCCGCACAGGAAGAAACCGCGCCGATTATCGAAGAAACCATCATCATCACGGAAGAACAGATTAACGATAGTTTCCGGGTAGATAATCCCCGCCGCCAACGTGTGTCCGATGTCGAAGTTGATCTACAAGCGCCGGACCCGACAAGCACCGCGTCTGTTGGCCAGGCCGTGGTCAGCGGCGAATACGCCATCCGGCGTGAAACCTTCAACTTTGCTCTGACCTATGTGCCGTACCTGGACGACGAAGGGCGCCTGCGTTGGGAACGCATTGCTGGCGCGGTGGAAAGCGACATCGTGCTGGATGACCGCACGCTGGAAAGCATCGACCGTTGGGTGGAGGGCCAACTAGCCCGCTCAGTTGCCGAGCAATATCAGATCGCCCGCGACAATGTACGCGACCGCACGCCCCGCTTGGATGTCACCGCTGTTTCGATTTCGGATACGGCCATCACTATTTCGTACTATGTGACCACGTTGCGCAGCAGCCCGCAGCCCGCCCCATAACCGCTTCACAGTCAGCCCATTCGCGCGGGAGATGACGAGCAAGCCCTTGTCAAATCCCGCGCCGCGCTTTATAATGCCTATCATTCAAGGGGAGTTAGCTCAGTTGGCTAGAGCGTTGCGTTGACATCGCAAAGGTCACTGGTTCGAGCCCAGTACTTCCCATCTCCTTATTACTCTGTAAATAAACTTTCTTAAACCAAAAGCGCCCATCTAAACCGGGCGCTTTTCATTATCCGGGCCGAATGTGGTTCTGGCCTTGCACAATCCATTTATAAGTCGTGAGTTCTTCTAGCGCCATAGGGCCGCGTGCATGGAGTTTCTGCGTGCTCACTGCGACTTCGGCGCCCAGGCCCAACGCGCCGCCATCCGTAAAGCGTGTGGAGGCGTTAACATACAAAGCCGCTGAGTCTACTTCATTCAAAAAGCGCTCCGCGCTGCCACTATCGCGCGTCAGAATCCCGTCGGAATGGGCGGTGCCGTGGGTTTCGATGTGCTCAATGGCTTCATCCAAACCATCAACCACCCGAATCCCGAGGATGTAATCCAGCCATTCGACATCCCAATCGCCTGCTTGGGCCAGTTCTAAATGTTCATACCCCGTTACGTGATCTTGCAATGCTGGGTCAAGTTTGATCGTAACCTCATCAGCAGCCAAGCGCTCGACCACACGCGGGACAAATGTTTCGGCGATACTCCGCTGCACCAACAACGTCCCCAGCGCATTGCAAGCCGAAGGCCGCTGCACTTTCGCATTATGGATGACATCGAGCGCCGCGTCCAACTCTGCCGTTTCATCCACGTACAGATGACAAATCCCCATGCCGCCTGTAATCACTGGAATAGTGGATTGCTCTTTGCACATCTGGTGCAGCTTGGCACCGCCACGCGGGATAATCATATCGACGTACGCATCTAGCCGCAGCAGTTCGGCCACATAGCGCCGATCTGTGTCCTGAATCAACTGGATGGCATCTGCCGGAAAGCCGGACTGTTGCAAGGCGGCTTGGATAGCAGACACCAGGGCCTGATTACTGTGCAATGTTTCGGAGCCACCGCGCAAGATGACTGCATTGCCCGTCTTGAGCGCTAAGCTCGAAATATCAACCGTTACATTCGGGCGTGATTCGTAAATGACGCCCAGTACGCCGATCGGCACCCGGCGGCGGTGCGCCTGCAAGCCGGGCAGCACTTCGCGCTCGTAAAATACCTGGCCTACTGGGTCTGGCAATTCGATCACGCTGCGCACATCTGCAATGACCCCATCCAGGCGCTTATCCAAGCGCAACCGATCGACCATGGCATACGCCAAGCCGCGTTCTTGGGCGGCCTGAACGTCCTGCGCATTCGCCGCCAGGATGGCCGCGCGTTCGGCTTCTAAAGCATCTGCGATGGCCGCGAGCAAGCTATTTTTGTCGTCTGTGGTGCAGGGCCGCATCGCTCGCGCAGCGGCCTTGGCGCGACGGCCTAACTCTTGCATATCAATAGTCATGTTGTGGCTTCCTCTACTACGCTTATCCACCAATTCAAAATCATTCGACGCGCTGAGAAAACGGTTTATTCCTGCATATCATGCAGCAGCACCATATAATCATGATGAACTGCCGCATCGCCGTAATGATACCCCAGGTGCGCTTCGATGTCGTTCGATTTAACGCCGCACAGCCGGCGTAGCTCTGCGCTATCATAATTGGCCTGGCCACGCGCTAAGCAGGGGCTCTCGGTGCTAGCCTCCGCCAGCACAATTTCGACTAAGGCGCCACGTGGGAATTCGCCCTCTACTGCCCGGATTCCGACCGGAAGCAAGCTGGCTTCCCCAGTACGTAAGGCGCGCGCCGCGCCTGTATCAATGACAATGCGCCCCTGGGCAGGCTCCGAGAGCATCCAGCGTTTACGACTTTCCAATCGCGGGGCGGTGGGTTCGAAATACGTGCCGAGCGCCTCACCCGCGACGATGCGCAAGATCACATCTTTTTCGGTGCCGCGCGCGATCACGGTTGTAATACCACTCTGCCCGGCTAACTCGGCGGCCTGGAGTTTGGTCTGCATACCACCAATGCCCAACCCACTGGATGAATCCCCCCCAGCCAGGGCTTTAAGCTCGGCTGTGATGCGTTTCACAGTGGGGATGTGTTGGGCGTCTTCGTGCTGGCGTGGGTCTTTGGTATACAGTCCGTCCCGGTCGGTCAGCAATAGTAGCATATCGGCGTTGATGACGGTCGCAATCAGGGCCGAGAGGTTATCGTTATCGCCAACCTTAATTTCTTCGACTGCTACCGTGTCGTTCTCGTTGATAATGGGCACAATCTGATGATCGAGCAACGCGCGCAAAGTATCGCGCGTGTTCAGGTAGCGCGTGCGATTGCGTCGGATGTCATCGCCCGTGACCAGCACTTGCCCGACCTTGACCTCGTAGAGCGCGAACATGTCGCTATAGATGCGCATGAGTTGGCCCTGGCCCACCGCAGAGAGCATTTGCTTGGTGGGCAATGAGGACGGAAAGCGCTGCTGGCCGAGGTGATCGCGCCCGGCGGCCATCGCGCCCGACGACACCAGCAACACCCGGTAGCCGTCCTGATGCAACATGGCAACCTGGCGCACGATTTCCAACATATTCGGCTTAGAAAGGCGCAACGTGCCGCCCGTTAGGGTGCTGCTGCCGACTTTTACAACAATCGTTTTGGACATCGGTCCGCCTTCATCCGGCACCGAGGCATCATTTAGTTGCGCCGGGTCGGCACGTCACTATCCGGCGCGATGCGGTCCCGCGCGGATTCAAGAATATTGCGCACCAGATTCTGGTTATAACCGACTGCGCCAGCCAGGAACAGCGTTACGGGCGATGTACCGGTGGTCTCCGCATTGACTGTGTTCAGCGTCGTCATACCTGTGCTGAGCAAGAGCATATACAGCAAAAAGCCAGAGATCAGCCCCCCTAGCGGATAGAGC
Organism: Anaerolineae bacterium; assembly: GCA_034437075.1. Classification (GTDB taxonomy): domain Bacteria; phylum Chloroflexota; class Anaerolineae; order Aggregatilineales; family J027; genus DAOTVD01. The sequence goes on from DAOTVD010000087.1 coordinate 6,634, forward strand.
CAGTACCAATGAATATGGGAGGGGTCGAAGTCCATTTGGGCGGTTGTATGCTTGTTCAGCGTCCGGTAACCGAACAGCAACGCGCCAACCATCCCCGCCAGGGCGGGATAATACCCATGGCCTAACCACGCGACGCCCAATTCTTCGGGGATGTCGATAAAAAGTTGCCCCAGCAAAGCCATAACCACGATAAAGATGGCCATACCCAAATAGATATTGATGATGAGCGGGCGATATTCCTGAATAGCGTCCCGGACGCGCTGTTCGCGCTTGAGGTCGGCACGCACGCGGTTGACGATGGCTCTGGCTTCGTCGTAATTCGCGCGGGAGCTCAAGAGCATGTTATGCGCTTGTAACAATTCTTCCTGGTAAATATCCGTCAGGCCCCGGTCGCCCCGCACATTTTCGATAATGTCTTCTTGCAAAGCCTCGATACGCTCGAACAGATCGCGCAGGCGGTTATCGTCAATAAAGCGCTGCAACATTTCGGGGTCGGGCTCGTATTGGCTGGGCCTAAAGAGTTCGCCTGCCGGGCGCCGTTCTTCCATCGGGCCGCCAAAGGGCTCGGGCAAGGGGGCATCTTGGGCTAGCCCCGCAATCGGAACAAGACCGCTACGGCTGACAAGCTCGTCATCTTCAGCCGTGCCGCCCCCGACCTCGCGTTCCTGGGCGGCTTCTAGCGCGGCTTGGAAACGGGCGGGGTCGTATGCATCTTCATCCAGGTCTTCGTCATAGACCTCGAAGGGCTGTTCACCGGGCGAAAAGGTTTCGGGCTCGGGGGGTGTCAGGTCGGCAAGCGCCCCCCGGCGCAGGGCGCGGTCGCGCAAATCGACGAGTTCGGCTTCGTCATCTTCGGGGCGTGGGATCGCTTCGCCTCGGGCTGCCTGCCCCCAGGCACCAACGTCATCACGCGCGCCAAAGGGTTCGCGATCTTCGGCGGCGGGTTGCACAGCATCCGTTTGGACGGGCGCGGTGCTTGCGCTGGGCTGAGTATCCATCGCGCGCGAGGTGGGCAGCGGGATGGTGGCTTCATCCTCGTCTTCAGGCGATTCGGCAGCGGCAGCAAAGCTGGGCGTCGGCATGGCGGGCTTGCGCTGCTCTTGGTCTTCGTCTTCTAGCATCGCAATAAAGCGCTCTGCTTCGGATGGTTCCCGGTCGTTTTGCGGTTCTGGTTTATCGGGCTGCACACGGGCCAGAGGCTTAGCTTGCATATTGCTCGGCGGCGCAGTCGGCACGCTGGCCAGATCAAAGTCGGGCTCGTCTTCTTCGCGTTGCGCCAAGGCTGTGCGCGTCTGGGGCTCGTCTTCATCCGCGCCTAGCAAATCAAATGACACAGCTTCGGATGCCCTCTCGCGCGCAGGCTCAAATTCTTCCACTTCGGGGACGAATAATTCGTCTTCTGGCGCGAGATCATCTTGCAGGACGGGCTCTTCTTCTAGGGACGGCAATTCCATTGGCTTAGAGAGCGCCGATGCTACACCAGGGGGCTTTGGCTGGGATGTTTCGGCGGTCGTCTCGGGCTCATCAACCATTTCTTGGGACATTTCCGCCAATAAATCCAAAGCAGACTGGTTGGCTGGTGTCGAGGCTTCTTCATCGGTTTCGTCAAAGGTTTCGTTGAGTATCGACGTGGCCTCGCCGGGTGTATCCGCATCCCAGGTGGGGGACTCCGAGTTACGATCCACCATCACCGTTGCGTTTTGGTCGGGGGTTGGAGCCTCGTTATACGTGCTATCTTCGATGTCGCGCGAAGGAATAATGAGGGTTTCAGAGTCGTCATCATCACGCCAGTCGTGCTGTATTTCTTCTAAACCACGCGGCGCGCTGGATGGTGCCTCGGCGCGTTGATCCACAAAACCGGGCACACTATCTTCTTCGTAGAGTTCATCCGCGAATAATTCGCCCGTTTCGGGCAAAGGAATGGACGTCAGTTCGTCGATAGATGTTTGATCTGGTGCCAGATTTCCGCGTGTAGACAAGGCGGCGGTCTGTTCCTCATCATCGACGAGTTCACCGAACAAGTCATCAAAATTCGGATCATCTTGCGAGAAGATATCATCCAATGTTTTGGCCCCGCTGGCCGCTTCGGCTGTGGGCATATCTGCGGTGGGCGGGCGCGGGACTTCATCCTGCGGCGCAACATCTGGATGATCGGCAGGAATATCGCGCTCGGCGGTAAAGTCTTCGGTGGATGCGTCTTGTACCCCAAAAATCGTATCGAAGTCTGGTTCCGCGAAAATATCCACAGACTCGGGGTCATTGGGCAGCCCAGGCGCGGGTGAGGGCTCATCGAACTTAGATAACAATGAGCGGTCGGGGATGGTTGTTGGGCGGTAAGCTTCTGGGTCAGCGTCTAAAAAGCGCAACACATCATCTTCAGTTTCGAAATGAGCGGCTTCGTCATCCGCTGCTTCTTCTGCAGGCGGCAACCAGCTTCCGGCATTATTCTTTGGCGCGGCGTCATCCTGGCTCGCTTCGTCCGAAGGCCCGCGCATCAGGTCGCGTCCGCGTCCGCGCAACGAGGCATCGTTCTGTTTTTTATCATCATCCATGGTTCAAAATCTCCTGTGCGAGCGAGCGATAAGCCTGGGCGCAGGCATGTTCTGATTGATAGTCTAACACTGAAAGTCCGGCAGCGGGGGCTTCGGCCACCACAGCGCAATATTCCAAAACGGTTGTAAACATTTGCGAGCCAAAGACAGCCCGCATTTCGGCCACAGCCTCACGCGATTGTTGGGCCTCGGGATGATACATGGTGCCAAACACACCGCCCAGGCGCAATCCGGCATTCATACCATTCTGACGTATCCGATCCATGGTATCCAGGATGCTGCGCACACCGCGCATGGCCAAAAATTGACATTGCACGGGCACGAGCAATTCATCGGCGGCCACCAATCCATTTGCGGTCAGCACACCCAACGTGGGCGGCGTATCAATAATCACAAAATCAAAGGGAATCTGGTTATGGGCCAGTGCATCACGCAGGCGCAGTGTCCCATCCGGTTGCCCGGCGAGCATCACTTCCGCGCTGGCCAGGTCAATACTAGCGGGCGCCAGGGCCATATAATGTGCGACCGGGCGCAGAACGCGCGCCAACGATGAGGCAGGGTGCATCAGAGTCGTATAGGTGCTGCGATGGACTTCGAAGGAATTTACCCCTAACGAAGCGCTTAGCCCACCCTGCGGATCGAGGTCAATTAACAACACCCGATAGCCCTTTTCAGAGAAAGCGCGGCCCAGATTCGCGGCAGCGGTGGATTTGCCAATGCCGCCCTTTTGATTTGCGATCACGAGCTTGCGTGTCATATCATACCCAAAACCAACGAAAGTTTGCCTGCATTATAGCACCGCGCTCCTATAGAGGAAAACGCTTGACCCAGCATGGGGCGTCCGCTATACTTTCGGCGTTATCCAATCTTATTTTTCCCAACCCGCAACTCGATGACTTGCTTTACTCAATCTGGGGTAAGATTGACCGATACACGCTATGGCAAAGATAGCGAGAAAAGGAACGAACAATGCCAAAAAGAACATGGCAACCCAAAATCCGGCGTCGGGCGCGCGTGCATGGCTTTCGCCAGCGGATGCAAACGCGCGGCGGGCGCAAGGTGCTCAAAGAACGGCGCGCCAAAGGACGCCATCAGTTGACCGTGAAGCGTAACCACGTCAAGAAAGTCAACTGGAAGTCGTAGCGTGCAACAGCGCTTGCGCTTGCGCCGCGCGGCGGATTTTCAGCGTTTGCGTTTGCACGGCGCCACATACCGGCGACACGCCATTATCATGAGTGTGCACCCGAACGCCTGCGGGCATAATCGCTATGGCATTATTGCAAGCCGGCGCCTGGGCAAAGCCGTGGTACGCAACCGCATTCGCCGCCAGATACGCGCTGGCTTGCAGCACCTACACCCAGCCCTACAACCCGGGCATGATATAGTGGTCATCACACGCCAGAGCGTGTTAAATTTGGCCTACGCACAAATTCTAGACAGCCTGGAAAGCCTTGCTAAGGAAGCTGGCATCTATAAGGATGAGGCATGAAAACCCTAGCGCTCTTCGCGATTCGGCTCTACCAAAAAACCCTATCGCGTGTGGTACCTTCCAACTGCCGTTATGATCCTACGTGCTCGTACTATACCTACGAAGCCATCCAAACCCATGGCCTATTGCACGGGGGCTGGTTGGGGCTACAGCGCATCTCGCGTTGTCACCCACTTGGCCCCAGTGGCTATGACCCCGTCCCCGGTAAATCGGCCCCAGAGAAACACTAACTAGAGGGATATGACGTGCTGAACAAAACCCGACGCTATCGCGTGCTCTGCCTGGCCATCATCAGCCTGTTGATCTTGGCAGCCTGCGACTTTCGCGAGGACGATTGGCCGGGCCTTTCGGCGGCTAATATGCATGGCAATGAAATTTACATTGCGTATGGCAATTTCATCGCGCGGTTGGATATCAACCCGGAAGACGGGTCATTCTCGCGCACCTGGGTGTACCCAGATGACGAAAACCGAGGCCCCGATTTCTATGCGCCAGCCGCCGCGTACGACGGTGCCGTCTATGTTGGCGATTATGATGGTGGCGTCCATGCGATTGATCGGGCCACGGGCGAACGCTTGTGGGTCTACGAACAGAGTGGTACGGACCTCTTCGGTTTCGTAAACTTTGGCGGAACGCCCGACCGGATCATCGGTGGCATCACCGCTGGTACAGTCAATGATGAGCCCGTCGTTTTTGTGCCAGACGAAGAAGGGATTTTCGCCCTGGCCCAAACCCAAGAAAGTGAAGATGCCGAGCGCTTACCCGATTGGGCGCTCGAAACAGAGCGAGCAGTGTGGAGCAAACCGCTTTATTTGACAAACGATGACCAACCAGCCCGCCTGTACGTCACCTCGCTGGATCAGCATTTATATGCCGTTGACCCGGCAGATGCGTCTGTAGAATGGTCTGTGGAGCTCGGTGGCGCGGCGGCAGGCACACCCACCGTATTCACGATTGACGACCAAATCGTATTGCTCATTAGCACA
>DAOTVD010000088.1:0-12106 GCA_034437075.1 Anaerolineae bacterium
AGCCAGACGGGCGGGGTGCGCTGCGCGTTGCCGTATTAAGGCTTTTCCAAGTATTTAACTATGCCGCTTGCTTTTGTCGAAAAGGATACCGTCTTGATTTTACCCCTCTCTAGCTCCCCCCGAATTCAGGGGGAGAACTTACTCGTGCGCATAATAACCCCTCCCTGAATTCGGGGAGGGGGATGGGGAGGGGTAATTATTTTTCTGGAAAAGCCTAAGCCTCCTCAGTGTAACGATTCACCTATGGCTGTGAAATGGCTGCTTCACGTGCCATATCGTCTGAGAGTAGGTATTTAACAAAGGGCTTAAGACTTTGTTAGCATATGCGGCGCAGGTAGCTGAGGCTTTTCCAAGTATTTAACTATGCCGCTTGCTTTTGTCGAAAAGGATACCGTCTTGATTTTACCCCCCTCTAGCTCCCCCCGAATTCAGGGGGAGAACTTACTCGTGCGCATAATAGCCCCTCCCTGAATTCGGGGAGGGGGATGGGGAGGGGTAATTATTTTTTTGGAAAAGCCTGAGTAAACACCCTCATTCGTCTTGCATGTCGGCTTCCAATTCGCGGATGAGCGCCAGAATGGCGGGGTTGAGGTCTTCGCCTTGTTCGTCTTGTTCGTCCGCCAGTTCGCGCAAATCCGCCAGGGCGCGCTCGGGCTGGCCTAATGCCCGGTAAATGAGCGCGCGTTCTAGGCGTGCTTCTTCGAAATCTGGCGCGGCATCTACGGCGCGGTCGGCGTCCTCTAGCGCGTCTTCGGGCTGGCCCAGGGCGCGCAAGACCCGCGCGCGCAACACGCGCGCTTCCAGAAAGCCGGAGCGTTCATCCAGCAGGGCATCCAGCAAGGGCAGGGCCGCCGCCGGATTTTCTTCTTCCTGGAAGGTTTCGAACGCGCGGCTATACAACGCCACCGCCGGGTCTTCGATGTCGTAGCCTACGCCGACCAGGCTACGCCGGGTTAGCCCTTCGTATTCCACGCCCGGCCCCAGGAAGACATCCGCGCGATTGACGATGAAAATCTCGATGCGTTCCACATCTTCGAGTGCGTCTTGATATTGCAGGGTCGTATCCAGCAGGCGATTCACGTAGGGCTGGCAGGTGGCGCGGTCGCATTCTTCCGGAATCCAGCCTGTGAGGCTCAGGCGGTCGCCCGTGGGCTCGACCTGCACATAAAAAAATAAACTGTCGGTGTTCAGCGCGCGTTCCAGTTCGCCGAGCGGATTGGCCGAAAAGAGGAAAAAGCCCCCCAGCGCGATAAGCGGCCCCACGCCCAAGAACGCGGCGATAATGCGCGGGTTGACCGGGTCGCCCTGCGGGGCGCGGATATGCGCTTCGCGGGTGGATTCGTCCAAAGCTACGTAGGACCCCACGAACAAATCGTGGGGGGCTTGGCGCGTGTCATCATCAAAGGCGTAGCCGTACATGGTGCCCAGCACGCCCGCCAGCAACACCCCATTCATGATAATCCCTAGCCAGGGTTCAGTCACCAGGCCGGGCAAATTCCAGTCCAGCAGCATCAGAATCGCGCCGATGGTCACCGAGCGGCGCAACGCGGCGGGGACGCTGAGCGGCTGGCCCTTGGCATCGACCACCCGCAGTTTCATGACGCGCTTGCCCGGCGTGCGGCCATCGCCATGGCGCGAGGTAAAAAATGTGAAATAGCCCACCAGAATCGCGAAGCTCACCAGGCGGCCATACGGCCCCAGCGCATAGAACAGGGGGCCGAGCGCCGCGCCCAGGGCCACATAGGCGGCGAATAGCAATAAAAAGTCGATGGCATCCGCCGCGAAGCGGTTCCAGGCGCTAGCGATAGCAAAGACGTTGGGTTCTTCAGCAGGTCGTTTGGGCTTGGGCATGGTGGTCTGTGGTCTGCATATGCGAAAACGCCCCTACTATACCGGATTCGAGGGCGAATACCATCCCCCTAGTTTTCATCAAACTCTAAATTTAGATGCTCTTGAAAAAATATTTAGATAAACCTAAAATAAAAGCATATCCATTCGTGCTGCAAGCACGTCTATACTAAAGCCAATTAACTGAGGTAGAGCGATGAAGAACATACGAATAATGCTGATGATGGTTTTGCTCCTGGCTCTGGCTGGCGGCGTCGCCGCCCAAGATGACACCCTGGCGATTGTGACCACCACCACCCAAGCCACCGACCTAGCCACCATCCTGACCGAGGGCGCCGAGGGCGTGGAAATCACCGCTTTGATGGGCGCGGGCGTCGATCCGCATTTGTACCAACCCACCGAAGCCGACATCGTGGCCATGAACGAGGCCGATATGGTGGTTTATAATGGCCTCAATTTGGAAGGCCAGTTCGACGCTATTTTCGCCAGCCTGGGCGAACAAGGCGTGACCATTTATGCGCTCAGCCGCCCGGTGCAAAACGCTGGTTTCATCATCGGCGCGTTTGAGGCAGAAGCCGCCGCCGAAGGCACCGACGATCCGCATTTTTGGTTCGACCCGCGTAATTGGGAGATCACCGCGCTGGATATGGCCGAGACATTGGCCGAGCTTGATCCTGATAACGCGGACGTGTATAACGCGAATGCCGAAGCGTATGTCGCGCAGTTGCGCGCGTTGTACGACTGGGCCGACGAAGGTATGCGCGCCGTCCCTGGCCAGCAGCGCTATCTGGTGACCTCGCACGATGCCTTCCAGTATTTCGGCGCGGCGTTCGGCTGGCGGATGGCGGCCATCCAGGGCATCAGCACGGCGGACGAAGCCGGGGTTGGTGACATCCAGCAAACCGTGGATTTTGTCATCACGAACGAGATTCCGGTGCTGTTTGTGGAAAGCAGCATCGCGCCGGATACGATTCAGGCTGTCGTGGAAGCCGTCGAGGATGAGGGTGGCCAGGTGCGCGTGGGCGTCCGCGAGTTATATTCCGATGCGATGGGCGAGCCGGACACCTTCGGCGGCACCTTCGTGGGGATGATCGCGGAGAACGTGCTGACCATTTTGCAGTCCTACCAATGCGCCGGCGTAGAGATTAGCATCCCCGACTGGCCAGAAGACCGCAGCCCGACCCCGCCCGATGACCTGCTGATGGTCGATTGCGAGGCGTAAGCATCTCTGTGCTGAACCCCTCTTAGTAAGACTAACAAGGGGCTTAAGCCCCTTGTTGCCTCGTTCAGCACTTGACGTTTCTATTCTGAGGCGAGGCAGAGGGGGGGGCGAAGAACGCATATATGATGATGACAGGAGGACAGCCCATGTCCCACACGAACACCCTCCAAGAACCAACCGCGCTGAGCGTGGATGATCTGACCGTGGCGTATAACAGCAAGCCCGCCATTTGGGATGTCGATTTGGAAGTGCCCGAAGGCGTCTTGATGGCGATTGTCGGCCCCAACGGCGCGGGCAAAAGCACCTTCCTGAAGGCGGTCTTAAATCTGGTGCCGCGCGCGGCGGGCACGGTGCGTTTTTATGGCAAACCCTACGCTCAGGCGCGCTCCCTGGTGGGTTACGTGCCCCAACGCGGCAGCGTGGATTGGGACTTCCCGACTTCGGTGCTGGATGTGGTCATGATGGGCTTGTATGGCAAGCTGGGTTGGTTCCGCCGACCAGGCAGCCGCGAGCGTGACCTGGCCTTGCATGCGCTGGATCAAGTCGGCATGGCGGACTACGCCGGGCGGCAGATTAGCCAACTCTCCGGCGGGCAACAACAGCGCACCTTTTTGGCCCGCGCCTTGGTGCAAGATGCGCAAATCTACTTCATGGACGAACCTTTCGCGGCGGTGGATGCCGTCACCGAACGCGCGATTGTGGACATCCTGCGCGAACTGCGCGCCCACGACAAAACCGTGCTGGTCGTGCATCACGATTTGCAAACGGTCGCGGATTATTTCGATTGGGTGGCGCTGCTGAACGTGGAAATCATCGCCAGCGGCCCCACGAGCGCGGTCTACACGCCGGAGAATCTGCGCCGGACATACGGCGGGCGTGTGGCGCATCTGCACGAAAGTCAGATCGGCACCGGAGGCTGAGCCATGCAATCCATGAGCGCTGAAGATCGCCAGGTGTATGGGCTCATCGTTGCCGTGCTGGTGGGGGGGGCCTTGTTCATCCCCTTTAGCACCTTGGTGCTGGGTGTCGATTACGATTATACGTTGCGCACAGTGGCCCTGGGCGGCTCGGTGTTGGGCATGGTGAGTGGCGTCTTGGGCTGTTTTGCGGTGCTGCGCCACGAAAGCCTGATGGGCGACGCGCTCAGCCATGCGGCCTTGCCGGGTGTGGGGGTCGCGTTTTTGCTGGCCGGGCGCGACCTGGGCGCGTTGCTCATCGGCGCGGGGCTGGCCAGTTGGCTGGGCGTGCAGTTCATCCGCGCGGTGATGCATACCACGCGCATTAAGCAAGACACCGCCATGGGGATCGTCTTGGCGGCCTGGTTCGCGGCAGGTATCGCCCTGCTGACTTACATCCAGGGCCGCGCGGACGCCAGCCAAGCGGGCTTAGATGCCTTCATCTTTGGGCAAGCGGCGGCCATGGTGCGCAGCGATGTCGAACTCATCAGCGTGGTTGGGCTGGCGTCGTTCATCATCCTGGCCCTTTTTTGGAAGGAATTTAAGCTGGTTACGTTTGACGCGGCGTTCGCGCAGGCCAACGGCTATCGCGTGGGGTTTTTCAATGGCTTGCTCTCGACGCTGATTGTCATCGCGATTGTGCTCGGCTTACAATTGGCGGGCGTCATCCTCATGGTGGGGATGCTCATCGCGCCTGGCATTGCGGCCCGCCAATGGACGCATAAGCTCGACCAAATGGTGATTCTGGCGGCGTTGTTTGGCGCGTTCGCGGGGGGCGTGGGGGCGGTGCTCAGCGCGCTAGACGCGAATCTGCCGACCGGGCCGATGATTATCGTGGTCGCGTTCGGCGTCGTGATGGTCTCGCTAGCCTTCGCGCCCGACCGAGGGATTCTGTGGGCCTGGGCCCGCCAACGCACCGACCGGCGGCGCTTCGCGGCGCAAACCGTTTTGCGGGATGCGTATAAATACGCCCTGGCGCACGGCACCGCCTACCATCCTGTGCCGGATGGGCTTATCCGAGGCGTGGGCGGCGCGGCGGCGGCGACCGGGCTAGAGCAACTCGCGCAGGATGGCTACCTGAAGGCCGTCGGCGATACGTGGCAATTGACCGCAACGGGCGCCGAACTCGCCGCGCAGGACGCGCATAACCAGCGCCTATGGGACGTGTATCGGCAGTATGGCGACGAACTGAAGCTGCCGCTCGTGCAAGAAGACCGCCAACGCGATATTCACGAGGTCTTGCCGCCGCCGCTGGTCGAAAAACTGGAACGGAAATTACAAGGGGGCGCACGCTGATGACCGTTTTATATACCCAGCCCACGCATGGCATCATTCGCCAGAAACAGTCGCTGCTACGAGGAGGCGCACGCTAATGAGCGCCCTAGAACGCATCCTGATTGATTTTTTTCTGATATTCGTCTCGCGCGAAGACCTGAACGGCTTTTTCCGCGACCCACAACATACCGCGACCCTCATCGGCGTGTTTATCGCGCTGGCGGGGGCCTTGCTGGGCACCTTTTTGCTGCTACGCGGGATGGCCCTGACCACGGACGCCATCAGCCATACGGTGCTGCTGGGGATTGTGGTCGCGTTTTTGCTGATGACGCGCGTTTTCGGCGCGGAGCCGAATCTATCATCCCCCTGGTTGATTATCGGCGCAGCGGGGGCGGGGGTCGCCACCGTGGTGCTGACCGAGTTCATCCAGCGCTCGGGCTTGGTGCGCCAGGATGCCGCGCTGGGGCTGGCCTTTCCGCTCTTGTTCGCCGTGTCGATTATCCTCGTCTCGCGCTATGTGGAGGACGCTCACCTGGATGAAGACGCCGTGATGGCGGGCGAGATCGGCATCGCGTGGGCCAATACGAATAGCTATTGCCTGGCGAATTGTGACCCGGTAATCATCACGCCGGACGACCCGCGCGCGGAGGTCACGCGCGAATGCATCAACTGCACAGCGCAGGGGCTGAACCCGCGCGACCCCGCCGCCGAGTTCCGCGAGAGTTGCCGCAATTGCGAGGCGTATACGCCCGCGCAAGCCATCCAATTGGGGCTATTTCCGCCGGGCGCGCCCGCGCCAGAGCTCGTCTTCTGGCCGCAGGCCATCACGGTCACGGGGCTGATGGCGCTCTTGACCGTCGCTTTCGTGGCGTTGTTGTATAAAGAACTCAAGCTCACGGCGTTTGACCCCGCGCTGGCGATGGCGCTAGGCTTTCGGCCCGGCATGTTGCATTACGCGACCATGATTTTCGTCAGCCTGGTGGCGGTGGGGGCCTTCGATGCGGTGGGGTCGATTTTGGTGATCGCGTTCTTCATTATTCCCCCGGCGGCGGCCTATCTGCTGACGGATCGCTTAGCGGCGATGCTGGGCTTGGGCGCGCTCATCGGGGCGGCATCGGCGTATTGGGGCTATGACCTGGCGCGCGGGTCGCTGTTCGGCGTGGTGCAGGTGTCCGACATTCTGGCGGGGCTGAATCGCGCGCTGGGGCTGGGCTTGGAAGAAACCTGGAATACGTCCATTTCGGCGTCTATTGTGCTGATGATGTTCGGGTTCTTTGTGCTGGCTTGGGTCGCCTCGCCGCAATATGGCTTGGTATCGTCGGTGGTGCGCCGCGCCCGGCAGCGCCAACGCTTTGATGCGTTCGTCGTGCTGGGGCATATCCTGCATCATCAAGACATGCCCGATGCCGCCGTGCATCTGCAACTGGATCACTTGCCGGACGAGTTCCACTGGCCACGCGGCAAGGTGCGGCGCGTGATGGCGCGCTTACGGGCCGAGGGGCTGGTGCGCCTGGCGGATGGCCAAGTGCGCATGACCCCCAAAGGCGCGGAACGCTTGGCCGCCTTTCAGCGGCGCGCGCTGGCCCATACTCCTGCCGCTGACGCGCCCTCATGATGCCGACTTAAGCCCTTAGGCTTTTCCAAGTATTTAACTATGCCGCTTGCTTTTGTCGAAAAGGATACCGTCTTGATTTTACCCCCCTCTAGCTCCCCCCGAATTCAGGGGGAGAACTTACTCGTGCGCATAATAGCCCCTCCCTGAATTCGGGGAGGGGGATGGGGAGGGGTAATTATTTTTCTGGAAAAGCCTTAGCGCGGTATCCCGCAAGGCCATTCTTTTCCCAATGCGTTGCTAATCGAAAAGCGCTGCGCTATACTTTTGCGGAGTTTCTCACGATTTGTTCATCGTATGCTCCGCATTTGACGCGGGTTAGAACGCCCGATGAATAAAGGCGTGCATGATAGACAGGGCTCTGCTAAAGGAGTGGACACAGCCATGGAACTGAACGAGTGGGTTTTTATCGGTGCCTTTTTAGGAATCGCCTGGTTTTTCCCGGTGGCGCCGATTATCGCCAACCGGATCGTCGCCCCCCGGCGCCCCAATCCGCTGAAGACGGACACCTACGAATGTGGGGTCGAAACGGTGGGCGATACCTGGGTGCAATTCAAAGTGCAATACTATATTGTGGCGCTGATCTTTCTGGTGTTCGACATCGAGATGGTGCTGCTGTTCCCCTGGGCCGTGGCCTATAACGAACTAGGCATGTTCGCGTATTTGGCGGGCGCGGTCTTCATCATTTTGTTGCTAGAGGGCCTGGCCTATGCCTTCCGCAAAGGCGCATTGGAGTGGAAATAGACCATGTTTGGCTTACCTGATCTGGTACGGGATATTGTGGGCAATGACGACATTGCCGCGATTATCATTACGCTGGCTACGGCGGTCATCATCGGCAGCATTGGCCTGCTGGCCCCGCTGCTGACCATCTGGCTAGAGCGCAAGGTTTCCGGGCGGATGCAAGACCGCATCGGCCCCAACCGCGTCGGCCCGATTGGCTTGTTGCAATCGGTGGCCGACGCGCTGAAGCTGCTGACCAAAGAGATCATCGTGCCGCGCGGCGCCGATACGGTGGTGTATTTTCTGGCCCCGGTGATTATCGTCATCTCCGTGGTGGGTATTCTGGCAGTGATGCCGCTCTCGCCCGACCTCATCGGCACGGATTTGAGCATCGGCTTGCTGTATATCGTGGCGATTAGCTCGGTGGGCACCATCGGTATTTTGATGGCCGGCTGGGGCAGCAACAACAAATATGCGTTGCTGGGTGCCTTCCGCGTGATTGCCCAGATGATTAGCTACGAAATCCCGATGGTCTTGGCGATGCTGGTGCCGGTCATGTTCGCGGGGACGCTGAGCGTGCAAGGCGTCATCTTCGCGCAAGGCGACATGTGGTATATGGCCATGGCCCCCCTGGCGATGCTGATCTTCTTCATCTCGTCCACGGCGGAAGTGGGGCGCCAGCCCTTCGACCTGCTCGAAGCCGAGTCGGAGATCGTCGCCGGGTTCAACATCGAATATAGCGGGATGCCTTTCGCCATGATCTACCTGGGCGAATGGCTGCACGCGGTGCTCATCTGCTTTATCACCGCTATCGTCTTTTTGGGCGGTTGGTGGGGGCCGTTTGTCGAAGAAGTGCCCGAACTGGGTATTGTGTATATGCTGGGCAAGGCCCTATTTGTGTATCTCATCCACATGTGGCTGCGCTTTACCTTGCCGCGCCTGCGCATCGACCAACTGATGGCGTTTAACTGGCGTTTTTTGGTGCCGCTGAGTGTGGCCAATCTGCTGCTGATGGGCTTTTTGTGGAAAGTCTTGCCCGAACCCACCGAAGCGGGCTTTTTGGCCGAAGTGCCGCGCACCTTGGCCCTGTTCGCTGGGAATCTGCTGCTGGTGGCCGGGACGTTGTTCTTGCTGCGCGACTACGCGCGCAAAGAGCGCGAGAAGGTCGAAGGCTTGGTGGATGAAACCGTCTACGCGCCCAGCGGCACAGCGGTTTCTGCTTCGGACTAACACGACTAGAGAGGAGAATCGAACGCGATGGACGAAACGCTGCAATGGCTCGCGTTTATCATCTTTGCCCTCATGACCCTGGCCCCAGCGGTGATGGTCGTGATCGCGCGCAATCTGTTTCACTCGGCGCTGTACTTGCTGCTGAGTCTGTTTGGCGTGGCTGGGCTGTTTGTGCTGCTGGTGGCGCCCTTCTTGGCCGCGATTCAAGTGCTGGTGTATATGGGCGCGATTGGCATCCTCATCGTTTTTGGGGTGATGCTCACGCGCGGGATGATGCGCCTCGAACAGCCCTACAATAGCCAACGTGCCGCCGCCGCTTTTACAGCGGTGGTCTTGTTCACGGGCCTGGCGCTGACGCTGACGCCCCTGGTGGATGAACTCGGCATCGAAGCGCTAGAAGATGTCAACGCCGACATGACCGACATTGACGACCCCGACGACGTCGAATACGAGACCGTACGCGCGATTGGCTTGCGCATTGCCGACCGGGATGGCTTCGTGCTGCCTTTTGAATTGGCCTCGTTGCTGCTGACCGCCGCCATGATCGGCGCGATTGTCGTCGCGCGCGAAGACGACGCCTAACGGATACGGGGAGAAATCATTATGGTACCGCTTTATGCCTATTTACTGGTCGCGGCTGCGCTGTTCAGCATCGGCGTATATGGGGTGCTGGCGCGGCGTAACGCCATCGCCATCCTGATGAGCATCGAACTGATGCTTAACGCCGTCATCATCAATATCGTGGCCTTTTGGCGCTATATCAACCCGGCGGATATTGACGGGCAGGTCTTCGCGGCCTTTGTATTTGTGGTGGCTGCCGCCGAGGCCGCCGTCGGATTGGCGCTGGTGATTTCCATTTACCGCAACCGCGCCACCGTCGAAGCCGAAGACATCAATTTACTGAAATGGTAACGCTATCGTGACGCAACTAACGTTAGCCCTTCGGAGACTCGTATGGATGTGAATTTCTTAGACCCGAACTTTACCGCGTGGCTCATTCCGGTGCCGCCGCTGGTGTCCTTTTTGCTGATCGTCCTCTTTATAGGGCGCAACAAGTTCCTCAGCCACCTGACGGCCCTCACTGCTGTGGGCATTTCGTGGGTGTTGGCCTGGGGCGTGTTCTTGCACGTCAGCACCATTGCGGATTTTGGCGAGGTGGCCTACGGCGATAGCATCGCCTGGATGGATTTGGGCGTGGGCGAAGCCTTTCGTATGGGCGTGTTGGTCGATCCGCTTTCGGCGGTGATGCTCTTTATGGTGCCCCTGGCCATTCTGATGATCTTCATCTATAGCATCGGTTACATGGGCGCTTACCCGCACGACGACCCGCACCAGATGCGTAATTCGCGCTTTTTCGCCTACCTGAGCCTGTTCGCAG
This sequence comes from Anaerolineae bacterium, assembly GCA_034437075.1. Lineage (GTDB taxonomy): Bacteria > Chloroflexota > Anaerolineae > Aggregatilineales > J027 > DAOTVD01. Next base: position 10,245 of record DAOTVD010000088.1, read on the forward strand.
GGGCCATGCTGACCCTCGTCGTGGCCGATAATCTGCTGCTGCTGTTCATCGGCTGGGAGGTCATGGGCTTGTGTAGCTATTTGCTCATCGGCTTCTTGTTCGAGAAAAAGAGCGCCTACCAAGCCGCCGTGAAAGCCTTCATGGTCACGCGCATCGCGGATGTGTTGTTTCTCGTCGGCATCGGCTATCTGTATGCTGAGACGGGCACGCTAAACTTCCGCGAGATCATGTACGGCGAAAGCGGCCTGGCGACCCTGACGCGCCTGGCCGAAACCGACGCGCCCATCTTGGGTATCAGCGCCGCGAGCCTCATCGGGCTCTTGATCGTCACGGGCACGCTGGGCAAGGCCGCCCAATTTCCGTTGCACGTCTGGCTGCCCGATGCCATGGAAGGCCCAACGCCCGTTTCCGCGATGATCCACGCGGCGGCGATGGTCTCGGCGGGCGTGTTCTTGGTGATCCGCATGAATCCGCTGATTGCCGCGGGCGCTGACCCGCATCACGGCGTTTACAACGAGCCGCTGATCCTGATGGGCCTTCTCGGGTCGCTGACGGCGCTCGGCGCGGCGGTGCTGGGCGTGGGGCAAAATGACATTAAGCGTGTTTTGGCCTATTCGACCATCTCGCAATTGGGCTTTATGGTCGCCGCGTTGGGCATTGGCGCGTATATCGCCGCGTTTTTCCATCTGATTACGCATGCGTTCTTCAAGGCGCTCTTGTTCATGAGTTCCGGCGCGGTGATCCACGCCATGGAGCACGGCAAACACCACGCGCACGACCTGCATACCCACGGCCACGACGACCACGGCGTAGCGCATGACGATGTGCATCCGCCCTTCGAAGACCAGGACCCGCCCGGCATCGTGCAACACGACAGCCCCGGCGACCAGATTCACGACCCTGGCCCGCTGGATATGCAGCCTTACGGCATGTTGCACACCTACAACCGCGACGGCGACGACCCCGCCTGGAATACAAACATGGTGCCGGACGGCATCCAGCTAGATTTTGTCGCGCCGCCCAACGACATGCGCAACATGGGCGGGCTGATGAACCGCATTCCGCTGACCGCCGCGACGATGCTCGCGGGCGCGCTCAGCCTGGCAGGCTTCCCGCTGGTGACGGCGGGCTTTTGGTCGAAGGACGAAATCTTCGCAGATGCCTTCACCGTGGGCACCTCGGACGGTATCTACTGGCTGCATTTGCTGGTTTTCGTCAGTTTGTTTATCGCGGCGCTGTTCACGGCCTTTTATACCGGGCGGATGTGGCTGCTCACCTTCTGGGGCCAACCGCGCAGCGACGCCGCGCGCTATGCCACGCTGATGAAAGGCCATCACGTAGACGAAAGCAAGCTGGAAGACATCCCGCCTGCGCTGCACTGGAACGAAATCCTGAACAATGATGAGGTGGTGCACGACGACCTGAAAGGCAAAGGCCCGCTGCGCAAGTTCCTGACCGTTTACGAAGACTCGTTCCCCATCCAATTGCCGCTGACCATCCTGGCCTTTTTCGCCCTGACGGCGGGCTGGGTGGGCATCCACGAGGACTTCACCGGGTTTAGCGCGCTGACGGGCGGCAACAACTTGTTTAAGAACTTCGTCAAAGATGGCATGCCGACCGTGGTCGAAGGCGGCTTTGAAACTGCTGTCGCGCCGGAGTTTAGCTTCTTGCCCGTCATCTTTTCGTTCATTGCGGCGCTAGGCGGGCTGGGCCTGGCCTATTGGGTCTATGGCTTGCAAGCCCTGGAAGCAGGCCAGCGCGACCCGCTGCACGACCGCCTCGGGAATGGGGTCTGGACGGCGCTGCAAAATCGCTTCTACATCGACACGCTATATTTACGCACGTTCGTCGTGCCCTTTGAA
>DAOTVD010000089.1:0-4926 GCA_034437075.1 Anaerolineae bacterium
CAGGCTGATTCCCCAGCGGGTTGTCCCTCGCTCTTAATGGCGACATCCAACAGTGCCATTTTGATAGCGAAGGGCGTCGGCGTGACCAAGGTCTTGCCGCCGGATGCCGTCGCTGTAGCGGGCTTTAGGCTAAACAGTGACGTGGCCTCGTATTCTGTGATGATCCACATCAGAATATCCTTTTACTGATACTGCACTTGATAAGGCGTGAAATTTTCCAGCAGATCACCGACGATCTCTGTTAAACCAGATAACGTATCGAAATTCGCAAGCTGCACCTGATCACCCGTAAAGCGTTGCAATGATTTTTGAATCGCAGCGATTTCTTCACGGTAGCCGGTCTTAAGTGGACTTACGGTCGGCGCGGGTACCGGCCCCTGGCTGATGCTAACCACACCTTCTACATTGACGACATGCGGCGCTTGGGCCGAGCGCATCGCACCGCTCGGTTCCATGAAGGTGTAGAGCAGGCTTTGCAGCAACGCACGCGCGCGGGCTTCTCGTTGTTCTGGCGAGATCACATATTCTTGGGTGATGTCATTGAAGCCAATGCGCGAGATTTCCAGGTGCGTGACTGCGGCATAGATGCCCGAAGACGCCGGACGATGAAAAATGGCCTGACCGAGGTTTGAACCCGCTTCAGCTTCCGCCGCGCGCCCTTCTTCTGATTTAGTACGATCCGATGGGGCGTATTTCACATGAAAATAGCTATCCGTTTCGACATGCTCTGGCACGCCAACGACCCACCCAAATTCGACCACGCTCTTACGCGGTAGGCTGCGCTTGCCTGCCGTGATGAGAATACCTTCAATGTCGTCTATAGCGCAGCTTTTCAACAGGTCGTCCAATACGGCGGCATCGCTCAAATCGGCAGTGCGCGCCGCGAAGTCGGGGTCGGCATTAATGCGATTGGCGTTGAAGTCACGGCAACCAGCGCATAAAGGCAGATTGGCATCTTCACGGGCCAAATGCCATAAATGCTCGGCCTGGATGTGCTTGAACATATCACCACTGATGGCATTGACGTTATGTAGTTCACCTCGTTCATCTACAATATTGACCATGCGCGTCTGAATTTGGTTGCCTTCGCCACCTTCGTTATTCAGGCTATGCATGTCGATAATCGCGCGGGCGCTTATGGATAGACTATACAGTTGTTCGGCCATTAGATTGACTCCTGTTCTTCGACAATTTCTTCTTCATCACGGGAAACACGCGCATAGCCATAGGCCACCAACAAGTTCGCTACGGTTTCTGCGCCCAGATTATCATCTTCAATGAAGGCGATAACTTCTTCAATATGAGCGGTCTGGACACTCTTGCGATAGGGCGCAGGGCGCGTCTCCATCACCTGAGCATTTTCGGCGTTATACATGGCGATAAATTCGCTCAGTGCGGCGATAAACGCGCGCGGGGTGCGGGCCTTGCGCAGCAAATCCTGCCCCAGGCCATAGCGAACATCATATTTACGGTCGCCCTGTTTCTTACGATACTGGGCGGTGACGGTGCTCTGCCGGATGGCATAAGCAACACTCTGGAAGCCCTCCGATTGGAGCACATCCGAATAGGTGCGGTGGGTATTCATCATGATCCTTTCAACTAAAGCTGTTGTTAGAGGTTGGGCGTATTTGCCACGTTCGCGCATGCCCATGTAGTAGGCGGGGAAGGCGGCAGTGAACCGAAAAAACGCGCGTAGGTCGTCGCCCGAGACGAAATCGCGCAGGTGTTGTAGCAAGGTAAATGCGTCGCTGTTGCCTTCGTCAAATTGCTGGGTTACTTGTTGCAATTCGCGCAACACTAACAGATAACGGTCGGCATCTTCATCCGATTGAATGCTGATCCACCCCGGCAAAGCAATAAACGCTAGATTCATGGTGGCGACCGCATTGCCAAGGTCTTTATAGAAAGCCGTACGAAACCCGGCAATTTCTTTATTGGGGTTGTAAGCCATCTGCAACCAGGGATTGGTGCTGGCATCTCTTTGCATGTGATATTCGATAAGTGCTTCGGTATAGCGTAGCGCCGCCAGGATGTCGAAGCGCGTAGAGGACTCGCTGAACTGCATCTTGCTGCGAAACGCCACACGCACCTGGTGATGCTGATCATAGTCTAGCTTGCTCGGTGCAAAAACGAAGGTCTTGCGATCTTTGGCACCACGTACAAGCCGCGTCATGGCACCGTCGTAGAAACCGACAGCTTTCAGGTATTCCAGTAGCCAGAAGTTCTTGACATTGCCAATGCTCAGACCATCCGACTTGCTCTTATTTTGTCCCTTGCCTTGGTCGGGGTTGTAGAGTTGCTGGCCCGTAGCCTCGGGTTTGATACCCCAATCATGAGCATCATCCAGCGCCTTCCAGGCGAGCATCGCGCCATGGACATCGTTAGGCGTCTGGCTGAACAGATCGAACAAGAGGCGTAAGATATCCGGCAACGCTGCTTGAGCAGCCCACCAACTATTCAAGAGACTGGTATAGCCCGGTAATGCTGCCGGGTTGATCGCGCGAAAGACATCCCAATCCGGATGCGGCGCGGCGGGTAAGTCGTCCTCGCCTTTCTTGCGCGCTGCAAAGAAGGCATTCACCCGGTCGCGCTGTTCTTCATATTCGATCACGTAAGCGTCCGGCGGAATATCTTTGCCGTTTTTTGGCGTGCGGATGAATGGGGCCAAGGCAAGTGGCGCTGGTAAATGATCAATTACCTCTGAGGAGAGCGGCTCCGTAGGCCGTAGGTGATAGTACCCACCACAATTTGTGATAGTCAGGCCGGGGTCAAGCTGAAACTGTCGCGCGACTTCCTCCAGCAACCTGGCCACGCCGAAGACTACCAACTCATCTGCAAATGTGTGGGTGGTTTTGTCTACAAAAAACTGGTGATAGACCATCTTTGCTATAATCCTCCATGTGAGGCCGGATACTTGGTAGAGTATCCGACCAGCCATCATGAGCTAGTTTGGATACTGCCGGAAGGGAAGGCCAAGATGTTGCTGGCAGAACCCAAGGACCTCTTCAAGATCATCTAGGGGAAATTCCCAAGCCTTTTCCTTCCAGTTCCAAACTGGTCGAACGAATTTCCGTTTCAGGAAATCTATATAGGTGTAGAACTTTTCTGGTTCTACGTACTCAAAACGTATCAAGACCCTTGATCCAATGATACGGTAGGACATATGCGGCATTCTGCATCCCTTATAGTAAATTACGCATAGTTTGAGAATATCACAATCTCAACATTCCTACAAGTATAGCTATAGGGCCTTGAAGAAGAGAATATCTTGTAGCATCCTTGAACAAGCCCGACATGAGGGTACTGAAAATTAAGCGTAACATCACGCATAGTTTTGCCATAGACCCGTCGAGGGTACCTTGTCATATGCATCTGCGTTCTAACCACGGCGCACCCCCATTGCTCCGTTTTTTGTGCCTACACTATCCGCGCGGCGTAGCGCCCGCACGATTAAGCGATACGCTGAGAAGCGACCGCGCAGGGCTGGCTTCGCCTCGTCGCTTGGGTCTGCAATCAGGTGCGCGATCAACTCACGGCCAAAGGGAATAGACATCCGTGTCTTGAGGCCGGGGATATCCTCGACATGAGGCAAGTTATCGGCAACTGCATAAATGTGACGCAATGCATCATCGCGCAGTATGAAATCCGATAACAACGTATTGGCATCTGGGCTGTGGTGGCGGGCAATCGCGCTGAAAACCGCCGCCACCAAGGGATGATCTTGGTGGCCAAATTCCGCCGCCACAATTGGCAGGCTAGCGATAGCACTTTCCAAGGCATGACGAGGGCGATGAGGTCGGGCTGCGCGTTCAGCATCTTTGTGGAGCGCGTCGGACCAGTTGAATTGGGTATGCGCATAGGCCGACTCAGGTTCAGTTGGATGGTCGATGCGTTTTTGATAATCTGCTGCCCAAGCTTGCCAATCTCGGTTTAGTTTACCTATATCATGCAACCACACCGCAAGTTGTGCGGCCCGCTCCACAGAGCCTGTCGCCCAACCATAGCGTGCTTCTAGCCGATTTGCCGCCCAGGCGAGTTCTGGCCAAAATGCCTTGAAAGCATCGTCAACATAACGAATATGGGTTTCATAGGTTTCCAAAAGATAGCCGCTGCCCACCCTGGAACGCTGCATTTGTTTTTTCTCCGGCAACGGTGCTTGCCAGGCTGGCCCATCCTCACGCATCAGAATGAACCCCACTTTGGATGAATAGGTTGCTAAAGCCGGATGAACCACTACCAGCGGCGCGCCTTGCACATCCTCAGCATGCCAAATGGGTTCCGCATAATAACGGGTTTGCGTACCCGCTTCACGTTCCTCATCGTCATCTGTGCGGATGATCTGCACGGCCCAGGCAATATCATCACGCCCATGATAGGCTTCTAGCCAAGCTTGAATGGCCTTTTTCAGGGTACCGGGATGCAAGCTGAAGGCGGGCACTTGATAAGGATCAATGCACAGTTTTTCTGGTTCGGCATGCACCGTTACACGCTGGCTTTGCATGTCACGAATAAGGCCTTTGGCTTGCGATTTATCACAGGCTCGCATCACAGCCTGCATCTGCTTGATATGCGAACCTTCGCTAGCACGCAGCATTATCAGGATATTTTGGTCAGCTTTGCCATGTACTTGCGTAATGATGTCTTGCTCTGCATCGAAATTCAGATGCTGTCCATTGAAACGCGCAAAGGCATCCTGAGTCACCGGGAATAGGTCACCCTGGGCCGTATATGGGGCAGGATTTTCACATAAATCCAGAGTCCCATCTGGTGACTCCACATGCTGGTAGATGTAAACGTCACCTTGATTACCCTTGTAACGCGCACAACGCCCCGCACGTTGCAGAATGGCATTCGCCGGGGCGAGTTCAGTATGTAGAACATGGCTGGACATATCGACCCCAACCTCAATGGCCTGCGTCGCCACGA
>DAOTVD010000090.1:0-5357 GCA_034437075.1 Anaerolineae bacterium
TGGGCTTGGTGGTGCACGCGCTGGTCTTCGGCGCCAGTGTGCAATACTATGACTTGAGTAGCGCGCGTGATTTTCCATTTGCAGTAGAGCCACGCCCCCCGGCAGAGCATATGCTCTTTTTGCTCGGGTTTACGCTGTCGTATTTGCCAACCTTCTTGCTGATTATTGTCGGGGCGGAACTCATCGCACGGGCCTTATTGCCCGCCCACGCCATGACAACCTATTTCGCGATTCGGCTATGCTTGAATCTGGCTGCGGGCGCGGTCATGGTGACGTGGGGCTGTTTCGTGGGGCTAGAACTTTACATCACACGCGGCACCGAACAAAAAACCCTGCTCGAAGTGCATCGCCTGGCCACGTATTTGTACTATGTGGCCCTGTATGTCGCGTTCATCCTGATAAGCCTGCGCGGATTCCGAGCGGCAAACTTGCCTCGTCCGCTGTATGGCTTAGGGCTGATAGTGGGCCTGGGGGGGGTGGTCTTTGCTAGCTTCGCCGCCAACCCAGAACGCTCGCCCATATACCTCATCCTGGGCAACGTGACCGGGCTAGCGCTGTTCATGGCGCCATTGGGGGCCTATCTGGTGCTGTTGTTGAGTGCCACTCATCCCCACATCACCGAACAACCCACCTACAAAATAGACCATACCCCACCGTCGAATTGACCCAACGTAAGAAAGCGTATCCCAACTGCATCTGACATCCAGCATGGACATAGATAGGGAAACGCACATGATGACACCGCAACAAATTCACCGCCTACGTAACCTGGCCGCCCTGATCTTTGCCGGGGGGGTAATGGGCGGTGTGGGATTATTGGCGTTGCCCGTTGTGTTAGACACTGGCCTAGAATTCTTCGACATTCAAAATGCCGAGTCGATGGCTATGGTGGCTGTGCCAGAACCGCAAGACCGCCCGCTGATTGCTTTTGTCCTCTTTCTGTTTTACCTGGGGCCGCATGCCATCGGCGCGCTAGCCACACGGTATAGCGCCGCCTTGATGATCCCTGAAGATTGGGGCATCTGGCGTGGCCTAACCGACACCATCGCCTTGGGCGCGACGATCTCGACCATGGGCATGACGGCGATGTTCGCTTATTTGCTCATTTATGCCGATACCCTGGCCCAACGCGATTTATACATCGAGCTCACGGGCCTATGGACGGAGATTTACCATTTTCTGATCGCCTTGGCGCTGTTGTTCAGCGGCGCGGCAGCCTTCACCACGCGCATGACCCCCCGCTGGCATGCTGCCTTGGCCATCGGAATAGGCGGCACCGGGTTTTTGTTCGTGTTTGCGTTTTTTGATGGCGAGACATTCGGCACCTTCATCCGGGGGGCTTTGCACCTCATGTTATGGGTTTCGTTTTGGATTATCAGCGCGGTTTACTTTTTGGCCGTTGCTCAGGCAGGCGAAGCAGCCTTACGCACCGCCACCACAGCCAGCCCGAGCCAATTTACGCCCCCCGCCGATACCGACCGCACCACGAACGTCGAACGGCAATTTTGATGGCGCTTGACAGCCTGCCCCGGCGCGCCTATAATGCCAGTATCACTGCGGGCATGGTGTAGTGGTAACACAACAGCTTCCCAAGCTGTTATCACGGGTTCGAATCCCGTTGCCCGCTTCTCGCAAATCAGCCAATGGCTGATTTTTTTTGCTAACCACAACAAAAAACACCGCCGGGGGCGGTGTTATTGCGCATTTCTGAATAAATGCATTCTATTTTTTGTTTTTGCGCAGCAGTTGGGTATGGGGGCTTTCTTTGCGGCGTTGTTCGTTGTAATAACGTTTAACGATTTCCATTTCGATTTCACGATAGGCTTTAATGAAATCTTCGCGCGTTTTTCCTTCCGCATTCTGCTGGGCCAGTATCAAATAGATATTGCATGGAATCTTGTAGAAGTGGGCCAGTTCTTCCAAACGTTCTACAGCGACACGCATGCCCCCATCGTAATCCAGACGATCTAGCAAAATTTGGGTTTCTGGGAACAATAAATCGCGCAGATGCTCTTGCCAGTTTACACCAGCAAGATGCGGGTAAGCCCAGGCCGGGCGATGAAACATATGAATCGGTGGCAAATCAAGTTCCGGTAAGGTAGCCATGTCAGAAGTCCCTCTTGTGATTTTGATCTCGGTCATGTCACGCCCCCACCCTTACATGGCGAGGTTGTCATCATGATAACATAATTTGGGGGGCCGATTCAGGAAAACCGGACACAAACCGGACACAAACCGGACACCCAACCCAGCCCTCGGAGAGAATTCACAAAACCTTAACGCAATTCAGCTTATGCAGCATGTAAAACAGAATCTACACATTTCTTCTGGCGGCAGGGATTAACCCAAACCAAAGCCTTTACATACCACCTGCCGGGTCGGGTTGGACAATCGCATCCATTTCGGCTACCCTTCTGAGAGATTGTGGACATGACCGTGTAGTAATGACAGATTAAACCGCTCGTCCGCGAGACACAGAATAAACCATGCAACCAACCAGCCCTTCCTCCAGTGCACTGTCTTTTGCCATGCGTGCCCGCGCCTGGTTTTGGGCGCATCGCGCCGATATGCTGACCTTGGTCGTCCTGCTTGCGATCCTCGCCGCCGGGTATACGCTGCGCGCGACGGGCCGCAACTGGGATGACTTCACCCACCTGCACCCCGACGAACGCTTTTTAACGGATGTCGCCAGCCGGGTTGGCACGAATCTCGTCGCTTTTGGGCCACAAGATGCCACCGAACGCCGTGAATTATGTAACGCGCGCTACCCAGCCCCCGAGCAAGCCGCCCTGGATGGCCTATCCGAAGCCGAACGCCAGCAAGCGATCCAGCGCACCGGCGTCGGCGGTTACTTTGATGCCCAGTGCAGCGACCTGAACCCGAATAATACGGGCTTTGGATTGTTTGTGTATGGCCGCTTTCCTCTGTTCAGCGTCCGCGCGACCGGCGAAGCCTTTCGGCAGACCGAATACCAGCAATGTCTGGCCGATGCGGGCAACGACGACCTGGCCCGGATAGCCTGCACATCGGCGCGCAATCTTTCGCCGCATGTCAGCTTCACCGGGATTCAACTCAACGGGCGCTTGGTCAGCAGTTTGGCGGATACAATCGCCATTTTGGTCGTTTTCCTGATAGGGCTGAAGCTATTCGGGCGCGGGCCGGGGCTCCTCGCGGCGGCGCTGTATGCCTTTGCGGCGTTTCCCATTCAACAAAGCCATTTTTGGACAGCCGATGCCTTTACCTCGCTCTGGTTTATGCTGGCCTTGTATGCTGCCGTCAACGTACTTACTCATGATGCGTCCCGCCCGGCGCGTTTTAGCCCAGGGTTGTGGTTCGCCAGTGCGCTAGCCTTGTGGGCCTGGGAACTCGAATCGCTGGGCGAAGTAACCGCCATCCCGTTGTTGGTGTATGGCGCGGTATTCGGCCTAAGCGGGGCAGTTGCCAGCTTGAATATGGCACAACGGGATTATGTGGCGCTGGGCCTAGCCTGGGGCGGTGGCAGCGCGCTCTTGGGGATAGCCCTAGTTGTGGGTAGCATCACGGGGCTGGGTTTCTTGGGGGGCGTCATCGTTATGACCGCGCTCATGGCCTTCATTCTGATGGGCCTGAACGATCTGGCGGCGTATGGCGGCACCTGGCCCTGGCTGATGGGCGCTTTTGGCTTGTGGGTTTTCGATAGCTTGGCGCATCAATTAACGGCGGATTTTAGCTCCCTGGCTCTCTACGCCTTGCTGATGAGCCTGGGCGGATTGCTAGCGTCCGCGCTATACAAAGCCGAAGGACGACGCGAGGTCGTGTTCTGGAGCCTGGCGATTGGCATCCCGCTGGGGTTGTGGGCGCTGATCGTGGGGCTGAGCAGCGCGATAAGTGGCTGGGGCGTGCTTGCCGCGCTGGGTCTGATCGTGCTGATGGCCAGTGGCACGGCCTTCGGCTATCGCGATTATGTGATGTTTGGCCTGGCCTTCGGCGCGACCCTCGCCGGGCGCGTCAACATGGCCCCGGCGGTGGGCTTGTTGCTGCTGGCGGTGCTCATCCGCAGCCTGCCCTTGTTCGACCGTCACATGATTATCAATGAACGCTATCGCCTGGCCACCGTGGGCATGGCCGGGTTGCTCGTGGCGGGGGCGTTTACGGTGCTTAGCTTCCGCGTGCTGGAGCCCCACGCCTTCATCGGTCTGTATCACGACCAACTCGGGCGACTGGGCTTCATCCCGGCGGGCATTAACGAAACGTGGCTAGAGAACATCAACCAGGCACGCTCGCTCGTCTCTGGCGAACAGGATATCCCGCCCAATTGGCAATGGGCCAACCGCACCCCCTGGTTATTCCCCTGGCAAAATATGGTGCTTTACGGCATGGGGCCCGCGCTGGGGTTGGTCGCCTGGGCGGGGGTCTTGTGGGCCGTCGTCCAGATCGCGCGCGCGCGCCCAGGCTGGACGCGCCTGGCTTTGCTCGTCGCCTGGATTGCGGTCTATTTCGGCTGGCTGGGTGCCAATTGGGTTTCGACCATGCGCTATTTCCTGCCCATGTATGGCCCGCTGGCGTTGCTCGCAGCCTGGCTGTTGGTGGATATAGCCGGGCGGGCTTGGCGCGCTCGCTCCGTGTGGCCTATCCCGGTCTTGGGGCGGGTGCGGATGGCGCAGGGTGTCGCCGCGCTATTGTTGGTGCTCACGTTGGGCTATACGATCCTGTACGGGGTCGGCATGGCCAATATGCACCGTCATTTGCTCACGCGCGTGGCGGCGTCGTTGTGGTTCCAGCAGAACGTCCCGGGCGACCTGGGCGTGTGGGTCGAGCGCGAAGACGGCACCGCCGGGCTGCAAAACCTGGGCACCTTTACCCCTGCCCTGGATATACCGATAACGGTGCGCCTGGATGAAGGCGCGAGCGCCGTTGTGCCACTCAATCTGCAAGGCGAAGTCCTGCTAGAGGAAATCGTCCTGCATCATGTGGCCGACCTGAGCAGTGATGCTGCCGCCGAGCAGTTGCGCGTGCGTGTTCAGGTCGCCGAAGAAACGCCCTTCCCCGATATATTGGGCAGCCAAACCCTGGATGTCGATTTCAGCGATGGCCCAAATGATTATGGCACCGAACACCGCGTTGTCTTTGAAGAACCTATTGAACTGCCCCGCTTGCCTGTGGGCCAATCTTATGAAATCGAACTGACCGCGCTGGGCGGCGGTGACCTGGCGTTCAGCCGCAATGTATCCGGCTTTAGCGGCAGTACCGCGCAAGAACATCTGACTGTGCAATTCTCCGACCTGAATAGTGGCACGGCCCTCACCAGTCGCCTGAACCTGGATGCAGGGTCGGGGATCGTTGGTGTGGCGGGTAGTCCTTCTGCCCCCCAATTTACG